>JAJPIQ010000086.1 GCA_021324685.1 Bacteroidota bacterium
AAGAAGGTCGTGCCATGGCCCGGCTGGCTTTCGACGCGGATCGTTCCGGACATGTCGGTGATGGTTTTTTTCACGATCGCAAGGCCGAGCCCCATTCCACTGGTCTTCGTCGAGAAGTTGGGATCGAATATTTTCTTTAAGGTCTCTTCCTGCATGCCGAATCCGGTGTCCCGAAGCCGGATATTGACCATTCCCTGATCGCTCCGCGCATGAATGACGATCACGCCCCAGCCCTCGATGGCCTGGACGGCATTGCGTAAAAGGTTTACGAAGGCCCGGCGGAGTTCCTCTTCGTCGGAGTGGACGCGGGGCAGGTCCTTCGGGACATCGACGATAAAGCGAATGCGGTTTCGTTCCGAGTCGAAGAGTGCGACGGCGCTGTCGGCGACTTTTCGAATATCGACGGCTCCCCAGCGGCGGCGCGGCATGGCCCCGAAATGGGAGAACTCGGTGGCGATCCGCGTGAGCACATCGATCTGCTCGCGGAGCGTCCGAACGACCCGGCGAAAGATCGAATTGAAATTGGGGTCCTTCGCTTCGTGCGCATGTTCGAGGTGCTGCACCGAGAGCTTCATCGGGGTCAGCGGGTTCTTGATCTCGTGCGCGACCTGCCGTGCCATTTCCTTCCAGGCGAGTTCCCGCTCGGTTTGGGCGACGATCTCCCGGCTCCGTTCCAGTTCCCTCGTCATCGCATTGAAGGCGTGCATCAGGTCTCCGATCTCGTCCTCTCGCGTGACGGGGATCGAGGTCTTGAGCGTTCCCTGGGCGACGCGTTCGGTCGCTCGAATAAGTTCCAGGATCGGGGAGGCCACGCGTGCCGCGAAGAGCGCTCCGATGCCGAGCAGGACAAGGCCGAGCGCGGCGAACGTGCCGTAAATAAAGCTCGTCGTTCGGGCAATTTCCGCTTCGATCTGCGGCTGCTCGTCCATCGTTGCAAGCGCAAGGACGGCAAGCAGCCGGGAGCCATCTGCAGACGTAACGGGCTGGTACCCCACATTGAAGACATTGGAACCGATCGAAACGGGCTCGGTAAAAAACGACCGTTGGCCAAGGATGACCTCTCGAACCGCCGTTGAATTAAGCGTCGACGAGAGGAGCGAGCTTTCATAAAGTTCCGGCCGGCTGCTGGCGCGCAGGCGGCCGACGGCGTCATACACGCTAAAGTCGCGTCCGATGACCTGGGAAAGATAATCGACCTCGGCCTGGAGATCGGCCTGCCGGTCCGAGGGGAGGGTCCGCATCATGCGGTCGCGAATGACGATGGCATCGCGCGTCAGGCGGTCCTGCTGTTCGACCTGCGCGCGCTCCGCTAAAAGGTTCCGAGTGACGTTCGTGACGACAATGAGCGGTACCAGCGCGATGACGAGCACGACCAGGAAAATGCGATCGCGAAAATGAAGCGTAAATCGTAGGCGCCGCGTCACGATTTGGCGTACGATCAGCAACACGAGCACGATCAGGGAGCCATAGAGCAGGCCGATGGCATTGAGCCGAAGAGCGAATTCCAGCGTCCGGCCATAGGTCGGTTCCGGGATACTGACCGCCACGACGATCGGAACTTCTCCCCTGCGAACGTCAGGAGTGGAACGATAATAGAGTGTTTGATAGGGAGCGCCATTGATCGTCGTGGGCGCCCACGCGCTCCGTGCGTGTCGGAGGAGTTTCGAGACGGCGCTCGGGACGGTCGAGGGCACATCGAGTGCGGGCATGTTCGTCACGCGCCGTGCATTGGGGCGGTATTGCGCGACGATGAAGCCGTCGGTTGCACTGCTCTCCACATTGGACCCCACGATCGAAATCTGCGAGCGGGACGAGGCCAGCGCGGGAAAGTCGCTCCAGAGCGCGATGGTCACAAAGAGCGGCGCCGCAACGGAACCGTTCCCACCGGCGTGGGCGGAGCGGGTGGTGTCGTGGAACCGGATCCCACCGAAGACGGCCGGCGTCCCGGCCGTAGTAAAGGCGGGAAGCATGGCGAGCGTCATGGAGACGGTGTCGAGCCGGTGCAGGCGCAGGGATTCCGAGTCGAGATTCGGTTTGAGATGTTCGAGCTCCGGAACGGCGCCCAATGTCGCGAAGTGCGATTCACGCGTTCCCGCCGCATTCGAAACATCGATGCTAACATTCCACTGGGGGTGCTCGCGCATTCCGTCGAGCCAGATGAGAAATGCCTGATCGTGCAGCGCGGCCGTGTCGTGACCGTTCGTTTGCCAGAGATTGAGCCGGTCGCGCGCGGAGGAGAGGAGATGAGTGGCGGCATTCTCGAGTTCCGGCGTATCGACCTCGGCATTCTCAAGCACCATGCGGTGCGCCACTTCTTTATCGCTTAAGAGTTGCTTCGTCGCGATGAGCGGGCTCATAATAATCGCGCTGCCGGCAAGGATGAAGAGGATCGACCGGCTGGAACGCGGAAGTTTATAGAGGAAGGAGGGCCCTCGGTCCAGCGGATCGGCAAGCGTGGCATCGAGCACAATAATAGAAACGCTGACGAGAAAAGTGAGTACGGTAAAGGCCGTTCGGTTCAGCAGCGACGTATCGCTCCAGCCGAATCGATCGAAAGCGAACAGGCCGAGTGCTGCAAAGACGGCCATACACACGGTGCCCAAAAGGATCCGGGTCGGAACTTTTAATTGCCGGGAAACGAGATGGACCGTACTGCGAAGCCCGAAGGTCAGGACTAAGACCGCGAGGAACAGATACGTGATGCCAATGCCCAGGAAAGAGAGCAGCATCATGAGCATTCCCGGTGCCGGCAGGACACGATCGACATTTAAATACCGCAGAGAACTATTCCGGACAATGGCCTCGGTGGTAATGCTGAGAAGGTCGATCAGTCCTTGCGAAACGAGCACCACGGCCACGGCAAACACGAGTAACACGATGGCCGGGGTGGTCCGCGGCTCCGAGGTCCGTTCGCGCGATTCGTCGCGTACCAGCCGTTCGCGCGGCATCCAAATGATCCAGAGCATTACCGCCGCGGCGGTCGCAAAAACGCTGGTAAGAAAGAGCTCGAGTGGGTTCCCGGCGATCCCGAATGCCCAGTCGGACGCATAGTCGGTGGCGTCCTGATATTGGGGGCCAAAGACTTTGCCGGCGGCGCCGAGGAACGCAATGGCAATTCGCGCGATGACGATCGCAAGGATGGCAATCGCGGAACGATCGATCCGCAGCATGACCGGATGTTCGCGATGCGGGGCCTCGGCGATCGAGATCAGGAGCCAGAGGAGCGCCGAAAAAATGGCCAGCGTGAGCGCAAAGGTCCAAAGATTATGCAGGAGCCGGTATTCCAGCGAGGGAACGGGTTCCGGGATCTGGCTAACGGAGATTGTTCCTACAAAACTCGTCGGGTCGCCAGGGTCGGCGAAAAGATCCCTTCGAAACCAGGTGCGCTCCGAACGCGCTACGCCGCTACGGCCGCCGAATACGAACGTCAGATCGCGGTGGGCATGAGCGGGAATATCGTCGAACACGCTCGAGGCGGCGTTGCCCGTTAATGGTTCCTTTGTGGCAAGGAGTTGCTTGGACGCCACATAGGCCTGAATTTGGCCGTTCGGGGAAACGATCTTGCGGATCGCGATGAGATACGCATAGATCGGTCCATTTTCGAGCAGCAGCCCACGGTCGTGGCTCGGAAGAAGAAAGTCGCCCGCGAGAGTCGTATCGAAGCCGAACGTTGCCGCGACAGGGGAGTACCACGCCAGGAGCTTTCCATCGGTCGAATAGACGGCATATCCGCGATTCGTACCAGGGTTCCCAAAACGGACCGAATCCGGAAGGCGGGAGGAAAATTCGTTGTCGCGTTCGGCTAAGAGTTGAAACAGTTGCGCCGTATTCCGCTGAGCGACCGCCGCAAGGAGTGGGGCATCGCCCGAAAGCCAGTCGCGAGCCGAGTCCAGAGAGTATGCGATCGACTTCAGCCGGTTCTGTGCCGCCGCCGTCACCTGTGTTGTGCTCCAGGCCTCGGCACTGAGATCGTAACCGGTCATACGCAGCAACACGGCGCCGCCGCCGGCCATCGCGGAGATGACCAGAAGCGCGAGAAGGAACCGAAGAAATCGTTTTGGAGGGCGAGGAGCGAACGAGTCTTGCGGCCAAACCGCATTCCGTGCCCGGTTCAGCATCTGGCCGACCGTCGCTCGAATCCCAGGGATTTTCATAAAGGCGAGATTCACCTTCTAATGAAAAACCGTCACATGCAGCTACGTTCCAATCGGCTTCGGCTCGGCAAGCAGTATGATATTGACGGCAAAGAGCGTTGGGAATAGATCGATAAGCCAGCGGGGAAGCGAATAACCCGAATAGGTCTCGCGCAGAATTCGGTAGCCGGCCTGTTCGACGAGCCTGCGGGCACTTTTGAGCGTAAAAAAGCGAAGATGGCTTTTGTCGAGAATGCCGGAATCTGCATATTCGAACCGCCCGCGTAGCAGTTCGAGACGAACGCGGAGGTTCGCGACGTTTGGGAGGCTGACCATAATGCAGCCGGTGGGCGACAGGAATTCCCTGGCCTCCCGAAGAATTTTCAGCGGTTCCCTCGTATGCTCGATGACATCGCCGAAGAGGATACAATCGAATTCACGATGCGCAAGCGATTTTTGCCAATCGGTCGCCTCGAGATCGGCACCTACGACATCATCCAGCCGACGTTGTGCGACAGCCAGGGCCTGGGGATCGTGGTCGAGGCCCGTTACCGAGCAGTGTTTTTTGCTCCGCAGTGCTTCGCCCAGAATGCCGGTATGACAGCCGACATCCAGGACGCGAGCGCCTTCGGGGACCATGCGAAATTGCAGGGCGTGTGTGCTGACGGCGTCGTCCAGGCGAAGGTCGAAGTCGTAGGCGAGTTTATCCGTCATGCTCCAGGATCCAGCGGTTGATGAAGGCGATCGAGTCGAGCGTCATTTTATGACGGCCCTTATACTCATGGAACTCGGCGGGAATGTTTTTCGATCGAAGGAATTCGAACGCATCTTTCGAAGAGCGGGAGGAAAGCACTTCGTCCTCCGAGCCATGGACGAGAAGGATATCGAGTTTGCGGTTCCAGGCTTTCCAATGCTTTACCGGGCTTGGCAGAAATCCCGACATTGGCACGATCCCGGAAATGGGAAGTTTTCCACGTAATCCGAGAATAAGCGCCATGGCCGCACCCTGGCTGAAACCCCACAGGAACATCGGAGCACTCTGCGGCGCCTGACGATCGAGCTGGCCCTGAATCGCTTGTGTAAGCAGCGTTTCTGGCTCGGTAAAACGGTTCGTGTCTTCGATTTCGCTATTGCCAGTATCCCGTTTGGGATGAAACCACTCCCGGCCGCCGATCTCGGAGGGATAGGGTGCCGTATAGGCAAGAATATGAAAGGATGGGTCGAGCAGGCCTTCAATCGAGAAGATCGTTTTTGCTTCTGCACCACGGCCATGGAGCAGGATCAGCAGCGGGGCCGGTCCGTTCGACGACGTTTTTGGCCGGCGTTCAAGGTACTCGAGCCGAGGACGATTTTGGGATGAAGTTCGAATCACGGAAGATGACGGAACCACGCAGCTAAAGATTTTCGTTCGTGCCGGGCAGTTTTTTACGGACGATAACGTTTTTTGAGGTCCGTGAAAAAAGGTTTTGGCGAGGTAGCTCAGCAGGTTAGAGCGTCGGAATCATAATCCGCAGGTCGTGGGTTCGAATCCCTCCCTCGCTACGTAGACGCTGGTTGTGGTGTCCAATTATTTTTGCCTCCAGCTTGGCGGCAGGTTCTTTTCGATCTCGATGCCTTCGAAGGGTTTCGATTTTCGTGGACCTGTTCTTTTAACCCACTCGGCCATCCGGGCAAGCCCTTCCGAAAGCGTCGTTTCCTTCTGTTTGCCGAAGACTCGCTGAATTTTCGTGTGATCGCTCCAGGCATCGACCACTTCGTTCCGTGCGGGTAAGTGCTTGATTTCCGCTGTTCCACCCATCGCGTTCATCACTTCGCGTGCAAGGGTATTGACCGTATAGACACTATCGGCGCCGATATTAAAAATTTCGTTCCGGGCGCCTTCGTGCGTTGCACTTTCGGCAAGGATCGGAGCGATATCGCCAATGTACGAGAAGGCCCGCTTTTGCTCCCCGTCCCCAAAGACCGTAAACGGCTCTCCGGCCAGCATCTGGTTCATAAAAATCCCAATTACATTCCGGTATTTATCGCCGGTGTTCTGCCGTTCGCCATAAACATTATGCGGCCGGAAGATGACGTAATCGAGGCCAAACATTTCGTGCGAAGCTTTGAGATCGAGTTCGACCGCATATTTTGCGACTCCGTACGAATCTTCCGGCGCGGGAATTAAATCTTCCCGCATCGGGAGCTGATTCTTTCCATAGGCCGCGATGGAACTCGTGAACATAAACCGCTTGACGTTATGATTAACGGCTTCGTTGATCAGGTTCACCGAACCAATGACGTTGTTCGTATAATTGAATCGCTTGATAAAGTGCGAAAGTCCCTCGGCGGCATACGCCGCAAGATGAAAAACGTAATCGAAGGAACATTCGCCGAATAATCGCGTCAGGCGCCGATGGTCCACGCAACTCGCCTCGACAAAGGTCGCGCGAGGACTCACATTATCTCGAAAGCCGCCCGAAAGATCGTCGAGCGCGACGACGTCGTGCCCGCGTTCGAGCAGCGCATCGACAAGATGGGATCCGATAAAGCCGGCCGCGCCGGTCACAAGTGTTGCCATGAAAGGTGCAATTACGATTTTATAAACCCACGTTCCCTGAGCCCCTGCTTTCCGCGATATCCTTTAAAATAGTCGCGCATGCCCCACCAGATCGCCTTTGCCGCGCGAGGGTTCTTTGCGCGAAGGTCGAAGACCCATCGGTAGATCATATAGAGGGGGTAGAACGTCCAGTAGCGAACGGCATCGAGGCCGTGGTAATGTTTTTTTGCGTAAATAAAACAGTTCCTGTACTGCATGTACATGTGGAACGCTGTTTCGTAGCCCAGCGCCGCGCTCGTAAAATTATGATAAATAACGCTCTTCGGCTCATACATGCAGCGATATCCAGCGTCGCGCGCGCGGTGGCACCAATCGGCCTCTTCCCAGTAAATAAAATACTCGGGAGAGAGCACTCCGATCTTTCGAATGGCACTGCCACGCAACAGCATCAGGCACCCGGAAGCATAGGGAATTTCTTTTGGCGTCTCGAACCGGCCGATGTCTTTTTCCTCGACCCCATAGTGGTGGTAGCCCATGTGCCATTTACGGTAACAGCCGGCGTACCAGATGACGTGGTCTTCCCCGCCACGAGTTTGTGGAGCGTAATAGATTTTTCCGCTCACGGCCGCGGTCCGCGGATCGGACTCGAGCCGAGCAACGAGCGGCTCCAGAAACCCGGGGAGCACAAACGTATCGTTATTGAGCAGCAGGACGTGGTCGCACCCTGCTTCGAGCGCATGCTCGATCCCCAAATTATTTCCGCCCGTAAAGCCGGTATTCTCCGCGGAATAAATATAGGTCACGGTTGGGAATTCGGTTTTCAGGCGTGCAAGCGAATCGTCCTGCGATCCGTTATCGACGACGATGATCTCGACGTTCGCGTACGTGATCGCAGCGAGCGATGTGAGGCACGCGGCGGTGTCGTCATAACTGTTCCAATTGACGAGCACAATTCCAACGCGGGGCTGCGTCATCCGATCGCCTCCAGAATATCGACGGCCATCTGGTATTTCTTGAAGGGGGGCATCAGATACGCCCCGTCGACGAGCGATTTGGCGTCTTTGAGGAATTCGACGCAGATCGCGACCCCTTCCTTGCTTTGTTCTTCGATCGTTGTTCGTTTCGCGATCCGTTCATGGATCCAGTCGGGGATCGACATGCCGGGAACTTCATAGTGCAGGAATTCGGCGTGGCGCTGGCTGCGAAGCGGAAGGATGCCAAGCATGATCCGCGCGCTCCCCTGAAACGGCCGGACCGCTTCCAGGAACCGCTCCAGCGATTTCATTTCGAAGAGCGGCTGGGTGAAGATCACTTCGCAGCCTTCGGCAATTTTTCGTTCCAGCCGTGCGGCTTCCCGTTCCATGTCTTCGGCGACCGGATTGCAGCCGCAGGCGATGAGGAAATGCGTACACTCGATTTTCGCTCCGGCGATCGGGTTGCCCATGAGATCGCAACCGCCGTTCATCGACTTGACCGCCCGAATCAGCCCGATCGAATCGATGTCGTAGACACTGGTCGCATACGGATAATCGCCGATCTGCGCCGGGTCGCCGGTGACGCACAGGATATTTCGAACGCCCAGCGCATCGGCCCCCAATAGTTCCGATTGCAGGCCGACCATGTTGCGGTCCCGGCAGGCAAGGTGCGCGACGGCCTCGATGCCGCACTGCGATTGCACGATATGCGCGAGAGTCAGCGAACTCATTCGCAGTCGCGCGCGGGCGCCATCGGAGATATTCACAGCATCGATCCCGGCCTTCGCGAGGAACGACGCACCCTGCGTTACGCTCGACATATCGAGGCCGCGGGGAACATCGAGCTCTACGGTCGTCAGGAATTTTGTTCCGAGGTTCCGCTTGAACTGAGAATAGAGCGACGCCGAACTCTGCACGGTGCCGTTCCGCTGTTCGGTCCGAACGGAAGCGCGGTGAACTTTTATCTCTCCCGCCGGAATGCCACGGATGGCATCGCGGATCGCTCGGATATGTTCGGGACGCGCTCCGCCAGCGGCCCCGACGATCGAAACGCCCGCTTCGACCAGCCGCTTCGTGCTCTCGCCCAAATATTCGGGCGTCGCATGATAGATGGCGTGCCCATCGACGAGCGTTGGGATCCCGATATCGGGCTGGGCACTGATCGGAATATCGGGGAGCGCAAAGGCTTCAATGATCGAGAGCATCCGGTTGGGACCGACCGTGCCATTGGTCCCGATCGCCGCGACCCCATGCGAGCGCAGCCGTTCGGCAACGTTACGCGCGAAATCGGTCGCAAGCAGGGCCCCGTCTTCCGGGAATGTTTTTTGTGCGATGATCGGAAGCTCCGGCGCGATGCGCTGCGCTTCTTCGATCGCGATCTCGAGTTCGATGAGATCGATAAAACTTTTTAAGACGATCGCATCGGGGTTCCCATCGGCAAGGGCAAGGAGTTGTTCTCGAAACGCGGCATGAACGCTCGCCGGCTGGAGCGGTCCCACCGGAGAGAGAAATTTTCCGACCGGGCCTACGGCCGCGGCGACCAGCGAACCGTAATCGCTGGCGACGGCACGGGCCAGCCAGACGCCTTTGCGATTGATCTCGTACGATTTTTCTGCAATATGATGCCGAGCCAGCGTCAGCGGATTGGCCTGCTCGGTATTCGTCATAAGAAGTTCCGCGCCGGCTTCGGCAAAACGCCGGTGCGCATGTTCCACGGCGATCGGCTGCGTCAGATTGTACCGCTCGACGAGCGGATCGGTAAAGCCGTCTGCATGCAGCGTAGCCGCCATCGACCCATCGGTAAGGATGGGGTGGATCTGAGCCGTTCGAAGGCGGACGAGAAAACGGTTTTTGTTTTCTATGACAGGTATCGCGGGAGTCGGCATGTAGAATCAAACAGCAACGCACGGAGGGCCTCGTTTGTCCCGATGAGAGGTGCAAAAAAGAGCGGCGGCCCGCAACAACGGTTTTCCACGATGGCGTCGTTGGCTTGCGGCGGTCCGGAACGCCGGCGGCATCACCGTCGTGGAGGTCAATTCGAACGTCCGCATTAAAACTATCGAAGCGAAACGGAAGGAAGTTATCGATTCGCTATGTGTTCACCAAGAGCAGGTTGCAGCGTTTTGCAGTACCGAGTTCAATCATGGAGTAGAGCCTTCGTTCACCGGATGAAGTAAAATTTGAGTTTTGTGCAAAGAGGAGCATCACACAATTTAGCCTCACGAGATAGAATAATATCGATCACGAAGAAATTGGTCGGATCGATGAACCGCAAGATCGATATTCGTTCCATCCAAGGCAAGGGGACGACCGTCTCCGTGCAGTTCCCCAAAGTAATGGTGCCCGACACGCAGGCCGCTCCGCCGCGCAAGGACGGAAACGGCCCCATCCGCGAGCATATCCAAAAATACCCGATGAATTGAGCGGTTTCGTGCGACCGCTTCAACGATTATAGAGCGGCCGAATCAGCGATTATAGAGCGGCCGAATCAGCGATTATAGAGCGGCCGAATCAGCGATTATAGAGCGGCCGAATCAGCGATTATAGAGCGGCCGCTTGATGAAAGCGGCCGCTTGGCGTTTGCGTTTCGTTATCGCTGGAGTACGATGGGAATCGTCTTCTCATCCGCTCCGCTCGCGAGCACCAGCCGGTACGATCCGTTCGCAAGGTCCGGGAACTGGATTGCCAGGCGCCCATCGGAATGCATCGTCTGCTGCCAGACGGTCTCGCCATTTTCCGCGACCAGTTGCAGCCGGACTTCACCCGTCATTCCCGGGCATTCGAGCGTTGCCGTTCCCGGGCAGGGATTCGGATAGAAGGAGAGGTCCTGTGCAATGATATGATTGTCGATCGTCACCGCGGCCACGCCTGGGTCCTGGAATCGCTGGTCGCTGATATACGTATAATCGCTTAGGTCTTCAAGGAACGCTTCGAGGTCCTGCAACTGGCTGCTGTCAAGATTCAGCGCCTTAATACGAGGGTCCTTATTGAAGATCTGCATCGAATCGGAGCCGAACATGTCGTTGCCGCCGCGATTGTAGTTCGCTATCACCTGTGCAAGGGTCGGAACCGTTCCATCGGCCCCATAGGGACCGATCATCGCCACATTACGGAGCGAAGGCGTTCGGAACTTACCGACATCGCTCGAATCGCGGGTGACGGCCGCGCGGCCGGCATCCAGGAAGCGGTTCGTGTCCTGCGGGAGCGTATCGAACCCATATCCTCCGCCGCGCTTGATGTCAATAGGGTTCGGCTCGAAGGTTCCGGTACGATAGTAATTGTTATCGGAAAAGATCTGCCCAAACGTATTCGAACTCTGGGAACCCATATTATTATGGCATTCCGAGCAATTCGTCTTCGTCGTATCGAAGAAGAGTTGCATTCCGCGGAGTGCCGAAGCGGACAGGGCGGCCGAATTACCGGCCAGATATCGATCGTACGGGCTGTTGCCACTGATCATGCAACGCTCGAAGGTCGCGATCGCTTTGGCAATGCGGTCCATCGTGACCTGTGCATCGCCAAAGGCCTGTGTGAAGAGCACGGCGTACGCCGGGTTATTTTGGAGTTCGGCGAACGAAGCTGCCGTATCGCCTAAGAGGTCGCCTTTTTTCTGGATGGCGATCGTCGCCTGCTCTTCGAGCGTGTGAATGTGCCCGTCCCAGGTCAGAGTGGTATCGTAGGCAAGGTTCATAAGGCGAGGGACCGTACGTGCCGGTCGCGAAGAATCACCGAACGCTCCGGCGTGCGCGCCGCCGGCTGCAAAACTCTTATAGGAATTATGACACGTCGCGCAGGAAGTTTTTCCATCGCCGCTGAGGGCGGTTTCATAAAAAAGCTGACGCCCGAGCACGAATTTTTCCTGCGTGATCGGATTATCTGCCGGTACCATCGGCATTGGCCACCCGGCCGGCAGCACGAGTGGGTTGACACCGCTCGTCGAGTGCATCGGCGTGCCCCGAAAAGCGACGAGGCTTACGATGGCAATGAGTGCAGCGGGGAGCGCGAGAAATCGCGCGCGATGGACGGAAATGAAACGTTGAACTGTGGACCGAACGACACGAACCTTCGACATATGAGTACCTCTTCAATACGAGATGAAAAAGACCGACACCAGAATGACGCTTCGGAGGGCCGATGGCATCTTCCCTTCGACCTTCGAGGCGATATCTATAGAAGAAAAACACCCGAACCCCCTGAAGGTTACAGGTAAAGATCGGTAAAAATCTGTGACTTCTATGAACGGTAGTACCTGTAATAATCTCGCTCGCACGAAAAAATTACACCCTGCTTTCTATATTACGCGCCGGTTTTATATGGGACCGGTTACTTTTTGAGCGTCGAGCAGTATTCCTGAGCCGATTGAGCAAAAGAGAGCCATTTTTTGGCGGACGAGTGGGGGACCTGGACCCACTCCTTCATTGGCCGCCCGGACATAGGTTCGAAAAGCGTTGCTCCCGGCTCGGAAAGGGCACGTTTGTGAGGTTCGCCGGTAAGTTTAAAGACCATCGCGTCCCCGGCAAGTCCTGCAAAGGCTTTTCCTTTTACTTTCAGCGAAGGCATTCCGAACATGTTGCTGATCTGGGCGCCATCTTCTGCCAGTTTGCGGGCGACATCATTATAAGCTTTTTCGGCAGCAGTCATAAAAAGCAAGACACATTAAACACCGAGAAAAAAATACGCGAGGAGAAAAAATGCGGAGAGGGGGAGATTCGAACTCCCGATACCCGAAGGTATAACGGTTTTCGAGACCGCCGCATTCGACCACTCTGCCACCTCTCCGAATGCCTTTTTTGGGGTTGCAAGCCCATCCCGATCGCATGGCCCGACGGGGCTTGAAATCGAAATGCGGGCGTTCAAACGGCGGCTGGAAGGGTCGCGTTCCAAAAAATCGGGACCGGGCTTAGTTAAGTATGGGAACATCATTTAGTTAACCATGGTTAACTCATCCTGATGAACACGCCGTCGATCGAGGATTATATTAAGGCGATCTATAAGTCCGGTTCCCAGGGCGAGATCACCTCGCGCGATATTGCGCGGCGGGTCGGGGTCAGCGCGCCGGCGGTGAGCAAGATGCTCCGAAGGCTCGTCGAGCTTAAACTGGTGCGCATGCACCCGGCGACCGGCATTCATCTCACTCCGTTCGGCGAGCGGACGGCACTGCAAACGATCCGACGACACCGCCTTTTAGAACTCTTCCTGGTGCGGGAACTCGGATATCATTGGGACGAGGTCCATGCCGAAGCCGAACGCCTGGAGCACCATATCAGCCCGCTCTTCGAAGAACGCATTGCCGAAAAGCTGGGGCATCCCGATTTCGATCCGCACGGCGATCCGATCCCAACGGCGGCCGGCATCATGCCGAACATCGAAGAAATTCCGATCAGTGCGGCGGAAGAAGGCTCGACGTTCGTCATTACGCGGCTGCAGGACCTGCCGGAACTTTTGCGATATGCCGCGAGCCTCGAATTGCTTCCCGGAGCGGTCATCGAGTTCCTTGGCCGCCAGCCGTTCGGTGGACCGTACAATATTTTAGTGAGTGGGGAATCGGTCGCGCTCGCGCCGGAAGCGGCGGAACAGATCTTTGGGAGAACGATGGCATGATCGACCGCGCAGAATCGGTGCACGCGGCTCATCGCTGGGCGGACCCGAAGCCGATCGAGCCGCAAAAATCGGCGGGGCTGCTCCGCCGTGCCTTCGCTTTTTCGGGACCCGCATTCCTTGTGGCTATCGGTTATATGGACCCGGGCAACTGGGCGACCGATATCGAAGGCGGTTCACGGTTCCATTACGATCTGCTCTGGGTTATTTTGGCGAGCAATCTTATTGCTATTCTGCTGCAGATCCTTTCGAGCCGGTTGGGAGTGGTCACCGGCCGCGATCTTCCGCAACTCTGCCGCGAACGGTTTTCAAAACCGACGGCGATCTTTTTCTGGATCGTAGCGGAAGTCGCGATTGTCGCATGCGATCTTGCCGAAGTTCTCGGCAGCGCGATCGCGTTCAATCTTTTATTTCATATTCCGCTGCTCGCGGCCGTCTTTATCACGGCATTGGATGTCCTCGTCATCCTCATCCTTCAGAACCGCGGCGCGCGGCCGATCGAAGCGGTCATTCTTACCCTGATCGGGACGATGAGTGTGTGCTATCTGTACGAGATTTATCTTGCTCATCCTGCGTGGGGCAGTATTGGGCATGGTTTGATTACGCCGCGCCTGGACGGCAATAGTTTATATATTGCGCTCGGGATCCTGGGGGCGACGGTGATGCCGCACAACTTATATCTGCATTCGCACCTGGTGCAGTCCCGGCGCATCGGGCGTTCGTTCAAAGAAATTCGTTCCGCACTCCGGTTCAATGTCGTGGATACGGTGATGGCGCTCAACATGGCATTTTTTGTCAATGCCGCGATCCTGGTCATGGCGGGGGCGGTCTTTTTCGAGCATGGGACCGTGGTAACGGAAATTCAACAAGCGTATTATACGCTCTCGCCGCTGTTGGGGACCAGCCTCGCCAGCCTTGCGTTCGGCGTGGCACTTTTAGCGTCCGGTCAGGCCTCGACGATCACGGGCACGCTCGCGGGGCAGGTCGTGATGGAAGGATTTTTAGAACTAAAGGTCCGGCCGTGGCTTCGCCGGCTTATTACGCGGAGCCTTGCCATTGTTCCGGCGGCCGTCGTGATCGCTTTGCAACTTCCGAATGGTTTGGAAGCGCAAAATCACGCAATTTATAATTTACTGATCTTTTCGCAGGTCGTCCTTTCAGTGCAGCTCTCCTTTGCAACGATTCCGCTCGTGATGTTTACGAGCAAAAAATCGGTGATGGGAGAATTTGTAAACCCAATGTGGCTGAAAGTGCTGGCCTGGACGGTCGTCGCCGGAATTGCAGCGTTGAATGCCTATCTTGTCTTTTAAGTAATTATTTATTTTCAGAATCTAAATTCTCTTTTCAGCAGCAATCTTCTTTTTCAGCAACCGCATAAATGTTGCCATGTTCTCATGATGCAGAAAAAGCGATTTTTTCTTCTCTCCGTATTCGCGCTCGTTTTCTTCGCATTCCGAGCGGACCTTTTGGCGCAGGACTCCACAAAAAATATTTTCGCGGATACCACACGGACCTCGTTGCACTTCCAGTTCACCGCGATCACGCAGTATCACGGGGCATTCCGAGCGCCATACAGCGGCAGGAACAGCCTCGATCCGCATGCGGAGTCGGCAACGTCCATTACTTCGACGCTGTTTTTTGGAATTCGGTTGTGGCGGGACGCCGGATTCTATTTCGATCCGGAACTGGCAGGAGGGCAGGGGCTTTCGCAGGTCACCGGCATTGCCGGGTTCCCAAACGGCGAAACGCCCCGTATTGGGAACCCGTCGCCGACGATTACGATCGCGCGAGCCTATTTCCAACAGGCGATCGGATTGCCGTCGGATTCCACCGTCCATCTCGCGGACGATCTGAATGAGCTTTCGCAGGACCTGCCGCTCAATCGTATTATGATCACGGTCGGAAAGTTTGCGCTCACCGATTTCTTCGATGGGAACTCCTACAGTCACGATCCTCGCACGCAATTCGAAAACTGGGCGCTGATGGATAACGGCGCGTGGGACTATCCCGCGAACACGCACGGATATGCCTTCGCGCTGGCCGCTGGACTAACGATGGGAGACTGGTCGCTTCGCGTATCGACGGCCGCGGAGCCGACCGAGGCCAACGGCGAAACGCTCGCGTATAACTCGAACTCGCATGGCGAAACGTTCGAGCTCGAACATCGGCACTCGTTCGGCCATAACGATGGCGATGTCGAATTCCTTGCCTTCCGCAACACGGCACCGATGGGGAATTATGATGAAGCGGTAAAGGACCCGGCTTTCGATACCGACGTCACCCGCACTCGAACCTTCACTCGAAATAAATATGGATTCGGACTGAACTTCGAGCAAGCACTTTCCCGGAATGTTGGAAGCTTCGCAAGGCTCGGATGGAACGACGGCACGAACGAATCGTGGGCGTTTACGGAAATCGATCGAACCGCGACGCTCGGATTTTCCTTCCGGGGCGCTCTATGGAATCGCCAACTGGATGTTTTCGGGATCGCGGGAATTATCGATGTGCTTTCACCGGACCACGAGCGCTATCTTGCGGCCGGAGGATATGGCTTTATCATTGGCGATGGCGCGCTCGATTACGCGCCGGAAACGATTGTCGAAGCCTACTACCAAATCGCCGTTACCGATGCGTTTATGCTCACCGCCGATTACCAGTTCATCGCCAATCCTGCCTACAATGCCGCCCGCGGCCCGGTGAATGTCATCGGCGCAAGGGGGCATGTGGAGTTTTGATCGCGTTCATGGGAATTTCCGTTTTTCTCCCCTCCCGCAAACGGGAGGGGAATAATTTTAAATTCTTTCAAAGCTGTTGGGAACCTAAAACGCACCCATATCTAGTGTTTTCACTTCGAGGCATCCCAGGCTGTGAGTATTCCGGCGCGAGTCGAGATGTAGAATATTCGAATGAATTGGTTGGCCTGTTTGTTATAAGTTTGTTATGGGGGCAACCTTTCGGTTGCAACCTTTCGGTTGCAACCTTTCGGTTGCAACCTTTCGGTTGCAACCTTTCGGTTGCAACCTTTCGGGAAAGTGCCTCAATTTATTCACTTTGGAGGCATCACAATGTTATACGACTTCCTTGAAAAGGAACACGACTACATCGTCAATAAATGCGATGAAGCAACCGCAATCCTTGCCGGAAAAAAAGAAATTTCATCCAGTATCCGGGCTGGCTGGAGTACTTTTTTAGAGCAATTAACCGAATTACTGAAGCTCGACAAAATAACCTTCGACCTGGTGGATGGCAAAGGTAAACTTGCGGCAAAGGAAAAGGCAGAGCAAAAGAAAAGAGATGAAAAATCAAAGGAAGATAGCGAATTCGCATTGAAGTCTGCGGCGCAAAACCGGGGCCAGGAATACCGTAAGCTCGGATTTACGCTCTCCGACGTCGTGCATAGCTATGGAATCGTATGCCAGGCCATCACCTCTTCCGCAAGTGAGTTGAATTATCAGATAAACCCGATCGAATTCAGTCAACTCAATCTATCGCTAGACGTGGCAATCGCATTAGCGGTAACGGAATACGATCGAATACAAATAGAGGAAGGAGAGAAGTCCAATCTCGAACGGATCGGAAGCTTGGCGCATGAACTTCGAAATTCCCTCCAGAGTGCCTTTATCGCGTTGGAATTGATTCAAAGCGGGGATGTTGGAGCAAAAAGCCAGACGGGGAAGCTCCTTGACCGTAGCTTGCAAAGCTTAAAAATGCTGATCGACTCGGCATTGCTCACGGTTCGGCTCAAGGCGGATCCTGTTCCACATTTGGAATGGCTCCCGGTACTCGCTGTGGCAAGCGATGTGGAAATGACTTCTTCGAGCGAGGCACGTAAGCACGTCATTGGCTTTAAGGTCGAAATCGCCCCGAATCTTTCCGTCTTCGCTGACAGGCAGCATTTTACTTCCGCGCTTGCGAATCTGACCCAAAATGCTGTTAAGTTTTCCCATCCGGGGGGCAAGGTAACCCTTCGGGGATTCCTAAAAGGAGATCGTGCCAAGATCGAGATCGAAGACGAATGTGGCGGCCTGCCAGCAGCAAAACTCAAAGCGCTGTTCACGCCGTTCGAGCAAATGGATAAGAACAAGTCCGGTCTGGGTCTTGGATTATCGATTAGCCGGCGAGCCATCCAGTTAAGTGATGGAGAAATTACCGCCCGTAATCTGCCCGGCAAAGGGTGCATTTTTACCATCGATCTGCCCGGGCGAGATACCTAATGGAAACATGCCTCCCAGAAGGATTCATCCGTTCGCATTCCGATGGGTCTGAAATGGATTGCTGGGATTTGATTGATGCTTGGGATCCATTCCCAAAGTGCAATTTTAAAATTCTCCCCTTCCTCAAGCGGGATGGGTATAAGTTGTAGCCCCAGCGTGAGCTGAGGGCTAAAACGATTTCGCTCCTACCGGATCTAAAAATTGCCGCATGGGAAGAATATAAAACGCACCTATCTCTCGTTCCCATTTTTTGGCGCCGATTTCAACGAATCTATTTCTTCCGCACATCGTTTTAGTTAACATGATGAGGCCAGCATGGCATTCGGAACTAATTGAATGACGCTCAACATCGTTTCCAAGAACGGAAAGACCATTCGCTTAACGGATGAACGGTGGGCTCATATTACCGAAGAACATTCGGAAATGGCGGGGTTTCGAACGGAAGTGCTTGAAACGGTCGAAAATCCTGATCGCATTTTGAAAGGGAATGAAGGCGAAATGCTTGCAGTCAGGGAAATCGAAAGTGGAAAATTTCTTGTTGTACCATTTCGTGAGTTCGAGAAGGGCGGATTTATTATCACCGCATTTCTCACTTCGCGACAAAGCTCATTAAATCGAAGAACACAATTATGGCTAGCGTAAACGTCGAGGATTACATCCGGGTTTTGCCGGCGGTGCGTCATGCTCCGTCGGGATTCTTTTGGTCCTCTTACGACCAGGAAGCCGATGTGCTCTATATCAATTTCAAAAAACCGAGCCATGCCACCGATAGCGAACTCACCGACGATGACATGATTCTTCGCTACGAAGGCGATTCACTAATTGGCATTACGATACTCCACGCTAGTCAACGATAAATTTCATGCTCGCAAATTATATCCCCATCGCACTTATGTTGATCATTGCCATTGGCTTTGGCGTGATCATGGCGAATTTAAGCAAGTGGCTCGGCCCCAAGCGGCCGAACGCTCAAAAACTCTCGACCTATGAATCGGGCATGATCCCGATCGGAACGACGCGCGAGCGCGTCAGTGTGAAGTACTATCTCGTCGGAATGCTCTTCATTGTCTTCGATATCGAACTTGTTTTTCTCTACCCCTGGGCCGTTATTTTCAAAGGCCTCGGAGCTTATGCCATCTGGGAAATGTTTCTTTTTATCGCCTTGCTTTTCATCGGGTATGTGTATATCCTGAAGAAAGGCGCTTTGGAGTGGGATTAAGAGAGTAAGAACATTTCATCGAATAGCCATTAACTCTTTCATCGGTTTTTCGTACGGGAGCTAAAAAGGACCTGACTATGCCATTAAACGATGCGCTTCAATCGGAAGGATTTGTTACCGCCAAGCTGGACGATGTGATCAACTGGGCGCGCCGAAATGCGATCTGGCCCATGCCGCTCGGTATTTCCTGCTGCGCGATCGAAATGATGGCGTTTGCCGGGCCCCGCTACGATGTCGCGCGGTTCGGTGCGGAGGTCTTTCGGTTCTCACCACGCCAGGCCGATCTCCTGATCGTTGCCGGCACGGTAACCTACAAAATGGCGAAGGTCGTTCGTAAGATCTACGACCAGATGCCGGACCCGAAATACGTGATCGCAATGGGCGTCTGCACGGTAAGTGGAGGCATTTACCGGACCTATTCGGTCGTGCAAGGGATCAATCAGTTCTTGCCCGTCGATCTCTACGTCGTCGGGTGTCCACCCCGCCCCGATTCTCTTTTGAAAGGGCTCATGATGATCCAGGAAAATATCAAGAACGACCGCCCGATCGCGAAGGGAACGGTGATCGGTGGCACGGAGCCCGAGCCGCTCGATATCGCGATCCCGATGATCGAAGGTCCGGCAAAACAGACCGATTCGCGTACGTCGCGCATTTATATGAATTGACATGTTCACGTTCGAAGACCTTCAGCAAAAAAATCCGGCTCTCGAATTCCAAAAGGTCGACGTTGGCGGAGACGAAGCCGCCCTCGTTTCCCGGAACGATATTTTAGAGGTTGCCAGCCGCCTAAAGAACGAATTTGGTTTCGACCAGGTGATGGACGCGCTCGGCCATGATCGCATGGAAAAACGCGACCGCTTCGAAATCACCTATAATCTGCGTAACCACACGACCAAACAGCGAATTTTTCTGAAGGTCCGCTGCGATGAACGCGATGCGCACGTACCGTCGCTCGTTTCGGTCTGGACCGGAGCAAACTGGCATGAGCGCGAAGCATACGATATGTTCGGCGTTTCCTTCGACGGCCATCCCGATATGCGCCGGATGTATTTGCCCGACGATTTCGAGTACTATCCACTGCGTAAAGATTTTCCACTCATGGGCGTACCGGGTTCCCTCCCGCTGCCGCACCACGAAGATGCCGACCCCCGGTTCGATCTTGCCAACGGAGGCGAATAATTTATCACACGAGCATGAGCCTGATCGACGACCAATCCACGATCGCACGACCCACCGTTGACGAAGTACCGCCGCGACAAAAGATCGTCGAGGCGCTGATGTCCAAGGATTCGACCGTTACGCTCGACACGCTCGAGCATGAAATGGTGCTGAATCTCGGCCCCCAGCATCCGGCGACGCACGGTGTACTTCGCGTTCTTTTACGGCTCGACGGAGAGACGATCGTCTCCGCGGAGACCGAACTGGGTTATCTTCATCGCGGCTACGAAAAGCTGGCGGAGAATATGACCTACCATGAGTATATTCCGCATACCGACCGGCTCGATTATATTTCTCCCGTTGCAAACAACGTGGCCTATGTCATGGCCGTTGAAAAATTACTGCAACTCGAAGTTCCGAAACGGGGACAATATATCCGCGTCCTGTGCTGCGAGCTGGCGCGTATCTCTTCGCATTTCATGGCATTGGGCGCTCTGGCGATGGATATTGGCGCGCTCACGGTCTTCGTCTGGGCCCTGCGCGAACGCGAAAAACTCTACGACATTTTCGATGTGCTGACCGGCGTGCGCTTCACCGTAAGCTATATGCGCATCGGCGGGATGGCGCAGGATATTTCGGACGACTCGATCACGATGATCCGGGCCTTCCTGGACGGGTTGGACGATGCCGTCAACGACATCGGCGCGATGTTGAATAAAAACCGGATTTTTTTGGAGCGGACCGCCGGCATCGGGATCATGGAGCCGCAGGAAGCCCTGGAACTCGGTTGGACCGGCCCGAACCTACGCGCCAGTGGCATTGCCGCCGATTTGCGGCGGGATAATCCGTACCTGGTCTATAACGAGCTCGATTTTAAGGTGATCACGCGTTCGGAGTGCGATGTCCTTGCACGCTATTTCGTTCGCTTCGAGGAGATCCGCGAATCGGCAAAGATCATTCGCCAGTGTCTCGATAAACTTCCCAATGGGGATTTCATGGCGCGCGATGCCAAGCGCGTGCTCCCGAAGAAGGGCGAAGTTTATAGTTCTATGGAAGAGCTGATCAACGATTTCATGCTCGTAAACTTCGGCCAGGCCGCGCCCGTGGGCGAAGTCTATCACGCGATCGAAGCCGCAAAAGGGGAGTTGGGCTGGTACCTGGTTTCGAACGGGACCGGGTTTCCGTGGCGCAGCAAAATTCGTTCACCCAGTTTCGTGAATCTCCAGGGGCTCTCCCGTCTCCTCGAAGGCTGCATGATCTCGGATATCGTCGCCATCATCGGATCGATCGATCCGATCATGGGCGAAGCGGATAAATAAGAATGGATCTTTTGAGTATTCCTCATGCCGGTCTCATTGCGAGACCGGCATTTGTATTTGTGTTCTTCCTATCTATATTGTTGTCGAGTGTTAGGGAATCCATTCTATTCAGTTCTCGCCTAAAAAAGCAGATATTCTTCCTTTTGAACGATGCGGAGGAGTAATTTTCCTTCGTATCTTTGTGTCCTACAGTCTTAACCCATTCCTTCAAAAAACGTATGAATTGGAGTCTCATTTTCCTTCTTTCGATTATTGGTGCCCTGATGGCATTCCTTACCGTTAGTATCATCCCTTCGACCATCGAGCCGCTCTTCTGGCTCGCGATTTTCGTCTTCAATGCCTTCGTGATCACAGGGCGGGTTCCAAAAGGGAAGTACTTCCTGCACGCCTGGATGGTCAGTGTTATCAGCGGGCTCTGGATCGGGCTGATCCATGCCGGTTTCCACGATACGTACCTTGCGAATCATCCCGACGAAGTAAAGATGTCCGCGGACATGCCGTGGGGAATGAGCGCTTCGTCGATGGCGATGATGGGACCGATTTTTGGAGCGATTTTTGGCCTTGTTTCGGGCTGTGTCTCGATGCTCGTGGGGAAATTTCGCAAGCCGAACGTCCAGCAGGCGATTTAAAAGCCGCAGGGCTCAAAAGCGGGCGATCCGGACCGGTTCAAAAAGCAAGGCCACACCAAAATGGCGTGGCCTTGTAAAAAAAGGGTGTCCGGGCGAATTATCTTTTCTTCTTCGCCGCGGGCTTGGCTTTTTTCTTGGTCTGTCCGGAGCGCAGTTCGCTCCAGAAGCCGGTGTAGCTCAAACCCATTTCGCGCAAACGGCGGTGGACCGCCCCTTTATGCACGTGAAGTTTTTGTGCGATTTCCGCTCCGGTTGCGCCTTTTTCGCGCATCGAGCGGATCGTTTTTTCTTCCGTGGGTGAGAACTCCCGCTGAGCCTGCCGGTATCCTTTATATTTTTTTGCTGCCATGTGTCGTATCTATCGGTTAAATGAAAAGTGAATGGGAACGTTGATACACACCCAAAAGGGGAACAGTTCCTTTTTTCGTAAAATAAATTCCGCCGCCTGAAACAATTCCTTAAATCTTTAATTCCCCTTCGAACAGGGTGACCGCCTCCCCGGCGATTTTGACCCGGTCCCCGTCGACCTCCAGGCCATATCGCCGGGGTCCCGAAGGCTCCAGGCGGAGTTCCGAAAGCTCCGACGTTCCGAGGCGGGTGAACCAAAATGGGCCCAAAAGGCAGTCGGCGACCGTCGAAAGCGGATCTTCGACGTTGCGCCGCTCGCCGATAAGGAATGTTTTTGCGGCAAAATCGTGCTTTTTGGAAGGTCCCGCGGCGGCCGTTGCAATGATGCCGTGGACCTTATGTGCGCGCAACATCGCAAAATCCGGCCGCAACCGGTCGAGCGCCCGCTCCGAGGCCACTTGTACAAAAAAGTCGTCTCCTCGGCGACCGACGAACGCCGGGGCCGGGTCGATGGCCTGCAGGACGAGTTCCGGGGGTTCCGAAAGCTCGATCATCTGAAAAGCCGGAAAATTCATTTCGATTCGCGGATTGACAAAGCTGGCTGCGATCGGACCGCTATGGGTAAAGAACGTAATCGGTTGCCGGCGCGAGGCGAGCTGTTTCGACATCAGGACATGGGCCGCCGCCAGGGTCGCGCCGGCCGCGACTTCGATTTCGGTTCCACCGGCCGTACACCGCATGTCGAAGCGGTTTGGGCCGCGCGGCAAAATAAAGGCGACCTGCGCGACGTGCATCGCGGAAGAAAGATCGGTCATCCATGTACGGTCTCTTGCTTCTTCGAGCAGGCAGACCGCGGCTGCAGTTCCGGTACACGGAGTGTGAGTGAAGGTATCGACGCGAAAGATCTGGTCCGGCATGGGCGATGTGGGGCAGTCGTTAACAGCAAACGGAAGAGCTTCGTTTTTTGAACGGCTATTGGAACATTATACCGGCTGGCCTGTTTTATGCCGCGCCATGAGAAATTGGGCTTTTTTAAGCCCGATCCTTCGAAACGGCCCCTTCGACTAATGGTTAGGTCACTACCCTTTCACGGTAGCAGCACGGGTTCGAGTCCCGTAGGGGTCACAACGACTTTTAACGTCCCCGTCCCAGAGATTCGAGCCGTTCGATACTTTCGAATGCAGAAATTCCAGAGTCCATATTGGCAATTTCCCGCGTCGTTGTTTTATCTACGAAGACCCGTGCGATCGCGGCAAGGAATTTCAAATGGTTCGCCCGCCCAACGGCCGGAGATAGGAACAGCAATACGATGTACGCCTTATCGTCGCGCCCAAGCGACATCACGCCTTGCGGAGTGAGTGCCATCGCGGCATGGATATCGGTGATCGCTTCGAAACCGGCAGAATGGGGAATTGCGATACCGGTATCCAGGAACGTACTCATAAGGCGCTCCCGACGCATGATCATATCGAGCATTCCGGCGCGGTGCTCTGCCAGTTCCGGCCGTTGTTGAACCAGGTGATCGATCAGCACGGAAATCGTCTGTTCGACCGTCGTGACACCTCGAAGATTGGCAACGATGTCGTTCGATTTGATATAATCTGTCAGCCGCAACCGCTCCTCCGCCGGGGGAAGGAGCGATGGCGGGGACGGCAGCGAGATTCCGTCCGCGCCGGACTTCTTCATTGGGACGATCGAAACGCCAATTTCGCCGACCTGCTTCAATAATTCGCCGACGACCGAGCGGGAAAGGACCCGTTTCCACCATGCCCGCTGGGTTGCTCCGATCACAAACTGGGTAATTCCTTCCTGGCGCGCAAAGTCCGTTAGCGTCTCCGCAATCGAACGCCCCCGGAGTTGAACGACGGTCGCTCCCAAAGAACGTGCGAGCGTAAAAGCTTCTCGCAACAGTTGCAGCCGTTCTTCGGACGGCTTTGTATCTTCGGCTTCCACGAAGGCCACGATCCATTTCGCGTTCATACGGCCGGCCATCCGCGACCCATACCGGATCAGTTGCGGAGCCGCGGAGGTCGCTGGGATGGCGACCAGCACTTTTTCGCCGCTGGGCGCCGTACCGGGCGTGTTCGTCTCATGCCGCGCTTCCTTATCTTTTTGCTCGACATCGTTCGCGAGTTCCCTTAGGGCCAGTTCTCGCAGCATACTGATATTACTGCGGCTGAAAAAGTTCTTCAGCGAGCGTTCGATCCGTTCTTTTGGATAGATCTTCCCTTGTTCCAGTCGCTCCCGAAGTTCGTCCGGCGTCACGTCGACGATGATCATTTCTCTCGCGAGCGAAAAAAATGTATCGGGCACTCGCTCCTTGACTTCGACGCCGGTCATCCGTTCCACCATATCGTGGACGCTTTCCAGATGCTGAATATTACAGGTGCTGAATACGGCGATGCCGGCCGCTAAAATATCCTCGATGTCCTCATATCGTTTGACGTGCCTGGTCCCCGGAGCATTGGTATGGGCCAGTTCATCGACAAGGACGATCTCGGGTTTGCGCGCGATCACGGCGTCGGTATCCATTTCGCGGAGCTGGACACCTTTATATTCATACGATTTCGGCGGGATCACTTCAAGATCGCCCAGTTGTGTCAGCGTTTCCGGTCGTTCATGGGGCTCGACATAACCGACCACGACGTCGATCCCTTTCCGTTTCAAAGCATTGCCGTCCTGGAGCATCCGATAGGTCTTTCCGACCCCCGGTGCCGCGCCCAGATAAATGCGAAGGGGACTTTCCTTCGCATATTTTATCTCATGGAGCAGGTCTTCAACAGAAAGGGCTTCTGTCATGCATTATTTGGGAATATGATGAAGAAGGTCCAGATTGAGTTCCAGCACATTGACATGGGGCTCCCCAAGGAACCCAAGGTCCCGGCCCTGGATGTGACGATCCACGAGTGCGATAACCGTATCGACGGACAGATTATTTTCACGCGCAACAATTTTTGCCTGGAGCAGCGCGTTCGCCACCGAAATATCGGGATCCAGGCCCGAAGCGGACATCGTCAGCATATCGGCGGGTAACGCCGTATCGAGTTCAGGATAGATCTTACGAAGCGAATCGCGGTCGTGCGTGATCCGGTCGATGAGCGCCTTACTCGTCGGGCCGAGGTTGGTGGAACCCGAATTTGCAGCATCGTACCCGGTTCCTGCGCCGGAGGGACGCGTCCGGAAGAATTTTGCCGAGGCAAATTGCTGCCCGATGAGTTCCGATCCGATCACCGTGCCATTTCGCACGATCAGGCTTCCGTTGGCCTGATGAGGGAAAAGGAGTTGACCGATGCCCGTCATGGCAAGGGGATAAATAATTCCAACAAGGACCGTCAGGACGACGGTCATGAGGATGGAGGTAATAATCGTCTTAGTCATAAAAATCGAGTTGACGTTGAATACTTAGATTTCATCCTATTATATTCCACAGGCCGATACAATAATGTCTATCGCCTTGATGCCGATGAACGGAATGATGACGCCACCCAAGCCATAAATCACGATATTCCTTCGCAATACGGCCGCTGCGCCCAGGGGCCGGTATTTAATACCCTTTAGCGCCAGCGGCACGAGCGCAATGATGATCAGTGCGTTAAAAATAACGGCGGAAAGAATGGCGCTCTGCGGCGAATGCAAATTCATAATATTGAGCGCCGCAAGTTCCGGGAACGCGGCCATGAACATGGCCGGAATAATTGCGAAATATTTTGCGACGTCGTTGGCAATGCTGAAGGTCGTGAGCGCGCCTCGCGTCATGAGCAATTGCTTCCCGATCTCGACCACTTCGATAAGCTTCGTCGGATTGCTATCGAGATCGACCATGTTCGCGGCTTCCTTTGCGGCCATGGTGCCGGTGTTCATCGCTACGCCAACGTCGGCTTGTGCCAGTGCGGGCGCATCGTTCGTTCCATCTCCCGTCATGGCGACCAGTTTACCGGAGGCTTGCTCCTTGCGAATGAGCGCCATCTTCGTTTCCGGCGTCGCTTCGGCAAGGAAATCGTCCACGCCGGCTTCCCCGGCAATGGCTTTGGCGGTGAGCGGATTGTCGCCGGTGATCATCACCGTTTTAATGCCCATGGCGCGGAGTTGATCGAACCGCGCGCGCATGCCCTGCTTTACTACGTCCTTCAGGTGAATGATGCCGAGAACCTTCCCATCCTCCGCAACGGCAAGCGGCGTTCCGCCGGACGTTGCAATGCGGGTCACGGCCTGCTGAAGATTATCGGGAATGCCGGAGCGACCCGATATTTTTTCAATCGCATCGACGGCCCCTTTCCGGATGGCGCGACTCCCATCGGTGCCAATGTGTTTGACATCGACTCCGCTCATGCGCGTCTGCGCGGAAAAGGGGATGAATGTTTTTTCTGCCGCAATAAAATCGGCCGGAAGTTCCTTTACGATGTCGCGCGCAAGGGTCACAATGCTGCGTCCTTCCGGCGTTTCATCGGCAAGGCTCGAAAGATGGACGATCTGGGCGAGGTATTCTTTCGTAATGTCCGGCGCCGGAATGAACTCCGTGGCCATACGATTGCCGATCGTGATCGTTCCCGTCTTATCGAGCAGGAGCGTGTTCACATCCCCGGCGGCTTCCACGGCGCGGCCCGACATGGCCAGCACGTTGCGCTGCAGCACGCGATCGATGCCTGCAATACCGATCGCCGAAAGTAACCCGCCGATCGTCGTCGGAATCAGACAAACGAGGAGCGAGATCAGCACGACGACGGAGATCGTCGTCGAAAGATATTGTCCGAAAAAGAACAACGCGACGACCGCAATGAGGAAGATGATCGTCATGCCTGCAAGCAGGATCGTCAGCGCAATCTCATTCGGCGTTTTTTGACGAGCGGCCCCTTCGACCAGCGAGATCATCCGATCGATAAAGGTCTCTCCGGGATTCGAAGTGATCTTTACCTTGAGCCAATCGGAAATGACGCGCGTGCCGCCGGTAACGGCACACCGGTCGCCGCCCGACTCCCGAATGACCGGCGCGGACTCGCCGGTGATCGCCGATTCGTCCACCGAGGCAATGCCTTCGATCGCATCGCCATCGCCAGGAACGATATCTCCGGCTTCGATGAGTACCACGTCCCCTTTGCGGAGCATCGTGGCGTTGACGACGGAAGTGGTCCCGCCCTTTTCGATCTTCTTTGCCATCGTTTCGGTCTTCGTCTTTCGAAGGGCATCGGCCTGCGCTTTACCGCGGCCTTCGGCCATCGCTTCGGCGAACGTTGCAAAGAGCACCGTGAACCAAAGCCACGCGGTAATAAGGCCGGCAAAGAGTGCATCGCCGTGGGACATTCCCGCAAGATCGCGAATCCAGGCGATCGTCGTGAGCGCGGCTCCGATCTCGACGACGAACATGACCGGATTTTTATAGAGCAGGCGCGGGTCGAGCTTTTTCAGCGCATCGACCACGGCGCGGTTCACGATCGCGGGATCGAAAAGTTTTTTCTGCTCGTGTATTTCGTGTTTTGCCATGGAAAAATAAAAATCGTAATTTTAGAATAAAAATCTTAGAATAATTTTCCGTTTTGCATTACCAAATGCTCGAGGATCGGCCCGAGCGAGAGGGCCGGGAAAAATGTGAGGCCGGCAACGATGAGGATCACCATAATGAGGAGCGCACTGAAGAGCGGTGTGTTCGTCAGGAAGGTCCCGGCCGACGGCGCGATCGCCGTCTTCTTCGCCATACTTCCGGCGATGGCGAGGATGGGAACGATCACAAAGAAGCGGCCAATGAGCTCCGAAAGTCCCTGCGTGATGTTGAAGAATTGTGTATTGGCGTTCAACCCCGCAAATGCGGAACCATTATTTCCTGTCGCGGAGACGAACGCATAGAGAATCTCCGACAGGCCGTGGGGGCCGTTGTTGGCAAGGCTCTTGAGCGCAACCGGGTTGACGACGGCCCACGCGCTGAATCCGAGCATGCAGAGTGCCATCGAGAGCAGGGCGATCATCGAGAGCTTTACCTCCTTCGATTCGATCTTTTTGCCCAGATACTCCGGCGTGCGCCCGACCATCAGGCCTGCGATAAATACCGATAGGATGACAAAGATCATCATGCCATAGAGCCCGGCCCCAACACCGCCGAAGATGACTTCGCCGATCATGATGTTGAATAGCGGGACCATGCCGCCGATCGGCGTAAAGCTCTCGTGCATCGAATTCACCGCACCGCAGGAAGCATCGGTCGTAACGGTCGCGAAGAGCGTGCTCTGCGTAATGCCATAGCGCACCTCTTTTCCTTCCATATTGCCGCCGGGCTGCGTTGCGCTGGCCAGGGACGTGATGCCGAGCTTATCGAAGTTCGGGTTTCCAGACTGCTCCGATACGTAGCAGGTGACGAGTCCTGCCAGAAAAAGGAATGTCATCGCGCCCCAAACGGCCCATCCTTGCTTGGTATCTTTCGACATTCGGCCAAACATATATGTCAGCCCGGTGCCGATGGAGAAGATCATGATCACTTGCAAGAAGTTCGTGATCGCCGTCGGATTTTCGAACGGATGCGCCGAGTTGGCGTTGAAAAATCCGCCACCATTCGTTCCCAAAATCTTGATCGCTTCCTGCGAAGCGACGGGGCCCATCGCGATCGTTTGCTTCGCGCCTTCGAGTGTCGTCGCCGTCACATACGGTGCGAGGTTCTGGATCATGCCCGACGCCATGAAGATGATTCCCGTCAGAATAGACAGGGGAATTAACAGGTAAAGCGTGCAGCGGACAAGGTCGACCCAGAAATTGCCGATCGTTTGGACCGAGGAGCGCACCAGCCCGCGCACCAGTGCCACGGCGACTGCAATGCCGACGGCGGCGGAGGCAAAATTGTGGAATGCCAGCCCCGCCATCTGTGTGAAGTAACTCATCGTCGTTTCGCCGCTATAAGCCTGCCAGTTCGTGTTCGTCGTGAAGCTCATCGCGGTTCCGAAGCTGAGGTCCGGAGCGACCGCGCCAAGGCCCTGCGGGTTCCAGGGAAGGAATTGCTGCAGCCGCATCATCGCATAGAGGACGAGCGCGGTCACCGCGCTGAAGACGAGCATCGCGCCCGAATAGGTCGTCCACTTCATTTCGGACGTGGGATCGATCCCGCAGAGGCGATAGATTAATCGTTCCAGCCACCCGAAGATCGACGTCAGGAACGTGTTTTCACCGCGAAAGACCTTCGTGAGGTACACGCCCATCGGCTTCGTGATGAGAACAAGGATCACGAGATAGGCGAACAGTTGGAGGAATGCGTTGGTAGTCATATCAGAATTTTTCCGGGTAGAGCAGGGCATACACGAGGTAGCCGAGCACCACGATCACGAGTGCGAGTAAAAAGATGCCGCTCATATCTTTTCGAAATAATATTGCAATGCGATCGCGAGTCCGAAGAACGCGAGCGTGATTGCGATGTAAAGGAGATCGTCCATAATAGTAAGTTAAACGATAGTAAGCTACACTGTTTTTGCCGGGAGTGCGATCGTGAATGTAGAACCCTTCCCGACGGTGCTCGTCGCCCAGATGCGGCCGCCGTGCGCGAGCACGATCTCCCGCGCGATCGAAAGCCCCAGTCCCGTCCCTGCGCCGATGCCCATGCTCGACTCTTCCACTTGTACGAACTTATCGAAAATGCGGCCTAAGTCGGCTTCGGAGATCCCTTTGCCATGGTCAGTGACCGAGATCCACACTTCCTGCTCGATCGGCTGGGCGGTGACGTTCACGGACGTTCCTCGCGGCGAATATCGGATCGCGTTCGAGACCAGGTTCGTGATCGCCCACGCCATTTTATTCCGGTCGAGTTCCACCGCGGGAATGTTCCTGGAAACGGCCACATCGATCGGCACGCCCGCCTCGTCGGCCCGCATCGTGACCGGCAGGATGGCGCTTTCGATCACCGTTTCGATCTCGCTCGGAACTTTGGTCAATTGCAGGGTCCCGGCTTCGAGCTTTGCCAGGTCGAGGAGTTCCCGCACGAGGTTCAGCAGCCGGTTCGTTTCGGTGCGGATCGATGTAAGAAGTTCGGTCTGCTTCGGCGTGAGCGGCCCGGCCATGCCATCGGCGAGCATCCCGCTCGTGGTCTTGATCGCAGAAAGGGGATTTTTCAGTTCATGCGCCGCCGTCGCGACGAAATTGCTCTTCGCGCGGTCCAGTTCCTGGAACTCGGCCAGGCTGCGGCGAGAGACCGCGACCGCAAGGAAGATCGCCGCACCCATGAGCAGCGCCGTAATGGCGATCGTCGATGTGCGTGCGGAATCGCCCTGCGATTTGAATGCTTCCGAGCGGGCGAACATCGCGCGCTCGTTGAGTTGGAGGTTCGCTTCGCAGTCCGCGCGGACCCGATCGGCCAGGGCATTCGAGGGATGGGCGACGAATGCCGCATAGTCCCGATCGATGGTCTTTGCCGCGTCGAGTTCTCCCGGTTCCGTGATGTTCTGGTATTCGAGCGCGAGGTTCTTTCGAACGACCGCATCGTTCGACGGAAACGCTTCCCGGCCGTTCACTTCCATGTTCGAAATGGCAGATTCCATATCGTGCATGTAACGGATCGTCCGGTAATTCTCGATAAAGACGTGCTCGGCCGACGTGCTGAGCGTCGAAATATGATAGTACGACCACGCCGCGATCGCGAGCGTCAGGACAATGATAAGAGAAAACCCGGTAAGGATGCGGACGCGAAGGCCGCGCGCGATAAGACGTGATGCCATGGGGCGTTTGGATTTTGTCCCAAAATTACGGCTAACCGTCTCTAAGACCGTGGCAGGATGGCCATTTTCAATGTCGCCCTTCACCCATCGCTGTGAACGAGCAAATGCTCGCTGGCGGCGCATCTCCGCAGCGCGTTTTTCGAGATCGCTCCGCTCTGGCCATCTGCCGAGGGATGAGCCAAACGTGCTCATTCGCACGGATCGCACCGGCGGCTCCGGTAACCGAATTCGCCCCAGTGTGTAAGCGTCCGTTAGGTACGGCGTAAATGGCAGCGCGCGCGCGGTACCGATCGCGGCCGAGCTGACAAACGCCGGCACTGAAGCGAGCTTAGGCAATATGGAGAGGAGTTCCCGCATGGATTGCGATCGACCATTCGTTAGCGTTGCGTTAATAAATTAGAACCTGCATAGTAGTCCCACGATGATGCGCGATTCTACTTTCACCAGGTCGGGTGCCCATCCTTCCGGAAGCGGAGTTCCCAAATACCCATCGGGCGAAGTTACGCCACCCGGCCCCGCGAAATAAGGTACGCTTGCCTCGCGATGGACGAATTCCAGCCGCCAGGTAATAAGCTCGTTCGGCATCCAGTCCAATGTCGTCGAGCAATCCCAGCCGGTGAATTGATCGCCCGGATTTTCCGTGAAGGGGTGGGTTCCCGTCACAAGCTGCGGTCCTGTCGCCGTTTGCACGACATACGGGATCGGGCTTGCATCGCCAGTCGGTGCGAGCACGAGGTAGCGACCTGGATTGTGGATCCATCCTCCGCCAAAGGTCCAGCCGAAGTGATCGTTATCGAACCAGAGCCGATGATAGGCCATACCGCTGATAAAAAACTGCGCCGGACCGAGCACGGGATCGGAATGGAACCCATTCACGCCGTCGCCTGACTCCTCGCCAATATCATTGGTGAGCGAGAAAGCCGCGCGGTGCACAAAGCTTCCCGGACTATTGTAATAACGGACTTCAATGCTATTGTCCGTATGAATTCGAATTCGATTTGGATGGTCCTGCGTGGAATATCCATAAAAGTTATTGGAAAGTGCTTGGAACCATTCGGTGGGGCGCCAAAGGATCTGCCCGCCCGTTGCGGGGCCGGTAGTAAACTTCGCATAGGACTGCCATCCATTCGTAATCCACGGTTCGATCTTTAATTTGTCGGACGGGAAAATCTGTATGCGCATACCGTTGAAGAACCATGGGGTATTATCGGACGTGTACGAAGGCTGATATGCCCAGTTCTCGGCGTTGTAGTACGAAAACAGTCCGATGTATGACATAAAAATACCGGCTTGCACATTGATACCGTTCCAGACATCGAAATGATAGCCGGCATACCCTTCGCTGAAGTAGCGGTAAGCATCGGAGAGATCGTATTGCCCATGGAGCGTGCTAAGATCGTTGCGAGGGACGACCGTTGAGCGGGTTCCCAGCTGCAGCAGGATGCGTCCCATGACGTTATCGTAGTGGAAATCTCCGCCCGCGGCTAAGAGATTGACTTCGAACTCGTTATCGCGTGCGAGCGTCGTGGAACCCGTTACGGTATGGTCGATCGGGTGCTGGTTCGACGCCGTGTAGTTTGCGTCGAGTAAAAATTCCCCTGTAAAATACTTCGAATCGAGCAGGGCGGTATGCTGGCGGTCGTTGCCATTCAGCCATGTGAAATCGCCAAACGCGAAAGGATCCGCAGGTTTGGTGGTATCTATAGTTGTTGTGGAATCCGCCGGAGCGGGCGCCGTAGGTGCATTCGATGGCGTCGAAGATGATCGATCATCCCCGGCGTGAGCACTATTCAAGGAAAATATGGTGAGTGCCGTGAGGCAAAGAGTAAAAAGAAATGCTTTCATAAAAAACAACGACCAAACAATGTTAACTTGGTCGGCCGCAGGGCAAATAATGCGCCATGCCTCCATTTCTATCGAATACGCTAAATTATTGCAGGGGAAAGATAGAGACCGTAGCGAAACGCTACAGTCTGTATTCTGATACGCTACGATACCGTAAGAATCTTACACGACGGGAACATATCCTTTCCGTGCAGATAGGATGGGCGCTGTGTATGTCATGAGTTAAGCGGATGATTCTATACTGGCGTCATAATTGCCGCACCATCGAGCATGAAGACGACCCGAATTGTCATTTTATTAACATTATGGTTGGGAATTAATCCCAGCAGGTCACTTGCGCAGACCTGGGACACGCTATCGACGCGCGGCGAATCGAGTTCTTTTGAAATGTGGACCTATTTGGAACCCTATTTTGCATACGATCTCAATGATCCGGCTTCGCATAACATCCCCTATCTCTATAATTACAGCCGTCACAATGAGTTCAATCTCAATCTTGCTCTTATTGAAGCCGATTATCAGGGCGAGCACATGCGAACGACAATAGGATTACAGACCGGAACGTATCCCATGATGAATTATAGTGCGGAACCCTCGCTGTTCCAGCATATCTACCAGGCATTTGGCGGCGTTCAGATTGCGCCCGATCTTTGGTTCGACGCCGGCATATTTTCTTCCCACATCGGGATCGAATCTGCGCTCGGCAAGGAAGAATGGACGCTCACACGTTCACTCTGCGCCGAGAACAGCCCGTATTTCGAGACGGGCGCGCGCATGGCATACGATCCCGAAGGGCCGTGGAGCTTCGGACTCTACGTGCTTAATGGCTGGCAAAATATCGCCGACCTGAATTCGAATAAAGCGCTCGGAACCCAAATACAATTCACGTTCGATAGCGCTGTAACGCTGAACTCCAGCACGTTTTACGGAAATGAAAAGCCGGACAACGCCAAACAGTGGCGCTTCTTCCATGATTTTTATGTCTTGTGGACCATCAGTCCCACCATAGGGATTTCGGGAACGTTCGATATCGGATGGCAGCAATCCGCGCCGCACAGCGCGAGCAGTGACCGCTGGTACACCTTTGCGCTTATCGGACATTATCAGTTTGCAGACCACTGGGCGATCGGACTTCGCGGCGAGGAATACAACGATCCGGCAGGAGTCATTGTACCGACGGGGACACCGAATGGGTACCAAACTTTTGGTTATTCGGGGAATATCGACTATATTGTATCCGAACACGCCACACTCCGGTTTGAAGCGAAGCATTATTCGAGTAGAGACGATATTTTCGTCAAAGATAACACACCGACGAATGGCAGCACGGTCCTGACATCCGCACTTGGAATCGAATTTTAGGAATTTGCATAATGCTATGATGATCGTAGCGTTTTGCCATAGGTGGGTATTCATCAGGCAGGAAAAATCCGCAGATTCCTAAATTTTGGCTTTGGCATTCTCCTTGCGTTTTTTGACCGTCAGTGACGTGTTGCGGATTCTTTTCTTTCATTCCTAACGATGCTCGGCCCTAAAACGTCGGTCCTTCGCTCCCAGCGCGACATCAATCTTTGGCGTATCCCCCTGTTGCTATCCCTTGCGGCGGTCGGGCTGTTCGCGGTCACGATGGTTCCGGACGTGCTCGCAGCGATGGGAATCATTCATATTCCCTCCTGGCTCACGATGGGCAGTATTGACGACGCTCGCGCGATCCTGAGCGCAACGATGGGTGCCGTCGCGACCGTGCTCGCGCTCATTTTTTCAGTGGCGTTGCTTGTGCTTTCCATGATCGCCACCCTGTTCGGGCCGAGGCTGCTCTACCGGTTCCTGCAGGATAAAGTGACCCAGATGACGATCGGCATTTTTATGGCTACGTTCGTCTATATCTCGTTAGTGTTCCTCGTCACGCATCAAACTTCCGATTCCACATTCATTCCCCAGATCTCCCTCATCATGAGTTGGGTGCTGGTCGTTGTAAGCTTTGGCTTTTTGGTCTATTATAGTCATCGGATCGCGACCTCGATCCAGAACCCCGATCTGGTCGCGCATGTGGCGGGCGATATCTATCCGCATGCCTCGAATGCACACGAGCGAGGAACATTCGAAGGGATCGGAGTAGCACCCGAGGACGACATCGTTCTTCGCGAGGCATCGGAAGGCGCGGTCATTCGAAGCACGAAAAGTGGCTATTTGCAGTTTATCGATCATGAAGTGTTGGTGCTCGCCACACAAAAAGTGGGAGCGAAAATTATTTTTCGGTTCCGTCCGGGACAATTTATTTTGCGCGGGGAAGAGCTTGCCAGTGTTTGCCCACCGGAAGATATCACCGTTCTTCACGACGCGATCCACCGAAGTGTAAAAATCGGCAATCATCGCACGCTTACCCAGGACAGCGAATTCGGCATCGCACAAATCGTCGAAATTGCCATTCGGGCGCTCAGCCCCGCCGTGAACGATACCTTCACCGGTATGGCGTGTGTCGATTGGCTCGGGGATGTCCTGATCGGTCTCGCGGAAAATCCGCCGCTCGAGGGGAACTGGTTCGATCTCGATGGAACATTGCGTGTCTGGATGCCGGCTATTCGTTTGGAACGTTTAGCAAAACACGCATTCGATCTCATTCGGCAATCGGCCGTGCAAAATCCAGCGGTGCTGATCCGTCAGCTCGATTCGATCCGCCGCCTCGCGCCTCGCATGCCGGAACCGGCCAAACTCGTATTGGCGGAACAAACAAAAGCGATCCGCGATACCGAAGTGACGGATGTTGCGGCGATGGATCGCCGAGATATCGAGAGGGCCGTCGAACGCGCACGACGGGCGCTCAAAATGGACACTCATTTCTGGGAATAAAGTAGTGGATGCCTTAACCCTGTTCGGCCTTATTGCCGTGACCGCGATGCTCGCGTGCTATGCGCTCGAGAACTATGCTCCGGTATTCATCCTCGCCTTTGCGTGTGCCTGTGTGATGGGATCCGTGTATGGATTCCTGCAAGGTGCATGGCCGTTCGGCATCGTAGAGGCGATCTGGTCGCTGGTTGCCGTTCGCCGATGGCTTGCCAAACGCCGTGAAATTTCGAGGCGTTTTTTTTAATCCATCCTCATGTCGATTCACCTGCTCGAACCGATCGCACTCTTCCTACTGCTGCTTGCGGTTACCAAACCGCTCGGAACGTATATGTTTTGCGTGTTCTCGGGGGAGCGGACGGCGCTCACAAAAGTTCTCGGTCCCCTCGAACGATTAATTTACAAACTCTGCCGCGTCCATGCTCGCGAAGAAATGCACTGGAGTCGATATTCGCTCTCACTCCTGCTCTTCAGTGTTGTGGGAACGCTTGTTCTGTACGCGGTCGTCCGCCTGCAGTATGTCCTTCCCGGGAATCCCATGGGCGTTCGCGCTCTGGCTCCCGATCTTTCCTTCAACACGGCAGTGAGCTTCGTTACCGGAACAAGCTGGCAAGCCTACGCCGGTGAATCGACGATGAGTTATGTTACCGACATGGCTGGGATTGCCGTGCAGGATTTCCTCTCGGCTGCCGCGGGACTTGCGGTGGCGATCGCGATCGTTCGCGGCATGGCCCTCTCCAAAGTAGAAAGCCTTGGAAATTTCTGGGTGGACCTTGTTCGCTCGACGCTCTACATTCTGGTCCCACTCTCCATTGTGGGGAGCGTTATCTTCATCGCGGGCGGCGTCATTCAGAATTTCTCGCCCTCGATCACGGCTTCGACCGTCGAAGGCGCGCGGCAAATACTTCCCATGGGGCCGGTTGCGAGCGAGGAGATCATCAAGCTCCTCAGCGCGTCCGACGGCGGAGCGTTCTTCAATGCCAGTTCCGCCCATCCCTTCGAAAACCCGAGCGCATTTGTGAACTTCCTTCAGATCATCGCGCTGCTCCTCATTCCTGCCGCGCTCACGTACACGTTCGGCTGCATGGTGAAGGACCGCCGGCAGGGATGGGTCCTCTTCGGGGTGATGAGCGTGCTTCTCTTCGCCGGAGGGTTGGGAATGTATGCAGCCGAAGCGCATGGGAATCCTTCCATTGCCCATCGTTCGATCGGCGCGAACGCCACCCAGCCGAATATGGAAGGGAAGGAGGTTCGATTCGGCATTGTAAGCTCCACCCTGTACGAGACAACGTCCACGGCAACGTCCGATGGCTCGACGAACGCTTCCATCGACAGCATGACGCCGCTCGGAGGGATGGTCGCGCTCGTGAATATGATGCTCGGGGAAATTATTTTTGGAGGAGTGGGTTCCGGGTTGTACGGGATGCTCCTCTTCGTGGTGCTCACGGTGTTCCTGGCGGGACTCATGATCGGCCGCACACCCGAATATCTCGGAAAAAAGATACAAGCACGGGAAGTCAAGCTTGCACTGCTTGCGATGCTGCCCACGACGTTTTGCGCGCTCGGGTGTTCCGCGTGGGCTTCGGTTTCGCCCGCGGCCCTGAAGGGCCTTGGGAACTCCGGCACGCACGGACTGACGGAACTTCTTTACGCCTTCACCTCCACCGCCTCGAACAACGGCTCCGCGATGGCGAGCCTGAATGCGAACACCCACTTCTGGAACATCACCACCGGACTGGCGATGCTCGCAGGCCGCTTTACGACCATGATCGCCATGCTCGCGATGGCCGGCGGCCTTGCACAAAAGACCGCCGCCGAACCGACGCCATTTGTCTTCCCGACCAACACGTTCCTCTTCGGCGCCCTCCTTGTGGCGGTGATCTTCATCGTCGGCGGTCTGACCTATTTCCCCTCACTTGCGCTCGGTCCTATTCTCGAACATTTACAAATGGTAGCAGGGAAGGTGTTTTAGCAGTAGCAGGGAAGGTGTTTTAGGGAACCCGCCACAACAAATCGGGCCGCGATCCTTGCGGATAGCGGCCCGTGAAACAGGTCCCACGCGGAGGTGGGAAGTATTCGAATTACTGCGCGTGGTTCGTGCCCGTGAGCGACATCTCCGGAGCCGGAGTGAAATGCTCCTTCTTCGGATTGGCCTTGCGCACGGTGATCGTACGATTGCTGAAACTCGTTTGGTCCAGCGCGGTGATCGCCTTTTGGGCGTGTTCGTCGTTTGGCATTGTCGCAAAGGCGAAGCCCTTGCTCTTGTTCGTTTCTTTGTCCGTCGCCACGCGGACCTTTTCCACTTCGCCAAACGGCGTAAGCAAATTGGTTAACTGGGCTTCGGTGGTCTCATAGTCGATTCCGCCAATGAATAATTTCATAGGATTGATCTGATGGAAATGCGTGAAGGCACAGGACCGATGAACTCCATCGGTCAGATGAGTTCCATCGGTCAGGCGTGTGATCGGTCTAATAGAGTTGGAAGGGAGTTGGAAAGAAAGCTCGCCGCTTCAAATGCTTCCGCAGTTCAAAGGCAAATCTTCAGATCGGTTCTCGACCAAATACTGGAAGGCCAACGGAGGAGGGTTCCCAACCGCGACGATCGCTCGACACGGCGAAGGTCCTCATCCAAGCGCGAATACGACACTTTTCGTATCACTGCACCAATTGACAGGGGTATAACCTAACGGGCACGCAAATCGTTACAGTTTGCACAGCAGATCGTTAGAGAGCAGAATGAGCAGGGCATTCGTCAAAGAGTCCGAAGGGGAGTGGCTGGGTGATGTCGCTCCCGATATCGCCGCGCTGGAACGGTTCCTTACGCGCGAATACGGCGAGAAGGTCTACTTCGTCCGAACGGCGCGCGACCCCGGCACCGGCCGCGAGGTCCACGAGATGAGCAATGGGAACTGCTACGCGCTCGATGACGACGGAAGATGGACCACCGTGGGATAAGCGGAAATTGCGCCGCGAGCGAAGAGGGAAGTAGTTTTGCTATTGGGTTTTACGAACCGGAACCGGCCACTGCACCTTCATGTATCCCGAATGCCTGGAGCTTGTGTAAGGCTCATCACGATCTACGAACCAAATTCCCGGGAATGGGTTGAAAATTATTCGAAACGGAAATGAACACTTTTACTTGTCATATTTGCGGTGCGCACGAAGCGGAGCAGAAGCTTATTAGCGAGACGTTCCAGGTTCGAGGAGAGACCGTACTAATCGAGCACATTCCGGCGAAAGAATGCCGCCAATGTGGGGAAGTGATCTTCGATCTTGAAACGGCGGAGCATATTCGTGCCATGCTTCACGATGGAACTCGGCCTGACCGGCGAGTTTCCATCCCCGTTTATGAATTTGCGTGAGCCGATCCCCCCTTCGCGAAGCACAGAGAAAAAATGGGCGAGGGAACCTGGAAGATCTTAATTCTCGTGGTACCGCTCGCCGGCGGGATGGGCAAGGTCGCGCTCGATGCGCGTTAGCTCCCCCGGTTCCATCGTGGTCGTGCCGAGATTGTGCCCCTGCCACGCGCCATAAAGAGCGGGAGGGATCAGCGGCCCGGAATCGATCTTCCGCCGCTTCCACTTTTTGATAAAGTAGTACCCGAACACAACCCACGCGCCCGCCATCACAAGCGCCACCAGCCCCTGAATAATAAGTGCAAGCAACTGCGCAGACATGCCAGAATAATCCGCGGGTTGGGCAAATTGATTCCGAAAATTCGCTGCAGGAATGGTGGGGTTTTGCGGGAACGCGCGATAGGTGCCCGGTTTGTTGGTGGGAATTTCAAACATGCCGAAACGCCGAAGGCTTGATTTCGAGATTGATAAGCTTACGAACTCGATCGAGAATGTTCGCACCGGAGAAATTTTTGAAACGGACGTCCTGCGATTGGGTAAGAAGGATGAGTTTGCACTTCGGCAATTGAAATGGGCTTTTAACTGGACCGCGGAGCTGGAAGAGCGGAATCGTGAGGTCCATGCCCTTGCAATGAAGATCAATCCAGCCGTGTGGCAAGGACTTGTAAGCTCCGAGGATCCGGGCGATCACATCTTTATGCACCTGCTTGAGACCGCCCCATTCAATAGAGGCCGCGGTAAACAGTATGACGGGGTAGCGGGTAATTTGGTGGCATTCCTTTGCAAAACCTCTTTCGAAAAAGGCTATGGGGGAATCGTTGTATTTGAAGCCAAGACTCGTCTTATCAAACACTATGAAGAATCGCTGAAAGCGCAACGAATTACTGGTTCTCGAATGTTTATTGGGACGAAAGAAGCTTACCGGTTAGTTATACAATACTTTCCAAAATTTGACAATGATAGATCCCGATAAATCGAAATGGGATGACTTAGTAGTGGTGAGCAGAAAGCTCACCTCAGAGGACAAACGCGAGATCAGCGAGTTCCTAAAGGCCCATCGGGCCCAACTTGCCGGCACCAAAAAGACCGGGAAAATACCGCGCGCGCCTCGGAAGGCAAATGCCAGGGTGAAAAAGTAACCCCGCACTCCTCGCTTCCCGCGAAGCCCGCCACGGCGGGCCGAAAAAATCGCTGCGGGGGCGGCAAGAACAGTACTTTACGCCTTTAGGACGGTTGTGGAGCGTGGGCACTTATTCTTTTGAATTGGGTTTCAAATTTTATGGACCGATCCTTCGATTCCGTATTAGAAGAAGTGTTCGCGCTGGACCGTGAAAGCCAGATCGCCATTGCCGAAAAAATTATGGGCCATATCCCGATGGAACCTAAAATAGAGGCGGCATGGCGCGCCGAAGCGCGTGCGAGGCTCACGGCGTACCGCCGTGGCGAACTCCCTACCCACGATTCGGATGAAGTGATGGCGCGAGCGAGAAAAAAAATCGAAGCGGCGCGGAAACAAGGATGAAGGTCCGATGGCTGTCCCTTGCCGAGCAGGATTTGAACGATGCGCTCGACTACTACTTGAACTTCAAAGATAGTCCCATGGCTGCCGCGGATTTTGCCGATGAGATCGACGCAGCGATAGCGGCCATTCGAGAAACACCTTTGGGATACCCGCGATATGAAGGCGAACTCCGCGTGAAAGTCATCCCCAGGTTCCCATACGCGATTTTATATTTGGTCGAAGAAAAGGAAATCGTCATCGAAACGATTATCCAACAGGAACGGGAACCGGGATACTGGAAGGGACGACTAAAAAACTAATTCGCAAA
>JAJPIQ010000069.1 GCA_021324685.1 Bacteroidota bacterium
ACAAAGCGGTATTCATCGACAAGACCAAGCTCGATGAACTGGGAAGGAATGCTTACACCACCGAGCAAAATATCTTTGCCCGGCGCTTGCTTTAATTCCCGTATTTCGTCCGGAAGAATAGAACGAACAATTCTCGTTTTGTCGTCTTTCGAGTTTTCGAGCGTTCGAGAAAAAACGAGTTTCTGCTTGGAGTCGAAGGCGTCGGCAAAATCGTTCTCGGACCGTGTACCGGAACGATTCCTTGCGACGTCCGGCCAATAGGGGACCATCAATTCGTAGGTTGTTCTCCCGAACGCGAGCAGGTCCACCTCGTCCAAGAGCGCTGTATAATAGTCATGCAGTTCGGCATCGACGATCCCGTTGGTGTGATCGCAGACGCCATCGGCCGTGACGTTGATCGCGTAGATAATGTTTCGCATGGTGGTGCGTTGCAAACGCAGTCAGGCCGTGCTTGACTCCGCACATCACGGGGCAGTCGTTGAGGAGAACGTGGTGTGCGCCCACTGCGGCGCACAAAAATTGATTGTAAATTTGCAACATGAAGCAGGACCGTCCTCGCATTCCGCACGATCAATGGGTCAAGCCGGTCTCTGACTTTACTGCAACACGGCAAAACCTTCCACATTGGCAATCCCCCGGCAGTTGGTATTGGATCGAAGCAAATTCATGGGATGGACTTGTGTTTTCCGAAGAACATCGCGATCTTATCCTGGAAACGATTGAGCATCATGCGGGCAAAAAGTACGATCTCGTCGCAGCGGTCGTGATGCCGACCCATATCCACCTCATCATCCATCCGCTCGAAAAGAATGCAAACGGCTATTACTCGTTGCCGGAGATCATGCACAGCATCAAAAGCTATCCTGCAAATCGCTTCGGCATTCGGATGTGGCAGGACGAGAACTACGATCACATTATTCGAAATGAGAAGGACTATCAGGAAAAGCTCCGTTATCTGATCATGAACCCAGTCAAAGCCGGATTAGTAGTTCGGCCGGAGGACTATAAATGGCTGATCTATCCCGGTAAGCCAGGCAGATGACGCGTGGTGGTCGCCCCCCGCGGCGACCTTGGGGCATGCATGAAAAACTGTGCGCCGCGGTGACGTGCTGAAACACGTACTGCAACGCGTGGTGGTCGCCCCCCGCGGCGACCTTGGGTGCATGCATGAAAAAACTGTGCGCCGCGGTGGGCGCACACCACGCAGTGGCCTTGTAAAGTGATTACTTTAGTTACCGCTTAGCTGCACCCGCTCGTCGTGCCGCAGTCGTCGCAGACGGTGCAGGCGCCGTTGCGTTTGACGCGCATGCTGCCGCAGGCGGAGCATTGCTCGCCGGTGTAGCCTTTCGAGCGGGCTTCGGTCCTGAGCGTGCTCAGTGCCGATCCTTTCGGAGCCGTGGCGAGTGGCGAGTGGTGCGTGGCGAGTGCGGGCTCTTCGTCCACGCGCTCGTTGCGGAGGCGTTCGAGATTATCGTCCTCGCTGATCGTTTGGGTTCCCACGGCGTCCGCCGCCGGCGAAGAGGCCTGCGCCACGCGCTCGGCGCTATGGTCGGCGGGAAGTTTTTCGTCGATGGCTTTGACGTGGACGAAATCCTGGCGGTTGAGATAATCGTAGCCCAAGGCGCGGAAGACGTAATCCAAAATGCTCGTCGCGTTCTTGATCGCTTCGTGTCCCTGCACGGCACCGGCCGGCTCGAACCGGGTGAAGGTGAACGTATCGACCAGTTCCTCCAAGGGAACTCCGTATTGCAGCGCCTTCGAAGTGAGCACGGCGAAGCAATTCATGAGTCCTTTGAACGATGCGCCTTCTTTATACATGTCGATAAAGATCTCGCCTAACGTTCCGTCCTCGTACTCGCCGGTGCGGAGATAGACCTTGTGCCCGCCGACGACCGCCTCGCGGAGCCAGCCGTTGCGCTTCGTGGGAAGTTTATGACGGCGCAGTTCCGGCGGCATCGAAACCGCCTGCGCTTCGACCAACTGGTGCAGCTTCGCCGCGTCGATCGTCTCTTTTGCAGGATCTTCAATGTCGTTGAATAAAACTTCCTCGGCAAGATCGGCGTCCTCGTTCGAAGCATTCAGCGGCTGCGAAAGTTTGGAACCATCCCGGTAGAGCGCGTTGGCTTTAAGGCACAGTTTCCACGAATCGAAATAGGCTTTCGAGACGTCCGCGACCGAAGCCTCGTTCGGCATGTTGATCGTCTTCGAGATCGCTCCCGAAATAAAGGGTTGCGCCGCGGCCATCATGCGGATGTGCGCTTCGTAGGGAATGAATCGGGTCCCATAGCGGCCGCACTTGTTCGCACAATCGAAAATGGGGAGATGCTCCGGCTTGAGGTCGGGCGCGCCCTCGAGCGTCATCGTGCCGCAAACGTAATCGTTCGCGGTCTGGAGTTCCTCGCGGGTGAATCCGAGCACGAGGAGCATGTTGAAGTTCGGATCGTCCATCTGCGAAGGTGCGAAGCCGAGCTTCACGCAGAAGTCTTCGCCCAGCGTCCACTTGTTGAACGCGAACTTGAGGTCGAACACGTTATCGCAGAGCTTCTCGATCTCATCGACTTTCTCGTCGGTGAATCCTTTCGCTTTGAGCGACGCACGATTGATCGCCGGGCATCCGACGAGCGTGCCGTGCCCCTTCGAATACTTTTCGATCTCTTCGATCTGCTTCTCGTTGTATCCGAGCTTGAGCAGCGCCTTGTGGACCGACTGGTTCACGATCTTGAAATACCCGCCTCCGGCAAGTTTCTTGAATTTCACGATCGCGAAATCGGGCTCGATGCCGGTCGTGTCGCAGTCCATGACGAGGCCGATGGTTCCCGTCGGCGCGATGACGGTCGTCTGCGCGTTGCGGTAACCATATTTCTCGCCGAGCGCGTAGGCGCGGTCCCACGCATTGCGGGCGGCTTCGAGCAGGTCTTCCGGGCAGTGCTCGGGATTGATTCCCATCGGCTTGATGGTAAGCTGTTCGTACCGTTCCGGCGCGGCGTTGTAGGCCGCAAGCTTGTGGTTGCGCATGACGCGGAGCATCGCATCGCGGTTCTGCTGATAGCGCGGGAAGGCTCCCAAGTCTTTCGCCATCTCGGCGCTCGCCGCATAGGACTCCCCGGTCATGATCGCCGAAAGCGCGCCCGCAATGGCGAGGGCCTTCGGGGAATCGTACGGGATGCCGGCGGTCATGAGGATCGTCCCGAGATTGGCATAGCCAAGACCGAGCGTGCGGTAATCGTAGGAACCCTGCGCGATGGCGCGGGATGGGAACTGCGCCATGAGCACCGAGATTTCGAGCACGATCGTCCAGAGCCGAACGGCGTGCTTGTAATCTTCGAGCTTGAAGGCGCCGGTCTCGTCGTCGTAAAAATAGGCGAGATTGAGCGACGCCAGGTTGCACGCCGTGTCATCGAGGAACATATACTCCGAGCACGGATTCGACGCATTGATGCGGCCGTCGTTCGGGCAGGTGTGCCACTCGTTGATCGTCGTATCGTACTGGAGTCCCGGATCAGCGGAGGCCCATGCGGAAAACGTAATTTTCTCCCAGAGCTCTTTCGCTTTTAGCTTCTTTGCGGCTTTGCCGGAGGTACGGAACTTTAAGGTCCACTCGCCATCGGTGAGGACGGCGTGCATGAAGTCGTTCGTGACGCGGACGGAGTTGTTCGAGTTCTGTCCCGAAACGGTCTGGTACGCTTCGCCTTCGTAGTGCGTATCGAATATCCTGAAGTCGATGCGGTCGTATCCCATTTCGACCATTCGGAGCACGCGGACGATATAATTCATCGGCACGCCGCGCGCGAGCGCCTTTTTGATCGCGATGTCGAGATCGAGATTCTCCTTACGGTCGGTCCCGCCGTCGGCCGCGATCTTCATGATCATATTGAGGAAGAGATCGCAGACTTTCGATCCCGCCACGAGTGCGGCGACCTTCTGCTCTTCGAGCGCCTTCCACTCGATGAATTGCTCCACATCGGGATGGTCGATATCCAGAATGACCATCTTCGCGGCGCGGCGCGTCGTGCCGCCGGACTTCACCGAGCCGGCCGCGCGATCGTTGATCTTGAGGAAGCTCATTACGCCGGAGGCCGCTCCGCCACCCGACACGCGCTCGCCTTCGGCGCGGAGCGCGCTGAAATTCGTTCCAGTGCCGGAACCGTATTTGAAGATGCGCGCCTCACGCGTGACGAGATCGAAAATGCCGCCTTCGTTCAGCATATCGTCCTTGATCGACTGAATAAAGCAGGCGTGCGGCTGGGGATGGGTATAGGCATCGGTCGAGCGCATCATCTCGCCCGTCTTCGGATCGACGTACCAGTGCCCCTGCGGAGTTCCCTTAATGTCGTACGCCCACGCAATGCCGGTGTTGAACCACTGCGGGGAGTTCGGCGCGGCCATCTGGCGCAGGATCATATAGGCGATCTCGTCATAGAACGCCTGCGCATCTTCCTTCGAATCGAAATAACCGTGGTCTTCGCCCCACGCGCGCCAGCAGCCGGCCAGGCGGTGCGCGACCTGCTTGATCGAGCGTTCCGGACCGGTAATAACGTTCCCTTCCTTGTCGCGCATCGGAACGCCGAAGGTGTCCGCCTGCGGCACGCCGGCGCGGCGGAAATATTTCTGTGCGAGGATATCGGTCGCGACCTGCGACCAGTGCTTCGGCACCTCGATGTCCTCCATGTTGAAAATGGGCTTTCCATCGGGATTTCGGAGCACGCTCGCGCGCTTCGTGTACTGGAACTCCTCGAAGGGGCTTTTGCCCGCGGTCGTAAAGCGTCGTGTGATTTGCATAACCGAATGATAACGTCCGTTTTGGTGAATATATTAGCACTCAGGCTGTGAATGAATTTTCATCACTCGTTGCAGCCGAAGAGGAAGCCGAATGCATCGAGATCGAGGCACCCCGCTTCCGAAAATTTTGAGGGAACGCTCCCGGACCCGCGTATTCAAGGGCCAGAGCAGCTTCCGCACGTGTCGATGTTCTTATTTCAAAAGAGCGATTTCCTGCTCCGCGCGAGCGTCCGCTCGGCGTTCGGGAAATGGCTCGCGGGGCATGGGTTTCGAGTGGCCGCAAGGGGCTTGCGGCTGGGCATCGCGCGGGAACCGGTTCGGCCGGTCGCATCGCGAGTTCCCGGGGCGTTGGCAGTGCGGAGCCTGAAAGCCGGGACCGTGTGGTCCCGCTACTCCGCTTAAAATTTCTCTCTCTCCCTTATGCTCTAAACTTCTCTTGTGCCTTCGCCCCGATGTTTCCGCCCGGGCGGCGTGTCAAAATTGCCGTGGACGGTACCCGTTACTCATAGCTCGTTGAATGACTACAATTTTACTAAATTTTTTCCGAAATTGTTCTCCCAAACGACACAATTTTTCCCACATTCTTTCAAACGAAAATCGCGAGTTATCCACCGATTTTTGGAAGTTGTTCTTAAGTTGTTCAGGACATGGGGAAAATGGAATTCTGCACTTCATTTCCTCGATTTTGGTTACTATTTTCGGTTACCAATTCATGATTCGTTGGTCTTCTAAATAAAACGAGCCGTTCGATGAGAGCGCGTCTACTTTTCTTTAAGTTCTTATTGGCAGCCGCTGCGGTTCCCTCGGCTGCCCAAACGCCGAAGTGGCAGCAGATAGGCCTGCGTCTTGGCCTCGGAATCCAATGCGGATATTTCTGGAATCGCGGGGAAGGCGTGATCGCCACCGGCTCCGGGCAGTTTTATTATTTACGTAACGGTGCCTGGCATGCCGGACTAAAATTGCCGTATGGCGCGCTCATCAATTCCATTCGTTGCTTCGACGGTAAAACTCTTTATGCCCCGGCGCTAAATCGATTCAATGGCGCAAGTCAATTATGGAAATCGGTCGATAGCGGAATCACGTGGTCCCAGGCGTCCGTTACGAACGCATGGCCCGGTCAGAGTAACAACGGACCCGATGTCTATTGGAGTTACCGCTCGAATGCTCCGGTCCTTTGGGGATCGACGGTCGTCCGACTCGATAGCCAGGACCTCGCTGCCACGTTCGATTTTTTCGGCACCGGCCCGCCCAGCTATTCCACCGATGGCGGGCGTTCGTGGGTTACCAGGAGCCTTTTGTTCGATTCGATCACGGGATATAATTATTACTCCGGATCCGGAGTCTGTGCGGACCGGATCAACAAACTCTATTACGCCACGTCGGAATCGGGTTATCCGGGAATGTTCCGCTCGACCGATTCGGGCCGGACGTGGATCTGCCTCGGTGGCTTGCCACAAACGCTCTTTATGATGGACGACGTCGAAGGCATTTATGACAAGACCTTCTTTCAAACGTCCAAAGGCATCTACGAAACGACCGATCGGGGCGCAACGTGGGTTCCCATCGGAGGACCGACGCGGCTCGTTTCCGACGACGCAAGATTTTGCGTCTTTGGATGTACCGGCGAGGCCGTGATTGCATTCGACGATGGCGGCGGCGTATGGATCGCAAACGATTGGGACGCACCCGATCCCGCAGAACTCGCCTCCTCGTTCACGGCATCGCCAAAAATATGCGACACCGCCGTTATCGTGGTCACGGCGCCCCGGAATTTCGAGCAGGGCCGGCTCCGCATCTCCGTTCTCGATTCGTCCGGATTGTTTTCGCTCCTCAGCCCGGACACGATCGCGCTCGATAGTGCCGCCCAGAAAATTCGCATCTCATTTTCCAGCAGGGACCTCGCAGAACATTCCGCGCAACTCTCGATCGAACCGCTCGATAGCGGACTCTGCCCGATTATCCATCCGATCTATGGCGAGGCGCGCCTCACGCCGCCCATCGTTTCCGTGGTGTCCCCCGTGGTGCTCTGTACGGCGGGGGCATCGGCCATTTATCTTTCGGACCTCGATTGCGATTCGCTGCGGATCTCAAAAATCTCCACCGGCCCCTCCATTCAGGTCCTGGCCTTCGACTCGGTCGTCCGCGCGGCCGACAGTGTTTTGCTTTCGGTCCTTCCCGCCGGCAAAGATACCACCGAACGTCTCACGGTTCGCATCGAAGGGACGCGGGAACCTTCCGGCGTGGCCTTCGACACCACCGTGGGAATTATCGTTACGACCTCTCACACCCGTTCGACGCTGGGATGGCCCTCCCAGTCCCAAATGACCGTCGCGCAGCCCGATATCTGCACGGCCATCGATACCTCGATCATTATTTGGAATAACGGCTGCGATACCGTCCTGGTCGATCTCGCTTCCGGCAACATGACGGGCGGCGGATGGTCGGTCATGGCGCGCAGCGGCATGCATGCCCTTTATCCGGGACAAACGGACACGATCCGCGTCCATTTTTTCTCCTCGGTCCCGGGGAAGTATCCCATTTCGCTCGAATACAGCTACCGTTATGGAGTGTCCCTGCAGGACCTCCTCGACTTCCAACTCACGGCCACGGTCCCGAGCGCCGGCCCGAGCGTGATGCTTGCCCCTTCGCGTTTCGATTTCGGGGACCGGTCGTTTTGCGATGGCGATACCACGGTCGATATGTCGTTCCAAAACCTGCGGTGCGACAGCGTTTGGGTTTCGAACGTTCACTTTTTGCATAGTAATTCGTTCCAGTTAGCGACGGCCTCGGACAGCCTGCTCCCACCCGCCGGTGTGTTGACTGAAACCGTCTTTGCGACGGCTTCCCCGCGAGGTATCGCGCAGGACACGCTCGAACTCCATGTCTCGAACGCGAGCGGGACGTTTTCGCTCGATACCGTAATCCCGTTTCGAATGAACATCGTGCGCGGCTCTGCGGCACTGAGCGTTTCGGCGGCGGCGGTTGACGTTGGCACGACCTATCGTTGCGAAGAACGCGATACGTTCGTTGTCCTTCGGGATACCGGTTGCGATTCGGTCTGCATTACGGCGATTTCGCTTTCGGGAACCGGATTTACGATCGCCCGCGGTAACGAAGCGCGCTGTCTCGGAAGTAATGAGACCGACACGGTGTGGCTGCATACTGCGATCGATACCTCGGATCAGCAAATCGAGAACGTGGATACGTTACAGGTCGAAAACGATGGGAGCGCATCGCTGGGCGCGGTGGTGTTATCGCGCGGGATTCAATATCCCACACCCTGGAAATTGCGCGTGCTCCCCGCCGGGAGCACGCGCGCCGGCTCGGACGAACGCCTCGAGATCGTTCAACGCGGCCGCCTGCCGGACGATGTAACGGCCCTCCGGTTTTCGCTTTTCTACGATGACGACATCCTCGGCTATACCGGCGCAGACGAACCCGCCGTGAGTTCCCCTGTCTATTATCGCAGAGCCGATGGTGTAGCGTGCCAGACCTTCCTCATTTCTCCCGTGACCTCGGACTCGATTCTTGCAACGCTCCATTTTACTCCGTACGTCACCCGAGCATCGAACACGGCGATAACGCTGGACAGTATTCAGCTTGTCTCTTCGTTCGACCGGCCGCAACCGTGCATTGCAACGATCGACACTTCGGGAACGACGTTCTCCCTGCTGGCGCAATGCGGTACCGAAGAACTTGCCGGATTTTTACGAAGCGGAATCGTTCGGATCGACGAAGTCCATTCTTCCCAGCAGGGAATCGATTTTTCTATTTTTTCGAATTTCGATACTCCGGGTTCCGAACTCGCGATCAGCGATGCCCTCGGGAGGACGTGTTGGACGGGAAATATTTCCCTTGCGGAGGGAGAACATCGAATTTCGGTCGCCGCTGCCCTCCCGAGCGGGTTTTATATGGCCCGCCTTCGTTCGGAAGATGTTGTTTCGGCCAAAAAATTCGTTGTCAAAAATTGAAAAAATCTTATTCCCTTCTGTTACTTTTTTTTCCGTTTCGGGTTCTTTTATAGCGTCCTGTGTCGTCGGTCGCTAAAAAAATAAAATGTGCATGCGAGTTTTTCGTGTCCTGTGGATGGCTGCAACGCTCGGCAGTGTTTTTTATTCGGCGCCGGTGCAGGCCCAGGGCGACCTGGCATGGCCGGAATGGCTTGAAATGGGCGGACTTGGAGGCCCGCGCCAACCGGTTAGCGGATACAACGCGTTTTTCTTTTTCGACGCGACGCACGGCGTGGCCGCTGTGAGCGGACCCCAGATTTATTATATTGGAAACGCTTCACAAAGCCAGTGGAACCGGGCGACGATCCCCGCCGGGTTTTCGACGGTCCGCTCGATCCGTTTCATTCAGGGAACGTTGTATGCGGCGAACGACGGCCCCGACGTGCTCCTCTCGAACGATTCCGGAAGAACGTGGACGTTCGGAGGCCTGGGCCTTGGCAATGCAAACGATGTCTATACGGACGGCTCGGGAACGATCCATGCGTTGCACGACCCCATGAAGGTCTTTGCGCGGCTCGACTCGATGCATTGCATCGCGCAGGGCACCGCAGAAATTTTCGTTTCGAACGATGGCGGCCTCACCTGGACTTCCAGCGGAGTTCCTATGGTCGACGACGCCAGCACGGGCGCCTTTGCCGACCCATGCCATATGGTGTATGTCTGCCCCAACAGTTACGGAACGGCGTTTCGCTCGACCGATCTTGGGCAGACCTGGCGCAGCGTTCCCACCGGCTGCGGAACGGGCTCCGAATGGCTTGCCGGAGCGAGTACCGTTCCCTATGTCACGAGCGACGGCGGACTCTATCGCTCGACCGACGACGGCGTCGACTGGGTCTCTGTTTATACCGTGACGGCCGGGCCCCATACACCGTTCTTTGTCTTCGGGCCGATGGGAGAGCACGTCGTCCTCGCATGGATGGGCTCCCCGAATGGCAACACGACGTGGATCACTTCGACCGGCGGCCTCGATGACCTTCATGGCGCGCCGAGCATGACCGATTCCAACGGCGCGCCGCTCATGCAGGAGGACACGATGAATGTCCCGCTCGAGCTGACCTCGATCTGCCAGCCATTCTATATTCCGGTCACGGTCGAGAGCGATGTGGACGGCATGACGGTGCACGCGAGTATTGCAAAGGACAGCCTCGGTGATTTTTCGTTCCCAGCCACCGACACGACGGTCTCCCTTCGCAAGAATCATGAAGATACGCTCTGGCTGCGGTACCAGCCGCATCATGCGGCGAGCAATATCGTGCTGCAGTTCGAAAATCACTGGCAATGCTCGGACTGGACCGAAACGCGCGCGGTGCACGTGGTCACCATTCCCGCCGCCCGCATCGCTCCTCCTCCGCTCTTTGCGGCCAGCTGCCGGCCGGATACCGAGGCGGCAGCGATCGAGATCGATTCGTGCGAAACGCTCATCATCGATTCGGTCGCCATTCCGGCTTCCCTCGCCTCGCAATTTCAACTCCTGACGCCGCTGCCGCTCACGGCGACGAACGCCGGCGGGAACGCGCTCCGCTTCGTCTTTACCGCGCTCGGCCCGGGAACGATCAAGGACTCGATCGAAATTTTCGGGCATTATCTCGGCGTCGATTCCCTCCTCGACGATTATTTTTACTTCCCACACGCCTGGGGCGACGATACCGATTTTTCCTCGTTCTATACGACGTTACCGATCACGCTCCGGGCCCTTGCGGCCAGTGGCGTGGCGCTGATATCGAACGATTCCGCCATTACGCTTTTTCGAGCCAATTATTGCGAGCACGAACTTGACACCTCCGTTCGATTTAAAAACAAGGGTTGCACGGCAGACACGATCCTCTCTTATTCGCTCTCCGGAACGGGATATTCGACGCCAGCGGTCACCCTTCCTATCATCGTTCCGCCGGACAGCACCGTCACCTTCCCGATCCGTTTTTACGGCACAGACACCGGTTCCTTCGCCGGAGCGCTCGCGCTCGAGATCGTTTCGGGTGAAACGAAGAACGTTGCCGTCTCCCTTTCCGGCGTAGGGTTCCCACCGGTCGGCGCACTCCAGGCAAACACCGTTTTTATCGACGCGGGCGCGACGAACCTCTGCGACGTGCGCGATACCTTTGTCGTGATTCGCGACACCGGTTGCGACAGCGTCAGCATCTCGGGCCTCACCCTCGTCGGGACCGGATGGTCGGTCCTCGATAGCGGAAGCTCGAAGATTGCTCCCGGCGAAGCCGATACGTTGCGCCTTGCTTCGCAGCCCGATACGAGCGGCCGGCCGTTCTCGAACACGGCGACCGTGACGGTCAACAGCGATGCGCGTCCGCCGCTCGGCGCCGTGACCTTTTCGCGTGAGATCGAGTATCCCATTGCCTGGAATCTCCAGCTTGTCATTAGCGATAGCGGAATTCCCGGGACCGACCAGGTCTTCAAACTCGTTCAGACCGCACAGCTTCCGCCGGACGTGACCGCGATCGACTTTACGCTCAGCTACGACGACGATCTTCTTCACTTTACCGGCTCGGACGATTCCTCGCTCGTCCCTGGGAACTACGTTCGAACGCCGGACGGACGCGCACATCAGGACTTTCATCTCAGCCCCGTCGATACGACGGCGCTTCTGGCCACGCTTCATTTCATGGACTATATCGCGCGCCATCTTCGGACGGCGGTTACCATCGAGAATATCTCTCTTCTTTCCTCGACCGGCCGCTCGAGCGATTGCATTGCAAGCATCGTGGAAGACAGTGCCCAGTTCGCCGTTGCCGGCTCGTGCGACGGACCGCTCCTCTCGGCGGCTTTAAGGAATGCCCTTGCGCTCGAGGGCATTCGACCGAACCCCGCATCGAACCGAGCGGAACTGCATTATAGCCTGCAGGCGTCCAGGGAGACTCCACAAACATTAGAAATCGAAGACATGCTGGGGCGCCTCTGGGAATCGCAACCGATCGCGCTCGAGCCCGGCCGGGACCATACTCTTTCGCTCGACCTTTCGTCGCTGCCCACGGGCGTCTATCTTGTCCGCATCGCCCAACAGGAAGTCAAGATAGTGAAAGAGTAAACTTCTCTTCGTTCTTTTCTGTCGGCGACCGGTACCAATTATTGTTCTTCGAGCACAAGGGCGATCGCGCGTTCGAGCTCTGGGAACGCAATTGGCTTTTTAAGATGGAACTCGAATCCGGCGGCAAGGCTGCGGTCAATGTCGGCCTGCGTGCCATAGCCACTCATCGCGATGGCCCGGAGCGTCCGGGAGATCGCGCCATCGCTGCGGATCGCGCGGAGCAGGTCCGTCCCATCGCCATCGGGCAACCCGATATCGCTTACCAGGACATCGAACGGTTCTTTTCGCGCGAGTTCCAGTCCGTTCGCGACGCTGGAGGCCGTCATCACCTGATAACCGCGTCGCTCCAGCAGGATCTTGAGTACGGTATTCGTGTCCAAATGGTCATCGACCATAAGGATACGGCCACCGTGTTTTCTTCGATCGATGGAACGCGATGGGGGCGTGTGTGGCGTCTTCGCTTTTACGGCCAGGGCCGTAAACCGGATGATAAAGGTCGCCCCCTGTCCGGCCCCGGCACTTTTTGCTTCGATCGTCCCCCCATGCAGGGCCACAATGCTGCCGGAGATCGAAAGGCCCAGCCCCAGTCCGCCATAGGAGCCGCCCCGAAGTTCGGAACGCTGCTCGAACGGTTCGAATATGCGCTCGAGGTCCGCCGGTTCGATCCCGGCCCCGGTGTCCTGCACTTCGACGATGACACGCCCGGCCTCGTCGTTCGAGGTACGGATCGTGATGAGGCCGCCTTCCGGAGTAAATTTTGTCGCGTTATGAATCACGTTCCAAAAGACCTGGCTTAGCCGATCGCGATCGCCACGGAGAAATGGGTTCCCGGCGTGAAGCCGCGTGACGACGCGAAGGCCGCTGCGATCGATGTCCTTACGGCAAATTTCGAGGACATCGGCGAGCACCGCATGAAGATCGACATCGCTTTCGGCGAGGCGAAGTTTGCCTTTGGCAATGCGCGTCATGTCGAGCAGATCGTCGATGAGGCGCGTTTCGATCTCGACATTGCGTCGGATCAGTTCCAAAAACGGCCGCAGGCTTTCGGGAAATTCTTTATCGTCCGTCAGCAGGTCGAGCGTCGTAAGGACCGGCGTGAGCGGCGTCCGGAGTTCGTGGCTGAGGGCGGCAATGAACTGGTCCTTGGCGCGGCTGGCGAGTTCGACGGCGTCCCGCGCTTCTTCCAGCCGTTGCTGGAGTTCGGCACGACGGGCGATCTCATTGCCGGCTTCTTCGAACAGCATCGCATTATCGATCCCGGTCGCGATGCGGGAAGCAAGTTCCTGCGCGAACTGCAGGTCTTCTTCCGTATAATGCCGGAGGGAGTGCCCATAGTCCAGGCCGAGAACGCCGAGTGTTCGACGGCGCGAACGGAGCGGCACCATGAGGAGCGAAGAGATTCCCAACTCCTGGAGCCGGGCCCAGCGCTCGTCCGATAGCCCGAAGCGCTCCCGTTCCGACTCGATCGCGGAAGGAATAAATACGGGAGTGCCCGTCTTCAGGACTTCGAGCAGGCCACGCGAGACCTCGCGCCCGAACTTGAGGCGGTACGCCTCGGCCTTGGCATGCAGGTCCGGATTCGAATGGTAAATAAAAATGCGGTCGAGATGCGCCGGATCGTCCGCGAGATCGATCGTGATCCAATCGGCAAACTGCGGGGCGAGTTGCCGGGCGACCTGGCGCAGAAGTTCCTGTACGTTGAGCGATCCGGAAACACACTGGCTCACGGCTTCCAATAATTCCAGGCGTTCCTGCGCACGTCGCCGGCGCTCCGCTTCCTCCACCGCCTGTTCCGCCATCGTGCGAGATTCCGAAACGAGCTTCGTTCGATAAATCGCGACGGAGGCCTGCCGTGCCAATTGCTCGACAAAAAAACGGTCCTCTTCGGAAAACACCGGTCGGGACGAGAGCCGCGAGAGCATGATGACGCCGAGCAGTTCCTCTTCGACAAACAGCGGTGTGATAATCGCCGAACCGAGATCGATCTTCTTTTGGAATTCGTAGTGCTCTTCGGAGATGCTATGGGCCCGGCGAAACTCGTCCGTCACTTCGAGCATGTAGGACTGTTTCGAATTCAAGACCTCCGCGATCATGGCGCGTGTTTCGGCGCGAGCGGGGAACCGCTGGCCGGACTCCCGCACCATCGCTTCGAGCTCCAGAGAAATGCACGCAAGCGCTAAATTTTGGATTTCCCCCGATGCCTGCTTCAGGTAGACCGTACATAAGTCGGACGTCTCCGGGACCAGAAGGTGCGGGATCTGCCGTAAGGTGGTCTCGAAATCGAGCGAGGCGCCGAGCACGTCATTCGTTTTGGCGAGCAGTTCCCAGCGCTGCATGTTCCGATAGCGTTCGCTGATATCGATCGTGACACCACGGAGGCGGGAGGGGTTTCCGGCGTCGTCCCGCACGAGTATCATCATCGCTTCGACGGGAATGGTACGGCCGGCGGCCGTGACAATCCGGTGACGGTACACTTTACGGCCCTCGACGCCGAACGGCGCCTCCGTCAGCTCGCGGAACTGTTCCCGGTCGTCGGGATGGACCATACTCCACCAGATCCGGAGATCGAGGAGGTCCTCATACGGATAGCCGAAGAGCGTCTCGGCATTTTTACTCAGGTAGGTAAACCGGCGTGAACGGCCGGTGGCATCGCACTCAAGTTCCCAGATCGCGCAGGGGACGTTCTCGATCAGTTCGAGAAGGTGATCCGCTTCGCTGGGAATGGGTGTTGGGGAACGGTCGGCCGGCACGGACAATAAAAAGAAGTAACGACGTCCAGAGAACCGCGGAAGCCAGCCGTAAAGTTTTATTAAAATCGCAGAACGGGTGCTTTCCTAAAGCCCAAATCGCTCGACGGGCGGGATTTCGCGGAGCGGGGCCGGTTGCTCGAAGTCCGGCCGGACGTGTTTGTGGGCCCGGTGCACGAATTTAAGCCCGCTCCATACGGGATCGACGGCAATGACTTTGATGTCGACCAGCCCCGTCGGGAGTCCGATCTCACGGATCAGGTTCTCACTCACATCGGTCGGCGGCCGGTCCGGATATCCTTTCGAAGCTTTTTTGGGCCATGCGATCCACAGGCTTCCGCCCGGGAACAGCCGCTTGGCAAGGATTGGGAACATATTTTGAAGAAGCACCCGGCTCGCCGTAAAAAAAACGATGAAATCGTAGGTCCCCAGTTCCAGCTCGGTATCGTAGTCCCCCTCGGCTATCCCGACCTGCTCCGCGAAACCCGAAGGCGCATACAAAAACGCTTTCGACATTCCGTCCTTACAGCCGAGTTTTTGAGCAAGCGTTCGCTTCGAATAACCGGCCGCACCGTCCACATTTCCAACGGAGCCTTTAGATCCACCGGAGCCCCCGGACAGTTTACTTTTTTTCGTTACTTTCATCCGTGTTCGTACACTTGGCGTTGCTGGAACGAGATTAAAATTCCAAAGCTCGGCCGAAAGTTCTTCTGAAGCCAGTCCCGCCGACCGTTCGTCCGAAATCCGAGCTGCGGGCCGACCGTCCGTGCAAAATCCACGCGGTGGAAAGTTCTTGTGAAATGGTGCATTTTTTGTTCGAGTTCAACCTCGAATACACAATCAAACGAACGACTATGGCACGAGGAGATAAATCAAGTTACACGAGTAAGCAAAAACGGGAAGCACATCACATTGAAAAAGGGTACGAGGACCGCGGCGTCTCAAAAGACGAGGCCGAGCGACGCGCCTATGCGACCGTAAATAAACAAGATAAAGGTGGAAAGAAGAGCGGGTCCGGTCGGGGGAAAAAAAGGGACACCAGTTCGTCGAAAAAGGGCGGTCACAAAGGTGGCTCGCACAGCCATAAACCGGGTCCGAAAAAAGGCTCCGGTAAAGCGAAAGAGGCCGGACGAAAAGGCGGCCGGTCCTGAGCGTATTTACACACTGCCCTTCATCCCGGCCGAAGGGCAGTAGGACGCGACCGTGCACTGGGAACACTTCGGTTTTCGGGCATCGCAGATCGCGCGGCCGTGAAGGATGAGGACGTGCGAGGTAAGCGTCCATTGCGATGGCTTCGCGAGTTTCATCAGGTCCTGCTCGATCTTCACCGGCTCGGAATGGACCGTCAGTCCGAGCCGGCCCGAAAGCCGCGTCACATGCGTATCGACGGCGATGCCTTCCGCTTTGCCAAAGGCATCGCCTAAAACGACGTTGGCCGTTTTCCTTCCCACGCCGCGCAGCGTCGTCAACTCCTCCATCGAGTCCGGAACGTTGCCGCCGAATTTTTCGACAATGTCCGTCGCCATGGACTTGAGGGACTTCGCCTTCTGTCGAAAAAATCCGGTCGTTTTGATCACATCTTCGATGTCCCGAACGTCGGCATTCGCGACTGCCTTCGCATTCGGAAAGGCTTTTCGAAATTCGGGCATGACGATATTGACTCGCTTATCGGTACATTGCGCCGAAAGAATGGTCGCGGCAACGAGTTCGAACGGCGTATAAAATTCGAGCGCACATTTGGCGTCCGGATATTCGCGGCGCAGGAGCTTGAATATGTTTTGGAAGCGCTCTTTTCGAGCCTCGAGCGATTCTCCTTTGGGAAGCCGCCGAGGTTCTTTCGCTCCGTCGCGAGGCGCGGACTCTTTTTCAATTACTTTTTTTGCCATGTGCTCGAAATTGTCTTATTCCTTCGATCCCGGCACGTTCCGCGATCGCCGTCAGCGAGTCTTGCTCCAGGCGATTATAGCGATAGGTCTGTACCTCGATGGTATGAATGATCGCACCGATATTTTCGGCACGTTCGAAAAAATCAGCATCGTCGCCATAGGGAATGTCACGAAAGCCTTCCAATCGCTCCGCAAGATCGCGGCGAATCACGAACGTGCCGCCGACGACGCAATCGCCGATCGCGATTCGTTTTGAAGGATCGTGCTTATCGGCGACCTCGCTTTCGCCGATCACTTCCACGCCACCGTGCAGCAGTTCGACTTCAGGATGTTCGTGAAGATATTCGGTCCGCATCCCCAGGTGGTCGCGCAGATACTCGTCGTCCGAATCGAGGAACGTGAAATATGCTCCCCGGCCCATGGTAAGGCCGATATTCCTTGCCATGGCAAGGCCCCGGTTTGCGGCATAATGATAGCGAATGCGATCGTCGTTCCGAATGAGATCAGTAAGGACGGCGAACGTGCCATCGCGCGAGCCATCGTCCACCACGATGAGTTCCCAATCGGTGAAGGATTGTGCCCTTACGCTCTCGATCGCTCGAACGATGAGGCGCGCGCGGTTAAACGCCGGCATAATAACAGAGAACAAGGGCGGCGGCCCGGCGCCGATCGCGAGGATCATGTTCGTTCCAGGAGGCCCAGGCGCAGCAGTTTTTCGCGAAATTCGCCGGCTTCACGCTTCGTAAACATGGGCGAGGGTTCGGGAACGGCACCGTTGAACGATTCTTCGGAAACGGCCCGTGGCAGCATCTGCTTCAACAAGTCCACCTCGCGGCGCGTGAGCGTGATGGCATCGAGCCAATAGTCCTGAAAGGCGGCAAGCGAGCTTGGGAAATATTGTTTCGCAATTTCGAAGATCGCCTCGGCATAAACACGAATTTCATATTGTGCCGTCGCTTCCATGCGGAGTTGGAGGAAGCGGAACCAGTTGAGCAGGTTCCCGGTGACGACAAACGTCGAATAGTGCGAGACCGGCATGTTCAGCCGCGCCAGTTCGCGTGCGACATTGTGCGTTTGGATCAACTCCGTGTAGGAAGCCTCAAACTCCTTTTGCTCGTCGCCCCATTCGGCGACAAATCGCTCCGATTCCGGGTGAGGATCGCCGGAACCCTGATGATTGCTTTTGGCCTGGTAAGAAACCCGGTCGGCTTCGGGTGTATAATACAACGGGTCGAGTTGTTTATAACGCCCCGATTCCTCATTGTAACTGAACGTCCGGTGCCGGAACCATTCCCGGATCACCATGATGGGCGCGCGGACTTCGAACTTCATCACGCTGCCTTCGAAGGGCGTGGTATGTTTATGCCGTAGCAAGAACCGAACGAGCGTCGTCTGCTGCGCTTCGCTCCGGGCCGCAACGCCCGTCGAAATACGCGCGTCCGAATCGGGCGAGGAGTCGTCCCCCATCACACCCAACAGGCGCACATAACCATGGTCGAGGACCGGTTTCTCGTTCGTATAATCAGGGTTGAGCGGCATGCCGAAGGCAACAAGAGTCGAATGGAAAAGGTTAGCCTGTTTTCTATTCCGGAATATGCTCGATCAACTTTCTCTTCCTGTTTTCGCAACGCTGTGCATTGCATGTGCCGTCGCGGTTTCGATCCTTGGGCTTGCCCTCTTTCATCGCCTCGTGGAAACAAGCCACCTTCGGGAAGCGCACGAAGTGACCGGGTTTGTCTATGCGATGGTCGGCGTGATCTATGCGGTGCTGCTTGCGTTTGTCGTCGTGGTCGTCTGGGAACAGTTCCAAAATGCGAATCAGGTCGCGGAAGACGAGGCGGCGCATCTCGGCAATGTCCGTCAACTCGCCCGGGCCTTCCCCGACTCGGTGTCGAAGGCCATGGCCGAAGAAATTCGGGACTATGCGGCGTCGGTCGTGAACCGCGAATGGCCGGCGATGGCGCAGGGACATGTCGACTCTGCAACGTACACGATCACCAAGCGGCTATGGAATTCTTTTTATTCGTATCGTCCCGCCACCGGCGAGCAGGAGTATTACAATCAGGCCCTTCGAGAACTGACCAGTTTCAATACTTCGCGGCGCCAGCGGATTATCGGGATGTATGGAACGATTCCAGCGATCCTGTGGGCGCTCCTGATCGGTGGAGGCATCGTGTGTATTGTGTTCACCTACCTTTTTACCACCCCTCGAGCGTGGACCCAATATATGAGCACCGGATTACTTGCGGCGATGATCGCCGTGACGCTCGTGCTCATCCATGAAATGGACCGCCCCTATCGGGGCGCAATGAGTTTACAACCGAACGGATTCGAGTTCGTCCTGCACGGTCCGGCGGCGCTGAAATAGCACAACGAACAGTGTTCCTGCTGCATATCCCACAACCGCTCCGATCGCTGCTCCGCCCAGGACATCGCTCGGATAGTGGAGGCCCTGATAGATGCGGCCTACACTAATAAGCAGCGCAACGGCAAACAACCACCCGGCATTTTTTTTCCGTGCCCAGACCGTAAAAAAGAAGGTCGCCACCGCGAAATTATTGAGCGCATGGTTCGATGGGAAGCTTTCATCGCCCCGCTTGCCATCGGGCAGGCGTACCCACGAGATCGTATTGCAGGGACGTACACGGTGGACGAGCGGCTTCACAAGATAGTGGCCCAACGAATCGGTCGCGCTCACGACCATCACGGCCCCGATCACCATCCATACTCCCCGCCATCGGAAACGATAGATGAGTACGATGCCCGCCAACACATAAGCCGGAAACCAATAATGGACGTTCGTCAGCGCATCGAAGAACGTATCGAGAAATCCGCAGGCCAGCGTGCGGTTAAAAAAATAGAGGACGGAAAGATCGATACTCACGTCTAACGAAGAATCGAAATGGAAAGAGCTTTGCGTGACTGAGGCAATTCTATCCGAAGCCAATAATTCCCATTCGGCAACGCCGGCAGAACGATACTGCGGTCGCCGCTCTGCGCCGGCGCCACCACTCGATCGACGATTTGGCCGATTGCATTATAGATGACAACAGAAATATCGCCGTTGGAATCGGGAATACCGGAAACGAACAACACTTCGTCCTTCAGCGGATTAGGATAAACTCCAAACGAATGCGCTTCCGGAGGCAACGGTGCAACGCTCGAGGCCGGATATCCCGCCAGTGCCGAAAGTGGACGGAGGTGCATGTTATCCGGGGCAATACTGTATTCCACAGCACTGTCATCCCAGCCTTCATTGACAAAACGGATCGTGTGCAGCCCCGCTGTAAGATATATGCTCGGCAGGACCGCAGAATCGCGAATGATCGATCCCCCGTTCGGTGTTGCAAAAAACCAGTCATGCAGTCCAAGATCGCTTTCATCTATATAGGTCCGATAGATACCATATCGTTTATCGCCCACGCCAAACACGGTGGTCGAAAAGGTATCCGCAAACGGAACTTGAAATTGAAAATCGAATTCTGAACCACGCTTCCAATTCCCATTGCAAAAAGCGATCGCTCCCTGGCTCCAGTATCCCGGTTGATAGACATATGAATACGTTGCACCGCCATTCGGATTTGGCAGGAGTTCAAATTCGTAATTCAGCGTGCGCGTCACAAAGAGACTGGAATCCGAAATAATAGATCCGCCGGACTCCCTTTTGACTTGCACACGATAATGACCTTCCGGGACCCAGGGTAAAAATAGTTTTGCGCGGAATACTCCATCGGTATCGGCAACGATCGTCGAGGGATTCGAGAACAGAGAATCTCCGAGCAGAAGTGTGAGTCGTTCCCCCGAATGAAAGCCATATCCGCGAAGTTCGATCGAATCGCCCTCGCTAAAACAGCGGTTGGCCGTATCCTGGACATAGCGGAGCTTCGGTACGGCAAGCACCGTAATTCGTTCCGGGTGCTGAATGCCATTGATGGAAAACGTGTGATCTCCGACCGCCCACGAATTCGGGACCGCAAGCCTGAACGCGATCGACCCATCGGCGCCCGCATACCCACGATAAATAGTGTCCGCATCCAGCAACGCGACGATCGGAAGATCGGGGGCATAACCAGCACCCGTAACCGCCCACGTGTTTCCGGCAACGATCGTGTCCGACGACGGGTAAAAAGGGGTCCAGTCGGTGTAATAGAACGATGTGGTCCGGTACGTGGTCGTATAATCGTTCCGGAAGCCGTGCCCCCAGTCGATGTCAATGGACCTGGTATAGATATAAGGATCGTCGATATGAAACCGATACATGGTAGGCCATCGAATGGGGCATCCGCTGAACGGAAGAGAAAAGATGCTGCTCGGATGGCCGTCGCTATCGCTAAAATACCATCCGGCATTACAATAATCTTCCGTTCCCGTATAATCGATCGAGGGACCGAGAAACGAAATAGGAACGGAATCGACCGTCATATATCCGTCCCCCTCCATAAAGATCGGCACCGAATATTTTGAATCGGGATAATTGAAGATCGCACCGATATAACGCCCAGCTCCTTTAGCATGAAGAACCGGGTGCAGGAGACCGACCGCAATCTCAGGGGTCACATGATATTGGGTTGCAAAATATCCAAAATGCCGGTCCCAGGAAGTCGGTTGGTAACGAACGCTGCCTTGCAGCGAAACGGAAGTCGGATTCTTATTGATCAACACGATTTTGGCATTGCTCCGAAAGGGCATGGGGAAGAAACAATCGAGCGTCGAATTCGCAGAATCGACCGCCAATCGAAACGATCGAATCGATCGGACGCCCATCGCAATGCCAAAAAAATCGGAAAGAGGAAGTTGAATGCTCGGCGTCGGGCATCGGTCCCAAAAGCATTCAAGCCACAGATTGTGCAGGACCGCGGTGTCGAGCGTAGGGAATGCAAAGTGCAGATCGTCAATATAGGCCGGACCTGTAAGCATCGTCACGACCATCGTGTCCTGCGATGCGGCGGTCCCTCCAAAGATCGCGGAAACACTATCGCGCCAGGGGTCGCTCTTCCAGTAGTTCACTTCGGCCTCGGATTGCAAGCTATCAAAAAGATTGCTACCCATGCCGGGAACGAAAACTTTGGCGGTGTCTATTCGCTGCCATTCCGCATCACGAACGAGCCAGCAATAGGCATTGGTCCACCGGAACGAATGCTTGTAGGGTATTTGTGTTTCGCAATCGTAACCGCCGGCAATGGCCGTATCGAAGGGATTTCGAATCACGCCATGCGCTTTTCGAAAAAAATCTTCTGCGGGACCATCGATCAGCAGAGAATCGTCGACCCAGAGCCGCAAGCGGGCCGAGTCCGGAGCATGGCCGCCGCTGAATGTAGCCCAGAAGTGCCTCAGAATTCCCGGACCGGTATCCGATGCAAGAATCGCATAGCCATCCGTATCGAGCGGCCCGTAATAATCGTCCCAGCGGAAGGCCCGCATGACAGGCGCACTATCGGCTCCGCCTAAATCCGCGATAGCTAGCGGATCGTTCATCCGTCGATACGGATCGAGTGTGTCCCTGTGGATGGCTTGTGCCTGCGCAACGTTGGAAACGAGCAGGACGAAGAATAGGAGAAGAAAAATTCGACCGGGCGTGACCATTTGGCTAAATTGAATTAGCACAAATTTACACCATAATTCTTACAGCTCCTCGACAATAAGCTCGCCGTCCGGTTGCGAGAGCATCTGCCGGTATTCGGGAACGGCGATCGGGGGATGTGGGATGATGGCGCAATCGTTTTCGAGATAATTTCGCCAAATTTCGATCGCACGGCTTCGCAAATGCACGCGGCGCTCGGTCGTGAGCGAAACCCACGGCCGCGAAGGCATCGTCCCCGCCGCCGGAATGCCATAGACATGCTGCTCGGCCTCCCACAGCGAGGTAATTCGTTGTTCCAACAATAAGCGCGTTGTCATTTTTTCGAGCTAAGAACTTTATTTCAGGCGACGAACCATCGTAAAAGGCCGCCACATTATACAAAACAGAACAGGCAAATGCGGCAAACTTGCGGTTTACGGCCGATAATGAGCTTCGGTACCCATTTGCAACCACCGGCCGCAAAGAACTGTCAATATACTCAATTCATTCTGTGAAGTCAAGCGGATTTCGATGAATTCTGAATGAATTTTAGAGCGCATCTCCCTTATCTCCGGGACCGACCACGGTTTCGGTCGTAGGCTCTTTTTGCTCTTCTTTCGGCTTTGGGTCCGAACCGTTGGCTTTGCCTTCCGCTCCAGCTTTTTTCAGAATTTCGACCGCCTTCGAAAGATTGAAGGTACGGTTTTCCTTGCTGAAGGGCGGAAGTTCCCCGCCTTCCATCAGGATATCGATCTCGCCGGAGTCGAGCGTCTCGCGTTCCAGCAGCGCAATCGCCATTCGGTGCAACACCTCGATCTTCTCCCGGAGGATCGTCTCCGCACGTTGGGCGCCCTGCTCGACGATGTGGCGGATCTCTTCATCGATGATGCGCGCGGTCGTATCGGAAAACGTTTTTTGGTGACCGTAATCCCGGCCTAAGAAAATTTCCTGCTCGGCTTGTCCATATTTCAGCGGCCCGAGTTTATCGGACATGCCCCAGTCGCAGACCATCTTGCGGGCGATGTCGGTCGCGCGCTCGATATCGTTCCCGGCGCCGGTCGTGATGCGGTTGAAGATGATCCGTTCCGCTGCGCGGCCGCCGAGCGCATAGGCAATCACGGCCTCGAGATATTCGCGCGAATAGGTATGCTTTTCGTCCACCGGAAGATAGCTGGTCACGCCCAGCGCTCGGCCGCGTGGAATGATGGTAACTTTATGGACCGGATCGGCCTCCGGGATCGATTTTGCGACGATCACATGGCCGCATTCGTGGTACGAGGTCGTCTTCTTTTCGTCCTCGCTAATGAGCACGGACTTCCGCTCGATGCCCATCATCACTTTGTCCTTCGCGTTTTCGAAGTCGTACATCGTGAGTCGATCCCCGCCGCGCCGCGCCGCCAGGAGTGCCGCTTCGTTGACGAGATTGGCGAGGTCCGCACCGCTCATGCCGGGCGTTCCACGCGCGATCGCCTGGAGATCGACGTCCGCCCCGAGCGGAGTATTGCGGGTGTGAACTTTTAAGATTCCTTCGCGGCCGCGAACGTCCGGCCGATCGACGACGACCTGCCGGTCAAAACGTCCCGGACGCAGCAAAGCAGGATCGAGCACGTCGGGCCGGTTCGTCGCCGCCATAATAATGACGCCCACGTTCTGGTCGAAGCCGTCCATTTCGACGAGCAATTGATTGAGCGTCTGCTCGCGCTCATCGTGTCCACCGCCTAAACCGGCGCCACGATGGCGCCCGACGGCATCGATCTCATCGATGAAGACAATACAGGGCGCATGCTTTTTTGCCTGATCGAAAAGATCCCGTACGCGCGAAGCGCCCACGCCGACAAACATTTCCACGAAATCGGCACCGGAAATCGAAAGGAACGGAACGCCCGCTTCGCCGGCAACGGCGCGCGCCAGCAGCGTTTTTCCGGTACCGGGAGGGCCAAGGAGCAGCACGCCGCGCGGAATTTTCCCGCCCAACTTCTGGAATTTCGCCGGCTCCCGCAGGAACTCGATGATCTCTGCCAGCTCCACTTTCGCTTCGTCGGCTCCTGCCACATCGTTGAACGTTACTTTCGGCGCGTTCTCGGTGATCAGCTTTGCGCGCGAACGGCCGAAACTAAAAATTCCCTTTGCGCCGCCCATGCCGCCGCCCTGCGTTTGCAGGCGCCGCATGATAAAGATCCAGACCCCGAAGATGACAATATAGGGGATCAAGGTCACGAGCGTATCCATGATCCCGCTCGAATTATCCGTCTTCGTGATCGTGACCCCTTTTTGTTCCCAGATCTTGCTCTGGTCGTTCAGCGTTTCCGGAAGAAGGTTGACGACAATGTCATGCGCGGTTTCGTCCTTGCCATCGACGCTATGGACTCGGATATCGCCACGGAGTTTACCGTGAAAGCGGTATTGCGTAAGCCCATATTGTTCCACGCGGCCGGCCGTAAAATCGCCGTTGTTCAGGAGCTGCTGGTATTCGGTGACCGAAACTTCGACCTCGGCCGGATTATTATTCCGATTGAAAATAACGACGAGGAACACCACGCCGAGCAGCAGCACCGCCCAAAGCAGGACCGTCCGCATAATATGGCCGAAGTCCATCTCTTCTCGACGGGGCGGACCGCCCGAACGAGGACGCCCGCGGCGCTGACCGTTGGCGCCAGGATCTTTCGGAAGCGAAACGGGTCGCCGCTTTGCACCATTGGCGCGCTTCTGCGCCTGCCGTGGCCGCTCCGCCGACTGGGCTTTTGGCTCTTCGCCTGCCGGCTGGGAGGATGACTCTGAAGACGGCTGGGAAGTCGGCTGCGAAGACGGCTGCTTCGGTGTAGCCGACTGGGAAGGCTGCCCGTTCGGCTGTTGGCCGTTACTTACTTCCCGACTGGTATTGATCGTATCTGACATTCTATAATATTCTGGCGGCTTCCCTTCCATATACGTGCCTAAAGGGCAACGTTTCAGCATCCGAGAGGCCGCCGTAAGTCCCCAACGCCCGCGTATCGGTGAGAGTTCGAACCGCGATTAATCTGATTTTTAGCGATTACACCGATTCAGGATTGCCTCGTAATATGAAACAATCTCCTGCATTCAGGGTCGCGATAATCGTACAAGACGCACGATGGAGCGATTTATTGGAGTGGAGAGTACAACGCTCGCTGGCGGACCTGCACATGAATTATGAGCACGCGGCGGAATACGATCTCAAAGAAGTCTGATCGGGCGAGTGCTGGATTTGCGGGTGGAGAAGATGAAAATCAAAAAGCCGGTTGAAGGATCGCGTGGTGTGCGCCCACCGCGGCGCACCTCCGGCGAGGACTCTGTTGGCCGCGGTGGGCTAACACCACGTGGGCCAACACCACGTGGGCCAACACCACGCGCCGAAGACCTATATCCTGCGCCTCATCCAGAGGGGTTACCACCGTGAATATTAAACGAGCATCACACGATTAAAATATATTTCTACAAGAATATACCGAATGAAAGAAAGCACTGACGCTGTTTGGCAGCCCGTGGAAGAAATTCTGAACGGAAAATCGGTGGTTCTTGGCGTCACCGGCTCAATCGCCGCCATCAAGGCGCCGGCGATCGCTGCATTGCTGCGCGACGCGGGCGCGGAAGTGACCTGCGTGATGACCGAAAGCGCCGAGCAGTTCGTAAGCCGGCAAGTAATGGAGAAAGCAACGGGCAAAGCTGCGATCTCCCAAATCTTTGCACAGACCGGGACGGCTCAACAGCAGGCGTCTGGTCCACGCGAAGAACTGACCTGGCATGTCCATCTGGCGCGCGGGGCGGATGCGATGTTGATCGCTCCCTGCTCGGCTTCGGCGGTCGGAATGCTGCGAGCGGGAATTTACGATAACGCGGTGCTCCTCGCCGCGGCTTCGCTGCCCAAAGGAACGCCGCTTATTATCGTTCCGGCCATGGACGAAGACATGTGGCTGCAGCCGGCCGTCCAGGAAAATATCGCGTGGCTGAAAGAGCATGGAACGTTCGCCATCGAACCGGTCGTGGGAAAACTCGCGAGCGGACTCACCGGAATGGGAAGAATGCCGGAGCCGGAGGCGATCGTGCGTCGATTTTGCGGGACGATCGGCCAGCCACCCGACGGCCGTCGCCCCGGAACGCTTGATGGTAAAAACGTTCTCATTACCGGCGGCCCGACCTACGAGCCGATCGACGCGGTACGCTTCATTGGGAACCGTTCCTCTGGCAAAATGGCGGCGGCACTGGCGCTCGAAGCAAAACGAATGGGAGCGGAGGTGACACTGATCCTCGGCCCGACCGTCCGGTTCCCGCTCCTGGAATCGGCAGGGATCCTTCCTCTTCGCGTCGAGACGGCGGAAGAAATGAAGCATGCGGTCTTAGAACACCTGCCGAAGAACGACATCGTCGTTATGAATGCTGCCGTGGCGGACTTCATGCCGGAAGCGAAAGCCGAAAAAAAGTTGAAGAAACGGGACATCGCCGACCAATTTGGGCGTGCAACGCTGCGGCTGAAACGAACGCCGGATATCCTGGCCTCGATCGCGCGGCTAAAAAAAGAGGGGCACATCGTGGTCGGCTTTGCGCTCGAAAAAGGGAAAGGTTCCGAAGCCTATGCGCTCGGGAAAATGAAGGAAAAAAAGCTCGATATGATCGTGCTCAATAATATCGAGGACGAAGGCGCAGGGTTCGGGCACGATACGAATAAAGTTACGATCTTTACGAAAGAAGGAAAACCCGAGCCGCTGCCGCTGATGACGAAAGAAGAATGCGCTGTCCTTATCCTCGAGAGAATTGCGGCAGTGAGTGGCGAACGTTCGTCACTCGCTGTTCGCCGCTCGCAAAAGCGAATGTGAACAACAAAAATCAAAACAATGGACACTCGCCACTCGCCACTCGCCGCTCGCCACACATCAGACCATCTTGCCGAGCACTACCGCAGGCATTTCCCGATCCTCGAAACGAACTGCTATATGATCTCGAATTCGCTCGGCGCCATGCCGAGGGAAGTCGAGACCGAACTAAGGAATTATACGGAACTGTGGGTCCGCGAAGGCGTGGAAGCATGGAATGAATGGTTCCCATTCGTCGATGAGGTGAGCGGGCTCCTGGCCGCCCTTATCGGCGCCCAAACGCAGGACGTGACGCTCATTCACAATCTCACGATCGGTTCGGCGCTCGTGGCCAGTTGTCTGGATTTTAGCGGGGACCGAAATAAGATCGTCTATTCGGACCTGCACTTCCCAACGATTTCGTATCTCTGGCAGGGCTGGCGAAAATACGGGGCCGTTTCGCACGTGATCGAAAGCGACGGCATCTGGACCGAGACCGAGCACTATATCGAGGCCATCGACGAGCGCACTCAGCTCGTCGCGCTTTCCCACGTTTATTTTCGTTCCGGGGGGCTGCAGGACGTCAAGCCGATCATCGATCATGCTCATAGAATGGGTGCGATCGTTATGCTCGATTCGTATCAAGCCGCTGGTGTCGTTCCGATCGACGTGAAAAAGCTGAACGTGGATATTCTGGCGACCGGGGTGCTGAAATGGCTTTGCGGAGGGCCGGGCGCGGCGTTCCTGTATGTTCGCCCGGACCTGCAGGAGCGATTCCAGCCCGCCATTCGCGGATGGCTCGGCGATAAGGAACCATTCGAATTCCACATGCCGAATATAAACTTTACCGGTGGCATGCACCGCTTTCTTACCTCGAGCATTCAGGTCCCCTGCCTGCATACGGCCCGGCCGGCGCTGAAAATGTTTGGGGAGATCGGCATGGAATCGATCCGAAATAAGTCGCTCGCCATGACAGACCGGATCATCGAACGAGCCGGGGAATTCGGGTTTACCGTTAACTCCCCGCTCGACCCTAAGAAGCGGGGCGGTGCACTGACGATCGATCCTTCAACGAACGGGGCGGGCACAGGCTCTTTAACGACGAAAGAAATTTGCGATGAACTGATCCGCCGGCGCTTTATTGTGGACTACCGGCCGCCGCTGGGCATTCGGATCGCGCCACATTTCTATAATACCATCGAGGAGATCGACGGGATCATGCTTGAAATGAAGAAAATCCGGGATCGCACGTAGGGCACTCGGAAAACCAGATTTCAAAGAACAGCCCAATTACTGTCGTATATTTGCAAAACATAGAGGACTGCGAGGTTCCGGAACCGGGCAATATGAGGAGCTATCCTCTGAGAAAACTATTGTTTTTCCGCCCACGACTTCGTATCTTTGTGATAGTTCTTTTTGACAAATAAACGGCGTTTCGAGCGGTTTTGTAGCACGCGTTGGTCATCTTCTCAGACCGTGTGTGCCTTGATGCCGACCGACGCCATCAACTCACAATTTGAAGCGGGCAATCCGGAAACGGGCGGTCTGTGCCGGAACTCACGTTCTGGCGGCAAATGTGAAGGTTTTCATCAACTAAACTAAGAGGATAATTGCCATGAGGCTTCGTAAACTCATTGTGCTTGGTGCTTTAGTAGCTTTCGTGGGCGCTCTTTCGTCATGCTCGAAGAAGACGGATAATGCGACCACCGATACGACCACGGCCCCTCCGGCCACCGCGCCGGCGACGCCGCCACCGCCACCCCCGCCGCCACCTGCTCCCGATACGACCATGAAGATGGATACCGCGAAGAAGGACATGGGCGGCGCGAAGATGGAAAAGAAGGAAGAAAAGAAAGAGATGAAGAAGAAATAAATTCTTCTGAAACTCGCTTTTCTCCAGCATCCATTTTTGGCTGGAACTTGACTTTGGCGCGCCCGGGCTTCGGCCAGGGCGCGCTATCGTTTTAGATGTGTCGATTTGCTCCTCACCGACTCCGTAACGGCGGCTCCGGTTGGTCCTGGGAGTTCATTGAGTGATTTTGTGTTTATGTTTTGCTTTACTTTTTATTGCTATTTGCTTTACTTTTTATTGCTATGAAGATCTTTTCCATATTTGCGTTCCTTCTCTTCTTCGCCACGTTTCAAACTCCTGCGTTCGCCCAGCATCCGGTCCTGTTCGAGACATTCACGAATACCTGCGACCCGTGTCCGGACGGCTTACGCCCGACATTCGACCAGGCGGTGAGTTCGGTCCTCTCGAGCGAAGGCTCGAAGATCATTTATCTCAATTATCATATCGGAAATTTCTGCGACCCGATGGCCCAGCCTTCGAGCCCGTATACCGATCCCGTCGACCAACGACTGACTGGGAACAGTTCACAACTGACCGCGTACGTCGGCGCCGTGAACCGGACCGATTTTGGCAGCGGACACGCCAGCGGAACGGGAACCGATTGGGCGGGTGAGATCGAGCAGGCTTCGGCCAGCACGCCGCCCGCGACGATCACGCTCCAAAGTGCGTCACTCGATAAAACCTCAAGCGGCCTTAGTTATACGCTACGGGCGACGGTTACCGTGACCGCGACCCAGAGCATTCCGGATAATATCAATATCTTTTTCGCCGTCGTTGGAGACGGTATCAATCTGCCTTCGACCACCAACGGTATTTGCCAGAAAAATCCCGGTGCGGAACCGCTCGGTCCCTATAATTCGATCGTCTGGTACATTACGGGAGGAACCGGAATCAGCGTATTTTCCGGTGGGGCGAGTTCCGGGAAAACCAAACAAATTTCTTTTACGGAAGCGCTGGCCAATCCGCACCAGGACCCGTTGTTCGACTGGACGAAAATGCGGCTGATCGCATTTATCGAGGAATCCTCTAATGCCACCGATTATCGTGTGGTCAATGCAGCCGATCTTCGGGACGATCTCGATACGCTGCAGCCACCGCCGCCAACGTTGAGTTTCGGATATCTTTCGAGCGCGAACGATACGCTCGCTCCCGGGACCGATGTCCAGGTGAATTATTCGAGCTCGAATCTGCCCAGCGGAGCGAACGCCTTCTATTCGCTCGATAATGGGACGACGTGGCGCCTCATCGGCGACAGCTTACAGAGCGGCTTTACCTGGCATGTGCCCGACTCGCTCACGACCCAGGGCAAGATCAAACTCGTCGCCTCCAGCGATCCCACGATCGTTTCGATCGAATCGGGGAATTTTGTGATCGCCTATGCGCCGTTTATTTCATTTGTCTATCCACAGAACGGTTCCAAACTCAAAGCCGATACGACGCTCACGATTCAATGGAGAAAACTCGGCGTCGGAGCCGTGAAAGTGCAGTATTCGATTGCGACGTCGAACGGCGCCTTTGGCCTGCCATGGTTCCCGATCGCTTCGAGTGTAACCGATACGTTCGTGACCTGGGCGGTACCCGATACGAACGCCATTGCAGAAATCCAATTAGTACCGATCAAGAACGAAGCGCCTGCGGCATCGAGTATCGATACCATTCGGAAGTTGTTCCAGCAATCGTCAGTGGGACCGGTCGTAAACGCATCGGCACTCCAGTTCACGGGAGCGTTCCCAAATCCGGCGATGAACGGTGAAGAGATCGAACTTCCGTACCATGCCGACCGGCCGTTCGAGGTCGAAGTAGTCGACCTTCTCGGTCACTCGGTGGGAGCGACGTATCACTTCGATACTCAGGCGGTGCATCTCGATACACGATCGTTGAGTGCCGGTGCCTACATTGTGCGCATGTCAGATGGCGTTCACAGTGCGTCGGAACGAGTCGAAGTTGTTCGCTAAGTTCTGCTTTTTCGAATTCGGGAACCTGGCGTGCGGCCGGGTTCTCGAGTCTTGCAAGTGAGTTAACCATGAATGACCGTCTCTTAGCGATCCTTGCCGAACGGCCGGACTTTACGGTCTCGGGCGAGGATAAAAAATGGCTCGAGGTCTTCGTGGAATATCTCGATCACGGCTCGCTTTTTTTGGCTGGGTTCGAACCGGGTTCCGATCCTACGTTCCTGTTCTCGAACGATGCGCAGCGGTACTCCTTTCGCATGACCGAGATCCGCGAATACGTGCTCGCCATGAAGCGCGGGGAGCCAATGCCCTGGGAGCGAATTCCTTATGCACTGAAGGAATAAGGAATTTAACCCGCACCGTTATCATTTCGAAGTCGTCATCCTATATGAGAATCATGAAGCGCTTTGCGCTTTGGCTGGTCCTGATCGTCCCAGTCCCCGCTTCGGGACAATGGTCCCTGTTACATACGTTCCATACAAACGATGGGATTCTTTACATGGTCTATTTCATGGACTTTGTCGGCAATCCTTCCGCCGGGTTTGTTGGGATCGATGGAACCCTGTATCGAACCGGCGATGGCGGTGCAACCTGGGGTGCGGTCCTTCCAAATTTATCGGGACATCCGAGCAGCGTCTGTTTCAAGAATGCGGTCGTCGGATGGTGTACGGTCGATGGGGGTCTGGTCGGGAATCCGGCCGTTTATAAAACAACGGATGGCGGTGGTTCGTGGACAGGACTTAGTATTGCCGGTCAGGGTAGTGACGTTTCCTACAACGCGGCGACCGGCCGCCTTCTGGTCTCTATCCGCTCAGCCAACGTCCAGGCGTCATATACCTCTACGGACGATGGTGCAACGTGGACTGCGATCAGCAATGTGACAAGCCAGAATGGCTTCGCCTTCTGCAACGGCCAGCAAGGAATTCTTTCGTCCTATGCGCCCTCCGCAGCAGGGACGCCGTTCTATCGTACCAATAATGGCGGTCAGACCTGGACCAGTCTTAACGTGTTCATTCATTCCTGGTCGCCGTGCGCGGTTCCCGGAACGAATACGATCGTCGCGGCACAGGACCAATCGTCTTCTATTTGGGCTTCGACCGATGCCGGGGTAACATGGAACGTTACGTCCAACGTCTCTCCCGATCATTTAACCGGGTGCGTACAGTCCGGCCCGTGTAATATGTACATCCAAAGCTACGATGGATTGTATGTCTCGGGCGATTTGAAAACGTGGACATGGATCCGCGGTCCCGGCAACACGTACGACACCCGTTTTTTTGTCGGTAAAACGACCGTGTACGCGGGGGATGCTTCTACGGGTAGTTTGTATGAATTTCAATCGGGTATAGGCGACTGGCCGACGCTCCGATTTACTCCAGCTTCCATCACGGTTTCGGCAGCGGCCAACTGTCCTGCCCAAACGGCATTTGCAGCGTTTCAAAATCTTTCATGCCTTCCACTTACGGTATTAAGCGCCTCGATCACCGATTCCAGTGTATGGCACCTGGTGCGGCGGCCACTGCCGGCCGTTGTTCCCACGGGCGACTCGGTCGGATTTCAATTGATCACGCTCAACGATACCAGTGGCACATTTACCGGCGGTCTGCAACTTCTTATTCAGACGACCGGCGGCCTTACGGATACGACATTAAAAGTCGTACTCCAAATTGCAGGGATCGTTTCCCCCACGATCCAGCCGATCAGTGTTACGCTCGCGGACCGATGCCTGGAACTCGATACGGTGGTGCAGCTTCGCAATAATCATTGCGATACGATCGTGCTCGATTCTCTGGCAATGCAAAAAAGCGGACTGTTCCTTAACGGGAATATTTCCCTGCCGATTTCCATCCCGCCGGACTCCGAATGTACCCTTCCGTTCCGTGCGCGCCCGAAAGATCGAGGAACGTTCAGCGATACCGCGTTCATTCGCCTCCGTTGCCACGGGTACACGCTCGATACGACGATCGCGCTCGAAGGCAGCGTTCATTCGTCCTTCATCTCGGCCGATCTTACGCCACAGGCAGCGAATTTCCATACGGTCGATGCGTGTCAGGAGTCGTTCGATACGGTGTATCTTCGAAATACCTCCTGCGACTCGGCAAAGCTCACGGAGCTTTTTTTGAGTGGAACGAAATTCCAGATCCTTCAACCCCAGTTGAACCAGTGGATTGTCGATAACGACAGCATCGCGATCATTCTTGCCCTCCCCGGGAATACGGCACCGGGAACGTATTCCGATGAACTCGATCTGATGCTGGATAACGGCGGCACGCAGCAATTCTACGCGCTGCCGGTCTCCGCAACGGTGGTAAAGATGGCGCCCGAGAAATTCGTTACACCGGCAACGGTCCAGCGTGACAGCATTCCGCTGTGCACGACGTTTGACACGACGATCGTTTTTACGGCTCAGACCGGTTGCGATTCGATCTCGATCTCGAGCCTCCAATATGTCGGTACCGGTTCGGTTTTCCTTCAAACCAAGCCAGCACTACCGGCGGAACTTCATTCCGGGGACACGATTCGGTGTACGCTGAGTTGGAACGCGCCGGCCTCCGCAACGCTGGACGGCTCGCTCACGGTAGTGGGAACGGGATTCGACACCGTCGTTCCGGTCCACCTTTCGATGCGAGCCGATTCTGGTAATGATGTTACTTTAAGTATTCCGAAAACGGCGTTCGTCGCCAGTGCGTGTGCGATCGACTCCACCGATCTCTCGATTATCAATCGGGGTTGTGCGGCGCTCGCATTCGATACGGTGGGAATCGTGGGTCCAATGGGAGCCTTTAGCATCGCCGCGAGCTCCCTTCCTATTGTCCTTGCGCCCGATTCGAGCACAATCATTCGAGTCTATTTTAACGGCGCAACCGCTTCGAGTGGAACAGCGACGCTTCATGCGCATGAAATGAGCGGAATGGTCCGCGATATTCCACTTTCGGGAACATTTATTCCGCTCGATACGGCGCGGGTCGCTCTACGGCTGCTCGCAGGGTCTTCCCCGACCCTTCCTGCTGGCAACACGACCGGGTTCGCGCTCTATTTTGCCGATTCTGTTGCGGCCGAAACACAACTCCAAACGTTCGATTGCACGCTCGACTTCGACCAAAACATCCTCGGACTCCTCAACAATCCGGTAGGAACGAATGGTTGGAATATTCAAACGGTGGTCTCGGGCGCCGGATCGATGCGCTTGTCCTGCTCGCGAAGTTCCACGAGTCCCATCTCTCCGAATGAAACGATCGGGACGTTCTTTGCCGAGGCCTTCGTTTCGGATTCCCTGCATACGCCCCTCACGCTGGAGCACGTTACGTTTACACCGAACGATCCCTCGTATGAACATTGCGTTCTGGCATCGGCGATCGATCCGCCCGCACTTTCCTTCCAGGTGGAGAACCAATGCGGCGATAGTATCCTCATCCGTTCGATGCGCTCCGAGCCGATCATCGAAGCCATCGCGGTCCAGCCCAATCCGCTTGAACGCTCTTCGAATCAAACGCTTCTGGTAACCATTGAGGCCAGGACGACCACAACGGCCGATCTTAGGCTGCTCGACCTCCTGGGACGAACCCGAATGGAGTTACAGGAACTGCTTAACAAAGGGCCAAACGCACTCGAACTGCCAGTATCCTCGATCGAGCATGGCGCTTATGTGCTTGAAGCGAACGCTCAGGGGTATCGCGCACTTAGGCAGGTTGTAATTCTTCCCTGATCCCCATCTCTGGCGTGAGCGTTCGGAGGACGTCCTCGATTTCTCGCATGCGTTCTTCGCCGTCCTCTTTCGTCTTCAACCGGACGATGAGGCGAAGCGCCTTGTTTTCGCTGACCAGTCGGATATTTTGCTGTCCGATGACAGAAAATCGATCGAGGATCTTTGGGAATGTATTTTGATAATAGAAGACCTCGTCTTCGAGCGGAAGAAGAATACGGAGCGTGCGGGTCGGTGCTTCGAAGGTGACGTTCCGAGCGCCCAATTGCTTCGCGCGTTCGCGCACGCGTGCGACGTGCATGAGCGCCTCCGCTTCCAAGGGAAGCGGACCGAACCGGTCGCGCATTTCGCGCGCGATTTTTGCGAGTGCTTCATCGCTCGAAGCGTCCGCCATGCGCTGATAGAAGCCGAACCGTTCCGCATCGTCTTCGATATAATGTTCCGGAAGGAGTGCATCGGTGCCAAGCGAGACGGTCACTTCTCCTTCGTTCGTAAACCGGCGGCGGCCAAAGGCCGAACGTTTGTCGCGCGCGATCTCGTCCTGGAACAGGTCCTGGAACTCTTCTCGCTTTAATTCCTCCACCGCTTCTTCGACCGTTTTTTGATAGAGATCGAATCCAATTTCGGCGATGAATCCGGATTGCTCGGCGCCCAGCAAGTTCCCAGCCCCGCGAATTTCGAGATCGCGCATGGCAAGCTGGAACCCCGCGCCAAGGTCGGAGAATTCTTCCATCGCCTCCAGGCGGCGAAGTGCGTCCTGCGTAAGCTGGCTGACCGGGGGCGCGATGAGGTAGCAATAGGCCTGCTCGTTCGATCGTCCGACCCGGCCTCGAAGCTGATACAGTTCCGCAAGGCCGAAATTTTGCGCGCGATTAATCACGATCGTATTCGCATTCGGAACGTCGAGGCCCGACTCGACGATCTTCGTCGCTACGAGAATATCGACTTTGCGCTCAAGGAACGATTTCATCGACTTTTCAATGGAGGTCGGCGGCATTTGTCCATGGACAATTCCGACCCGAGCACGCGGTGCGGCTTCCCGAAGCTTATTTGCAAAAAGTTCGATATCCCCGACTTTATCGTTGATCGCATAGACCTGTCCACCGCGTCCGAGTTCGCGCCTTATCGCTTCCGCGACCACATGTTCGTCGTACCCGGGAAGGACCTCGGTCATGATCGGAAGGCGGTTCCGTGGTGGCGTTTCCATAATCGAAAGATCCCGCGCGCCCAGGAGCGAAAAGTTGAGGGTCCGAGGGATGGGGGTCGCGGTAAGCGTAAGCGTATCGACATTGGCGCGGAGTTCGCGAAGTTTTTCTTTTGCCGCCACGCCAAAGCGATGCTCTTCGTCGATCACCAGCAGACCGAGATCCCTGAAGACCACGTCTTTCGAAAGTATACGGTGCGTGCCGATCAGGACGTCGATCTTTCCTTCTGCGAGTGCCTGAAGGATCGCGGTCTGTTCTTTCTGGGAACGGAACCTGGATAGCGACGCGCAACGAACGCCAAAACGCTCGAGCCGGTCCGAGAACGTCCGATAATGCTGTTCGGCAAGGATCGTCGTGGGTACCAGGACGGCGACCTGCTTTTTATCGAGCACGGCTTTCATGGTTGCGCGCATGGCCACTTCGGTTTTTCCGTATCCGACGTCCCCGCAGATGAGGCGGTCCATGGGATGGCCCGATTCCATATCCTTTTTCGTTTCCGCCGTGGCCTTCGCCTGATCGGGAGTATCTTCATACAGGAACGCCGCTTCCATTTCGCGCTGAATGATGTCGTCCGGACTGAAACCAAAGCCTTCCGCTTTACGGCGTTTGGCATAGAGCTGAATAAGGTTCCGAGCAATGTCCTTTAGTCGTTTTTTCGTACGCTCTTTGGCGCGCTGCCACTCCGCGGAACCTAATTTGGACAGTTTCGGCTCCTGGAGCGTCTCTCCGGACGAGTATTTTGAAAGTCGGCCAATATAATCGAGATTGACGAAAAGAACATCGTTATCGCGATAGACCAACCGGACGACTTCCTGCTTCTTTCCGCCGACCGAGATCGTTTCCAAGCCCATGAACTTTCCGATTCCCTTGTCTTCGTGGACCAGAAGGTCGCCTCGTTTCAGCGAACGAAGTTCCCGAAGCGAAATCCCCTTGGTGCGCGCCGCTTTTTTGCGCGCCGATGCACCGCGCTCGCGTTTTCGCCCGAACAATTCATGTTCGGTATAGATGGCGATGCCCACTTCCGGAACCGAAAAACCATACGCGAGCGAAGGCTCTACGAATATTGGCGCGCGGGCCGGGTGCGCGTCCTCGGCCTGCGATTGATCGTCCATCAGATCGCGTAGCCGTTTCGTGAGGTCCCTGGATTCGGACATGACCACGACCTTCGTTCCACGCTCGAGAAGATCGCCAATATGCTCACGAATGAGTTTCAGGTTGGCGTTGAAGCTGGGTTGCGTTATGCTCCCAAAATCGATAACCGGTTCTGACGGAGCGGGAAATGCTTTCACTGCGAACCGCTGAAAGTTCGTGAGCGAATCCAAAATCTCGGTCGGCACCTCACACTCCATCATTCTGGTCCGAATGCGTTCGGGCTCGATGGAAACGACCACTGCATCCGCGCTCAGATACTCGAAAAGGAAGGCTTCGGCGGCCTGCTCGGACTCGGTGAGAATATTCGGGACCAACGCTAATTCGTTCCGAGTCGAAGTCGAACGCTGACTGATCACGTCAAAGCCCCGCATGCTTTCGATCGTATCGCCGAAAAATTCGATCCGGACCGGCAGTGTCTCCGTATATGGAAAGACGTCGACAATACCGCCGCGAACCGCAAAATCGCCCGCCGATTCGACAAACGTCTTACGTTCGAAGTGATGGGCTTCGAGCCAGGCGATCGTCGTGGAAAACCCGGCCTCCGTTGCCACGGTAAGGACGCGAGATTCGCGGGCAAACCGTTGTTTTTGAGGCAGCCGAGTTCCCATCGATTCGGCATCGGCAATGGTAATGAGCGGAGTCGTTGCTCGCGTCAGCCGATCGATGGCTTCCAGAAGCTGTGCCGTTGCTTCTGCGGTCTGCGCGCGTTTTTGGCGCTCTCGCTTGAGTAGAGAGACATGGGCCCCTTCCGAAAACAGCGCAAGCTGGTCTTCGCCGATGAGTCGAGCGAGATCGTCGTACCATCGCTCTGCTTCGGCAGATTGTTCAACCAAAATAACGAACGATCGCTGTTGCGCAACAAATGCAAGCGCCACCACAAGCGCATCCAGCGAGGGAATAAGGCCGGTCACCGGGATCTCCCGTGCGCGATCATGCGTAGCCACAGAAAATTTCGTGAACGCTTCGAGCTTTTCAGCAAGGGCGCTTAAAGCATGAAATAATGGGCTTGGCAACGAAATTGATTTTTTTATTTAAACTACGGCATGCGGTCTTCGCAGAGGAAGCCAGGCTCCCACCGCAAAAGATCGCTAGTATCGATGAGAACAAATGCCGCACCACGTTCGTGCGAAGCTCAGGCCGCCTCTTCGTCCACATAGACGAGCGGCCCATCGTGTCGCGTCCGAAGATCGTAGTAGAGCACCGTTCCTGCGGTCGTAAGAAACGAAAATAGAAGCAGTACGACGACACTCCATTCAATGGCAATGGACCGCAGGAAGCTTGGGAACGCAGTCAAAAACCAAGATAGGGTGATGAACGGCTTTGTCATCGCATCGTTCGCCCACGTAAACGCATCGTTGGTTACCATTCCGGCAATCAAAACGATAACAAAGAATACAAAAAGGAGCAGAATCCCGATCGTTAAAAAAATCCCAAAGATCCGCCATCCGCTTCGATGCGTGAGTTGCCAGCTTCTTGCAAGCGCGGAAAACGGTCCTAACTCTTCGGAAACGAGCGCAGGTACCGTCATCGAAAAACGAACGATCAGATAAACCTGAACGATGGTAACGAATCCGCTGAGAGCGTCCCCCGCACCGCCTGGAAGCACGAGTAAAAACGCGTCCAGGGTCCAAACAACAACCAGATAAAGGAGATAGAGGAACAGGACTTTCCAGAAGTGCTTTGCAATCGCGGTTCCGAGCGTTCGCCAGAACTCCTGTGGGCGTTCTTCGAAGACTTGGGAACCGAGCTCTACCGTCGCCGCGGTGAGAACGAACATTCCTAAAAAAATCCAGATCATGCCGATACCGAAGACCGCGAGCGGCGATGAGAATCGCTCCGTGTTTCTGCTGATATAATCGAGGAACGCTCGAGTGCGAGAACTCGGATAGGGCTGACCGGCGCCCGGAAATTGGCTCGTGATCGCAGGGTCCGATTTCGAAAGGACCGCATTGAGATCGTTCCTCAGCATCGTAAGATCGCTATCGCTGTATCCGATCGCGCGATGCGCTTCCGTGAGGACCTGGCGGCCCGTTTCAATGCTCCCGGACGTTCCGACCCACACGCCTGGAACGATCAAAATCAGGAAAAAAACGATATACCGTGGCAAGGTGCGTACGTAAATCGCACCGCTTTCGCCTACGATCTCAAAAAGGGTGAGAGCACGAGAAGGAATCACAGTGGAGGATCAGAGTTCTTTTAAGAACAGTTGTTCGCTCAGAATATTCACCCCCAGTTGTTCGGCTTTCGTTAATTTCGATCCTGCTTCGGTGCCGGCAACAACATAGTCAGTCTTTTTGCTGACGGAACCGGCTACTTTCCCGCCCCGCGACTCTATCTTTTCTTTGGCTTCCTCGCGGGTCATCGCGGTTAAGGTTCCGGTAAGGACGAACGTCTTGCCCGCGAAGAATGCCGATGAGACCGGTTTCGGCTTTTTCTGTCCCACGAACGGTAATCCGGCCGTTCGAAGGCGATCCAGCAATTTTCGATTACGCTCGTCACGAAAATAGCCGTAGATGCTCGAGGCGATCTCCGGCCCGATGCCGGGGACTGCATCGATGGCCTCTTCGCTCGCATCTGCAATTGCATCGACAGAACCAAACTCGTCGACAAGCAGCTTCGCGACGCTCGTTCCGACATGACGGATCCCGAGGGCAAACAGAAACCGCGAAGTTGGCCGCTCTTTACTCTCCTGGATGCCGCTTAGTAAATTATCGACCTTCTTTTCTCCCATGCGTTCAAGTGCAATAAGCTTCGAGCGCTGATCCTTGAGTTCGTAGATATCGGCAACATTTTGCAATAGCCCGGCATGGATAAACTGCTCGACCGATTGCTCTCCGAGTCCTGCAATATCCATCGCACCCCGAGAAGCAAAATGGGTAATTCGTCCCAGAACCTGCGCCGGACATTCCGGATTTTCGCAATACCAGTTCACTTCACCGGGCGGCCGAATGAGAATGGACTTACACTCAGGACATTTGTTCGGAAATATGAATGGTTTTGCGCTCCGAGGGCGCTTTAAGAGATCGACCCCGACAACTTTTGGAATAACTTCTCCGCCCCGCTCCACGCGTACCAGATCGCCAATCCGAATGTCCTTCCGTTGTATCTCGTCCGCATTATGCAGTGTTGCGCGGCGAATCGTGATCCCGGTCAATGCCACCGGTTCGAGTTCAGCCACGGGGGTGATCGTCCCCATACGCCCGACCTGAAGCGTAATTCCATTTAGTCGGGTCTCGGCTTGCTTCGTTTCAAATTTATATGCGATCGCCCAGCGAGGAGATTTGGCGACAAATCCAACATGCTCCTGTTCTCGGAGCGAATTCACTTTGATCACAGCGCCGTCGATCTCGAACGGCAATTCGTCGCGATGTTCCTGCCAGTGCATCGCAAACTCCATGATGCCCGGAATATCCTTGACGATTCGTGTTTCGTTCGAGACTGGGAACCCGAATTCTCGCAGGACGTCGAGACGGGCCGAATGCTTGTCGAGGTTCGGAAGGCGCTCCGTCGGTTCGTCATCGAATCGCAATTGATAGGCACTAAATCGGAGCGGCCGTTTGGCGACTTCCCTCGGGTCGAGCGTTTTAAGCGTGCCGGCGGTCGAGTTTCGCGGATTTGCGAACGGAGGCTCACCCTGTGCTTCACGCTCTATATTCATGCGCCGAAATCCTTCCAGTTCCATAAAGACTTCGCCTCGAACTTCAAAGCTCTGTTGTGCCAGGCTGGAACTCGAACGGAGCACGAGCGGGATGGCGCGGATAGTGCGGACGTTGGGCGTTACATCGTCTCCCGTAGTCCCATCGCCGCGCGTCGCACCACGAACCAGCCTGCCACCCTCATATAAAAGACTCATCGCCACCCCGTCGAATTTGAATTCACACGTATAACCTTCGGCCGGATCGTGACCGAGCAGATCGCGAACGCGCCGCGCAAAATCTTCTACTTCCTGCGTGCTATAGGTGTTTGCAAGGGAGAGCATCGGAACGTGATGGACGGCCGAGGGAAATAGTTTGGTCGGTTCGCCACCTACCCGTTGTGTGGGCGATTCCGGACTAATAAGCTCTGGGAACTGCGCCTCGATCGTACGCAAGGCATCCATGAGCCGGTCATATTCACGGTCCGAAATGACCGGAGCGGCGAGAACGTGATACCTCCAGTCGTGCTCGCGGATCTCTGTCGCAAGCGCAGTCGCTTTTTTTCGTGCTTCTTCGAGCGTCATGCGTATTAAAACGATGCGAGGGCTTCGGTTTCCAACTGATTTTCCAGTGCCGGCATTCGAACAATGACAGTCATCCCAGCGCCCGGAGAACTTTCGATCGTCAGTGTTCCGCCCGTGAGGGCCGCACGCTCACGCATGCCCATAACGCCTAAGGACTCCGCATTCGTCAAATTGTCGAGGTCGATCCCGACGCCGTTGTCGCGCACCCGGAGTTCGATCTGACTCATCGATTTGCGCAATTGCACTTCGACCATGCTTGCTTCGGCATGACGCGCGACATTGGTAAGTGTTTCCTGAAAAATGCGGAACAAGGCCGTCGCCTGCGCGCCCTGGGCCGTGAAATCTTCCGTCGGAAGATCGAGGATGCACGCAATGCCGCTGCGTTCTTCGAATTCTTTGGCCTGCCATTCAATCGCGGCGACGAGCCCGAGATCGTCCAGTACACTCGGCCGAAGTTCGGCGGAAATACGCTGAACGCTTCGAATCGTTCCGTTCACCAAGTCAAGCATCGAAGCCATACGACGCTCGACTTCTTCGCTGGGTGCCAATTGTTTACGAAGCATGGCAACATCCATCTTGAGTGCGGTGAGCGACTGCCCGAGTTCATCGTGTACTTCGCGCGCGATCCGGACCCGTTCTTCCTCCTGCATCACTTGAATATGAGCAGAGAGCTCCCTTAATCGTTCCCGCGAGTCCCGAAGATCGCGTTCGGCGCTGATCCGGAATCCGTCCGTCCATTCCAGCCGCCGCGAGGTCACGGTGACGACGATCGCAAAAAAAAGTATACTGGCCATCACGAACAAGACGATCGCAAAGGAAAGGTCGTACCATTTCCAAACCGCCGACGTGATCACGGCAAGGAATCCAAGTATCGGAGGAACAAGGACCGCCGTGAGATACAATCTTCGACTCATGACCCCGGCGGCGCTCGGCATCACCAAAATCCGCATAAGACCTCGTTCCGGCCGAAAGCAGAATAGAGAAACCGCAAGCAACAGATAGGACAGCGCACCGGGGACTGACATCGCGCTGTAATCGCTAATGCCATAGAGCGACTCGATCTCATACCCGTGTCCAATGAGTGCGACACCGGCGACGAGCGCGGACAAAAGCGCGGACCATTGCGAAATACGCACATTCCACCGGGTCTCCGAACGGGCAAACAATGCGGAAGCGGCAGACAATAACAGGCACAGTGCCCCATTCGGCGAAATCTTGTCCATATCTTCGACCGGATCGAGCACTCGAATAAGCGGAGCGAACGGAAGCTCATTCGGTGTCACATATTCCAGAACTACAATAAAGGCGCTGATTGCAATCGTCCAGCATACCATATATGCCATTGTAGTTCCCAAACGGTGATACAGCAGTAAGAGCGAAATCCCGATGAGGATCGAAAATGAAACCCCCAATAAATGCGCTGGCGTCATGACCGGAATATCGTTCCTCAAAATCGGAACGTTGAATAACCAACTCAAGGGGATCGTCAGCGCGAAAGCAATGGACCCATACACCGCGAAGGTACCGATCTTGCGTGCTCGCTCAATAAATATCGGTTCTGGCGAGGCCAGGCTCCAATAGGCATCAGCATTACGGACGTTCATAAGAACAATCAGGGAGCAGGTGGTATCGGTTCGACCGGATGGAGTTGCGGAGCAGCGCCATTCTTCGATGACCGGTGCGTCTGAGAAGATTTTCCGGTGGACTTCGTTGGCTTCTTTGTTGTATTGGTATGCGTAGCGCTCGAATTTTTCGCAACCGTTCCCTGGTTCGGTTTGTGCACCGAAGGGGAAGCTGGTTTTGCGACCGCTTGTGAGTTCCCACTTTTCTTATTAAGAGTTCTCCCTCCATTCGACGGCGGGGCGTTCGCCGGTACCGAGGGAGAATGAACCACGGCCGCCGCGGGCGAAACCGGTGGCGTGGTCAGGGCATGAAAATCGACAGGATTTCCGGCGATACTTACACGATCTCGCGTAAGCACAAGATCCCGCACCACGACGCTTGAATGTGCGATCGCCGGAAGGCCCGAAAGCGGGGCTCCGTTGAAGGTCAGCACTACGGAGTGCTGGTTCCCAATATCGACGACGAATTTTTGCCCTGCGCGAAACGAACGCACTTCGCCGGGTTTCATTTCGCCGCGATAAGCCGGAATTCCATCCGGCGCAATCGAGACCCACACGGGCTGCGTTGCACGCAGCATGAACCGCAGGGAGTCTTTGACAGCGGTCGCACCTACGATTGCCGTGCGATTCGTCGGTGAAACTTCGTTTTTCCTTGGCACGGGAATGGGCTGGTTCTTTTCGACCGGCGCCGGAACATAATCTTTGGCAGTCACTGCATTACTTTCGTTCCGAGACATTCGGATGGCGAAATATGCGGCGACCGCAAAAAAGACGACGAGCAACCCGATGACAACATTCGTCGCCCGTTTGGAAGTCCTCATCCGAGAGGGTTTCGGGGCCCGAACGATTGGTTCTTCGGGCGGTTCTTCTTTCTTCGACTCGGGAGTATGCTTTATCGGTTCTACTTTTCGTTCCAAAGGCGGAAGCCCGAGCCGCTCGCGACGAATCGTATCTGCCTCTTCCCAAAGTTCTTTCGACGTCAGTACTTCGAGCGCTTCCTTACTACCAGTCTCGACAAGATTGACAACGCTCTCTGTCGTTTTTGTGACGGTCTTGACGGCCGTTTTCACCGCGGTATTTGCAAACCGTGCGGTTTCTCGCGCGACTTGCGAAAAATTGACTTCCTCCCTTCCAACGGGATGACTAACGACTTTCGGATCGCGTGGCGAAGGACGCACGCCAGCATCCGGAGGAATAAATTCAGGCGGCACTGTTAGACCGAGCGAACGAGCATATTCCCGAACGAAGGCCGCCACATAAGGACCTTGGGGTAGTTTCTCGAGATCTCCCGCTTCAATGGACTCCAGATGGCGGCGGTTAATTTTTATGGTGGACGCAATATCGTCCAGGCTGCGCCCCTGCTGGGTTCGCGCTGCTTGCAACCGCTCGCCAAACGACCGAAATGTTTCCGAAGAGGGCATGGATAGATCGTAACGCGCATTCTTGCGGCGTTGGTTCAAACCCCAGGTTTATTCCTCGAAACTTCTGCGAATGAAAAGCGAATTCGCTCTGCTTTTCAATGGGAATCGGGAAATCGAGGCACACCCTATGGGGTTTTAACACCTGGATTTTCTTGCGTTCAGATCGCAAACGACGGCCTACCTCCGCGACCACCCTTTCAATCTTCGACGTTCAGCATTGGACATTTCGATCGGGGGTGGAGGAGCGTAACCTTCCACTTGTGTCCGTTCGATTTCGGTTCCGATCCGTTTTTCGATGTCCCGCATCAGCGGCTCTTCTTCGGGGCTGACGAGCGTGATCGCAATACCGGTTTTTTCGGCGCGCGCAGTACGGCCGACGCGGTGAACGTAATCGTCCGGCGACATCGGCGGCTCATAGTTGACAACATGTGTGATGTCCTCAATATCCAGCCCGCGGCTGGCGACGTCCGTGGCAACGAGGGTATCGAATTTACCGTTTTTAAAATCTTGAAGCGCGCGGGTCCGCTCGCTTTGAGTTAGATCGGAATGAAGTTTTGTAACGGGAACCTGGGCGTGCGCCAGGACGTGTGCAACCCGATCGGCATCGTGCTTGGTGCGAGTGAAAACGAGCGTACGGGCCGCTCCCGCGTCCGGAAACTCCTTTAGAAGTTTAAGTAAAAGCTCTGGTTTTTTTAGCCGCATGACCGAGAAAATTTTTTGCGTCACGCCTTCGGCCGGTTTTCGTCGGCCACCCACTTCGATAAGTGCGGGATCGTGCGTCAGCCGGCGTGCGAGTTCCTCAATATCGTGGGAAAGCGTGGCGGAGAACATGAGCGTCTGCCGGTCCGGCGGGACATGCGTCGTGATGCGCTTGATCTGAGGAAGGAATCCCATGTCGAGCATTCGGTCCGCTTCATCGAGTACAAGAAACTCGACGGAGCCCAGCGAGATCACACGCTGGCCCAGGAGGTCGTTGAGGCGTCCCGGTGTCGCCACAAGAATGTCGCATCCTTTGACAATATCGCGCTCCTGTGTGCGCTGACTGACACCGCCATATACGACGACCGTTCGTAGCAATCGTCCATCGCTACTCTTCATTCCCTGCGTGAAACTGGTCGAGGCTTCGAGAACCTGCATGGCGAGTTCCCGCGTCGGCTCGAGCACGAGCACACGGGGACGTTCTTTATGTTTACCAGAATGGTTTCCTGACCCATGATCGCTTGTGCGCGATGGATGACCGCTCAGGCGGGACGAACATAAGAGCGAATCGATGAGTGGAAGCATAAACGCCGCAGTTTTTCCAGTTCCGGTTTGTGCGATCCCAATGACGTCATGACCTTCGAGAATCAGAGGAATGGCTTCGCGCTGGATCGGCGTTGGCGTCGTGTACCCGATCGTGGCCACACGCTCGCACATCTCGGGGATCAGCCCGAGATCAAAAAATGGTAGCGATTCCAGATCGTGCGCGTCCCGTACGAGAGAGATGTTCGGTTTTGCGGCGCGATTGGCCGTTTTTGCCGGGTTATCGTTCGTCTTTGCCGGATCCTGATTTTTATTGGAAGCACCCGCAGATTTCATATTTTCGCAAAAATTTTAACAAGTCTTTAACAAGTCCATGAAGACATTTCGTATGGTGTCCTTTCCGGTTTTTTGTTTTCTCGGTGTTATAACACTCGAACCGGTCAGTTTCGCTCAAGCTCCGCGAACAATTTCGTATCAGGGCCAGCTAACTACGAAATCTGGCACCCCTGTAGCCGACGGGCAGCATATCCTGCTCGTCGCACTCTATAGCAGCAGAACGGGCAGTACCATCCTCTACAGCAAAGAAGATACGGTCGTTACAAAAGGCGGCGTATTTAGCACGCTTCTCGATTCCATTCCGACATCGTTGACCTTTCAAAAGGAAGTGTATCTTGGCGTGTCGGTCGATGGAAGCACAGAACTAAGTCCGCGCACGTTAATGACGGGCGCGCCGTACGCACTCGGCTCGACGACTCAGAACAATTCTGGTATTACGCAGATCACTTCGAGCGATCAATCCGTAAAGATCACGAATGCGACCGGGCCCGTGGTCGATCTCGCCGTTATCCCGGCCAAACAGACGAGCGTCGATTGGAACTCCATCACTGGCGTTCCTGCCACGTTCCCTCCGGGCGGCACGGCCGGTGGCGATCTGGCCGGAAGTTATCCGAACCCCACACTCACGACGAGCGGCGTCCTGCCGGGAACATATACGAATGCCACCGTGACCGTCGATGCAAAAGGTCGCGTAACGAGTGCATCCACAGGAACGAGCGGAGGCGGCGGAACGCTCTCGCTGCCGTATTCGGGAAGTTCTTCGTCGGATACCGCATTTGCGGTGAAAAGTACGAATGCTTCGAACGCGATCGCGATCCTGGGCGTAACGAATGCGACGAATAATTATCCTACGCCGGCAAGCGGATCCGTCTTCGGCTATAATTCGAATACCTCTACGACCTCGGCAGTCTTCGCGGTCGTCGGACGAGTTAGTTCCGTTTCGCCGAATGCGGCAGGTACGTATGGATACAACAGCGGAACATCCGCCGGCTCCGGAGTGATGGGCTATGGACATTATGGCGTCTCCGCTATTTCGAGCGGTAATGGAGCCGAATCAGCCGGTCTTTATGCCGATGCGAATGGCGGAAGCTATGCCATTTATGCGAACGGAGATTTATACGTGACGGGCAATCAAACCGCAAAAGGGACAAAATCAGCGATCGTTCCCATCGGTGCGGAATGGCGCAAACTATATTGCGAAGAAGCGCCGGAAGTATGGTTCACGGATTACGGTTCCGGTACCCTTGTGGAGGGCCACGCCCATATCGAGCTCGATCCCGAATTCCTTGCAACAGTTACGATCGACTCGGCTAATCCCATGCTCGTGTTCATTCAAATGACGAGTGAAATCAGCGGGATCTATGTAAGAAAAAACATGACCGGTTTCGATGTGATCGAGAACGGCACCGGACACTCTTCCGGAACGTTCGATTACCGCGTGGTTGCAAAGCGCAAAGGTTATGAGCATGTCCGTTTGGAGCTAGCCGTGCCACCCGTGCGTTCTCAGTACTGATTTTTTCATAAACCGCCTTCAAACTTTATGTGGTACACTACATTTGTCGTTCTTCATATTTTAAGCGCCGGCATTGTCATCGGCTTGATCACTCTTAGCGTCATCGGTGCTTCGATGCGTAAAAAAGTGCGCGGCACGATGGGCGAACTGGCTGCGATCCGTTCGGGCGCGATGATTTCCCCTATCATGGCAAACATCGGCAGTATCGGTCTGCTCGTCAGCGGTGTCGTTCTCACACTCCTGCAATATTCGTTTTTCCCGTTTGGCACGATGCCGTGGCTCGCATTGATGCAGACCGATTACGTCGTCATCATGGCAATTTCAGGAGCGTTTCTGGCACCGAACGGAAAGAAAATTCTCGCCGCGGCCAACGCCGAGATTGCAAGCCCGGGTGCGGGCTCCGGCGCAAGCGAAAGCCTGCGGAGTATGGTCGATCGGCAATATGCGGTTGTCATGCTCGTGGGGTTCCTTGTGCTGCTCGCGGTGATCTTAGGGGAGTCCAAAGCGATGATGTGGGCGGCCGGCATCCAATAAAGTTTATGAAAGTACGTATCTCGTTCCTCCTTTCGAGTATCTTCCTTTGTTGCAGTACCGCATGGGCACAGACGTCCGTCGGACTGCTTGGGATCGATTCTTCGTTCGATTATCACGGCCCGACACCGGGACAATACGAGCATGATTTTCATGGCTACGACGACTCGGGAACGTGTTACAGCGCAGGAGTTCCCATTTTTGGCGGTTTCCAGCGATGGGTCGCCGCGGGCCGGGTCGGCGCCGCCAATGACAGCGCACGCCTCGGCATCGTGTGTTTCGATACGAGCGGAACTCCGATCCTGAATTTCGGAAATCATGGCACCGCAGAGTTGAGCTGGGGTGCGAGCGATTACGCCAATTGCCTGCTACTTCTTCACGATTCCAGCATTCTTTGCTCCGGCGCGAGCGACGGGGAACCGGCGCTTTATCACATTACGGTCCATGGCTTGCCCGACCTCCTGTTCGGCGATAGCGGGCATGTCGTTTTTCGTCCATTCTCAAAAACGGCAGGCGTATTTACAGGCCTGGACAGTACTCCAATTCGCCCGCCCAACGGTACGGTCCAACAAAAATTTTATTATGTTGCAACGGGATATGCACCGCCGCGCCCTGCTATCCTCGAATCAGAACCCGGTTTTGTTGCCGTGCGATTGGATTCGGACCTCACGATCGACTCGTCCTTCGGGCAAAACGGTCAGGTTTTCATTCCCGCCCCAATCACGTTTGCCAAAGGATTTTTAGCACCTCAGGGTCCTATCCTTTTCGCCGGTCTGGATACGGCCCATGATCCAGAAATCGTCCTGTGCCGGTTAAAAGAGAATGGGATTCCTGACTCCTCGTTTGGCATCGATGGAATTCTGCATACACAAATTCATCTGCATGGGAAAGCGGCCCTGCGCCGCCTTATCGTCTATGGCAATTTCGATTCCACACTTCTTGTCGAAGGGCCCATGCTCGATTCTTCCGCAGGGGCGCCAGTGACGTTCCTTCAATTTCTTTATGATGGTTCGCTTGATCCTAAATTCGGTTCCCATGGGCTTGCAACGCCAGCACTGGATACAAGTTTCGAACCCCACGGAATCGTCGAAGCCAACGACGGAAGCATTCTTCTGTCGGGCTCCGCTGGAACGGCGTTAAAAAAGGGAGCCGTAATGAAGCTATTCGGGACCGGCGCTATCGATTCGCTCAAGCGATCGCTCGAGGGCACACTCGATACGAACTTCGGAATAAAAGGGATCGAATATCTTGCCGCTGGCACATCGACTGAGGAAAATTATCTCGCGGCATTCGTCCCCATCGGCCGTCGAGCGATAATGGATACGATGCGCATTTCTCGATTCTTAGGGATCGGCAGCATCAGGAATAGTGCCGGGAACTTCGATTATCTCGTCGTGCGCTATATACGTGTGCTCGTTCCATCTCGTGTTGAAAATACTTCGCCCGGCACGCTGACGGTCGAAGTATTTCCGAATCCCGCACAAACAGTGCTTTCACTCTCCAGTGCCGATCCGATCGAAGAGGTCCGCATTGCGGATGAAAGAGGGCGCTTCATTCAATCGCTACACCCTGCTGGTCCTGTGAACGAATACAGCTTCGACGTCTCGGGTCTCGCTGCGGGAACGTATTCACTCATCGTAATCGGTCCGAACGGAACTTCTGTCCAGCGCCTCGCGATCGTACGATAAAATTATTCGAGCACGACCGAGGTCTGAGCAATGCTACGACCGTCGGAAGAGATGCTTGCGAAGACCAATCCGTGTATCCTTGGGAGCGCGAGGGAAATCGTTTCACGGCCAGCGCTCAGATTCCCGACGGTTTGCTCTCCTAAGCTGCGTCCTGCGGCATCGAAATAGTGAATGCGAACATCGGGCTCGGGTGAACTCAGTTCGAGGTGCAGCATCGCCGTTCCCTGCGATGGATTGGGAGTGATCTCAATGGGCGGGGCCGTCCGCCCGGGCCCGATGACCGCGGCCGATGGCGCCGCAACGACATGGGCTTGAAGCAGAACTGAATAGCGTGACGTGGTCTGCGTGAACTCATCGTCCACATTGAAAACAAGAGAATCCTTTACTGTCCCTAATCGCACAGGACGGAATTGGACAAGCAACCGTAGATAGTTGCCACCCTCGATCAAAAACGGAGATAATGCCCCATGAATCGAAAAACCATTTTCAGTTCCCAGCTCAGCATCGACCGACAGCGTGTCGCATCCTATGTTCTCAATCGTGAAAAAGGTGTCGATGGTCATGCCTGAATCTACCGTCCCCAAATCGATCGCAGAATCGGAAAATGAGAATGGCAGAAACGCGTTGGATACCGTTTCAATTACGACCGTTGGAACCGCCGTGTCATCGACAACGGTGTAGTACAGCACCGATGTATCGCTTCCGGGCTTACTTCCAATCAATGTCACTGGAACCGTTTGCGCCACCCCGGGCGGTAGGATCGTCGTATCCTTTTTATCCGCGGACAAAATCTTCTCCGGGAGCAGTGTCGCGTTCTCAATGACAAAGGAGGTGTCCAGGACACCGCATTGATGGACGCTGAAAATGAGCGTATCCGGCAGGAGCGCCGTGGAGTTTGTCGCTTCTCGTTTATAATAGATCGCGGAATATCCGTCCCGATGGTCCTGCCAAAGTAAGTGCAATGCGTTCGGACCCGTCTCAATGAACGGCTCCCCCGGTGTCGAGGCTACAGGGACGAGGTCGGTTTCCGGCCCCCACGTCGCCCCGCCATCGCTCGAATGGCGATAGACGACCGCGCCACCGAAATACCACCACACGATATGCACATCCGGACCGCTCCTGGCAAGAACCGGGTAAGCCGCAGTACTGCCGGGAATGGAAAGCTGAGTCTCGTTCGACCAGGACGTGCCATGATCGGTCGAATATTTATAGAAGACCTCGAACATGCCTCGACGGTCGCCCCATGCAAAATCGACATTCGTTCCGAGCGCGTGGACGACGGGGAAATAGGAACTTGTTGGCGGCTTGTTCCAGAGTGTTTCGGGTCCCCACGTCGTACCATTGTCACTCGAAATTCGCCCATAGGCCTGCATGATGGGCGCGCCGTTGAGGCTATCGCGATTATCGTTCCACACCAGATAGACGTGCCCATCGGAAGCAGCGATGGATGGATCTTCGGATCGCCCAAGCGCATTCGAGACGCGAACAATGCTGTCCCATGTCTCGCCGCCGTCCATCGAACGTCGGAACCACACTTCGGAGTTACCGGGCACATTGCTGTTGAGCGCGACGAACACATGTCTGCCATCGCAGGTGATGGATGGCCACCAATAAAAATTACCAAGGGACCGGCGGGGCTGCCACGTTTGGCCGCCATCCGTCGAACGTTCATACCAGGACGTACTATCGTCCCGATAAGCAATGTTTACAAGTTCCCCACTTACGGCAATGGAAGGAAAATCCGCACTCTTTGAGGCGCCGGCAAGGGCGATGGGTGCACTCCACGTCGCGCCACCGTCGAAGGAATTCGCATAAAAGATCGAACTTGCGCCCGCCGAATTATCGCACCAGACAGCATACACCGAATCGCCGCTAACGGCAAGGCACCGGCCCATATTTTCGTTGAGCCGCGCACCGGTATCGCTCGAAACCTTGAAATCCGGCGTCCATTGGGCAAAAACCGAAGCCGGAAGAGACAAAAAAACAGCAAACAGAATCGTTTTCATGACACTCTAACACGGGGTTTCCGGAATGCTCACGGGCACGTCAGCGGACTTCGAGGCCGGAAGCGGCTTCTGTTTCGCTGGTGACGAGCGCAACGACGCCATGTTCATCATTGACAGCGAGAAGCATCCCGTTCGACTCGTGCCCCATCAATGTTGCAGGCTCAAGATTCGCAACGACAACAATGGTTTTTCCGACGAGATCGTCCGGGCCATATTTTTGCCCGATACCGGCCACGATCTGGCGCTGTTCGGCGCCGATGGCGATCTGGAGTTTCACCAGTTTTTTCGATTTTGGAACTCGTTCCGCTTCCAGTACCTTGGCGGTACGCAGCTCGATCTTTTTGAAATCGTCGATGGAGATTTTCCCGTTCGTCGACAGCGGAACGTTCCCAATTCCCATGTTCCCGGCCGCACGAGCACTCTCTTCGGCCATCGTTTCCAGGCGTTTCATTTCTTCTGCCACCGTCTCGTCCTCGATCTTCGAAAATAAAATTTCCACGTCGCCTATTTCCGTCTGCCCGTGCAGTTTCGGTTCGTGCGCGTTCTGCCAGGTCTCTTCAGAAAAAGAATGGCCCAGTGTTTTCAAAATTTTTTGGGAAGCCTCCGGAGTGATCGGCTCGAAATAGACCGCCAGCGCACGCAGGGCTTCGAGGCAGGAACGAATCACAGCGCCCGCATTCGCTTTATCCTCTTTAATAAGCTGCCACGGCGCTGCGTCGTTAAAATATTTGTTTGCCGCGCGAGCGAGGTCCATCGTGCCCATGACCGCTTCCCGCAATCGAAAACGCTCATAGTTCTGAGCGATCCCGTTTGCCTCCTCGCCGAACCGCGAGAGTAACGCCTTGCCCTCGGTGTCCAACTCATTACGGTTCCCCATGATCTTGTTTTCGAAGTTCCGTTTTGCAAACGTCAGCACGCGATTGGCAAAATTCCCAAAAATATCGGCCAGTTCGTTGTTTACGCGCGCCTGAAATTCCTTCCATGCAAAATCGGAATCTTTTTGCTCCGGCAGCATCGTCGCAAACGCATAGCGGATGACGTCCGCGGGATACCGCTCGATGATCTCGTGAAGCTCCACCGTCCAACCGCGCGACTTCGAAAGTTTCTGGCCTTCTAAGTTCATCCATTCATTCGCCGGTACGTTATCGGGAAGGATATAGCGATGAGTTCCATCGGCTTCATTATGCGCCGATAACATTGCTGGGAACAGGATCGTGTGAAAGACGATGTTGTCCTTACCAAGAAAGGCAATCCACTGCGTCGCGTCGTTCTGCCACCACGTACGCCAGTCCTCCGAAGGAACTGCCTCTTTCGTCGCACTGATGTAGCCGATGGGTGCATCGAACCACACGTAGAGCACTTTTCCCTCGGCGCCTTCCAGGGGCACGGGAACTCCCCACGAGAGATCGCGAGTGATCGGTCGGTCCTGAAGGCCCGCTTTCAGCCAACTTCGAGCGGCCTGGAGGACGTTGTCTTTCCAATCGCCGCGGTGCGACTCGATATAGCGTTCGAGTGGTCCCTGGAAGCGGGAAAGTGCAAAGTACCAATGCTTGGCAGGTCGCACAACGGGCTTCGTTCCCGTTACTTTCGAGCGAGGATCGATCAGTTCCGTTTGATTTAGATACGTTCCGCAATTTTCGCACTGGTCGCCGCGAGCATTGGGGTTCGAGCAAACCGGACAGGTGCCCTCGACGTACCGGTCGGGCAGGAACATCTTCGCTTTTTCGTCATAGAGCTGCGGCTCTTCGCGCGGAAGAAGAAAGCCGCCGCGGTAGAGTGTAAGGAAAAATTCCTGCGAGGTCTCGCGGTGGACCGGGCTTGTGGTCCTCGCATAATAATCGAAGGAAATGCCGAGCCGCTCGAAGGAGGTTTTGTTCAGCGCATGGAATCGGTCGACAATCACCTGTGGCGAAACGTTTTCTTTATCGGCCGAGATCGTAATCGGCACTCCGTGCTCGTCCGAGCCACAAATAAAAAGAACGCGCTTGCCATCTAATCGCTTGAAACGGGCGTAAAGATCGGCTGGAAGATAGCAGCCGGCCAGATGTCCGATGTGGAGCGGGCCATTCGCATACGGAAGTGCGGCGGTAATTAGCGTACGTTCAAAATTCGGCATAGGAAGTCAGGCAAAACGCATCGCACGAGGAGACTACTCCCGCCCGACTGAAACCGAGTGTTCTGCTGTGTGTTGTTAAGTTACTGTTGCGACAATTCCTTTTTTTGGCTCGCCCGAGGTTGACACTGATTCATAGCGGTGGCGCGCCGGCGTTCCTTCGTTTCTTTGAGGTCTTCGGCGTCCTATTGTTTTGTCTTGTCGCGATTCTATTCTTTTCATTATTAGCCTCGTCGCCATTATCAGCTCAAACGACGTCGGCCTCGCATCCGGCTTCTCAGCCGTCTTCACAGCCGAAAACTGATTCGCTGGACCGCAACAATGCTTATCTCGTTGCCGCGATCGGAGGTTTTATTCCGACTGGCGAAAGTTATCGCCTGAATTATTCGACAAAAACGGCGGGGCTTCCTATCGAGCTGAGCGGCGGATTCCTGATTCCGATAGGTCCGGCCTCGTTCGTTCCACTTACAGTACGGTATCTTCGACGCGAGGCGAATTTTGTAGACGGGACCTCCATTTCGGTACTTTCCATCGAGCCGGGTATTCGGTTTTTTCTCGAGCCACAGCACGATCACGACCTCCGACTCTTTGGAGACTTTGAGGTGCTTTTGGCAGATGCCAGCGTCTCAGGAAGTTTTTATATTGACTCCGGCGATACCGCATCGGGGACCGGAATCGCGCAAAAAGATTATTATAATCTGGGAATTGGCCTCGATCTGGGACTTACTGCTCAACTTACAGGATCGACCGCGCTGGACGCCTTCATTCACATTGCCGTCTATATGGCCAGCCCAATCCAAAATGGCGGGATCGGGAACATTGGTGGCATTTCACTCGTAGCGGCCTATCGCTTTGGATTTTAGGTATCGGATGCGGTCATTCGTTCTCATTCTTGCTGTAACAGTCATGGCCGGGTGCGCAACCGAGCCGGCGCCGGTGACCTCGAGTGTACGACTGAATTTTTCGATTAAGAATGGCCAGCCGTCGGCCGACTCGCTGTATCCTGTTTTCCCTAACCCGTTCAACCGGTTCGCAGGTGACACGGGCTTTGTTTTTCAGTTCGCGCTCGCCGATTCCGGTTCAGCAAATCTCGTGATTCAAAATGCACTGGGCGATCAGATCGCCATTTTCTCCGATACGTCGCTTCCTGCCGGATATTATTACGGCTCATGGGACCCGCTTGCCGCAGATGGCTCGCGGCTCATGACCGGGATCTATTTTGTAACACTCCATCATGGGAACTACATCAATTCTCGTCTTATCGATATTTTGGAAAATGAATAGAAGGCCGAGTATACTGTATCGAGTTACGGGCGTCGCCAGCACGATGGCGGCCCTCATGCTCCTATCCTCATTTGCTGCTACTATTCAAGCTCAGACGGCGTCGCGCATTGAGCATTATATGCACCTGGCACATCCTGTGGGATCGGTAGCCATGTCGTTTCCCGGGCCGGAAGGTGGATTTACATTTCTCCATTTACCGACGAAAGAAATCACCGAATGGGGCGATACCGTGGTGCGGCCCCGAGTGTATCTCCTTGATCTCAATTTATCACACGAAGGATCGTATCTCGCGCCAGACACGATGACGTCGACCTCGGATTACACGCCGTTCGAATTCGTGCTTCCCGGAAACCGGATTATTCACGCCAAACTCGCACCCGGGCACTCTCGCGAAGAATTGCTCGGGCTGGACACGAATTTTAACGGCGTCATTGGATGGGGCCTTATCAAGCAATTTATCACCGTTTACGATTTCAAAAAAAATACGCTCATCTTTTATCCTCTTTATGCGAGTGTAAACATCGCGGACAATGACTCGAACACCATCCAGATGCCGATTCTGGACGATGCGAAGATCACGTATTGCCATTGCCCGGTCTCGACCGTATGGCTCGATGTTCAGGCACCTCCGCTCCAACCAGGGCACGTTCAACTCGCTTTTCAACAACCGCAATCGCAGGTTTTTTTGAGTTCATTGGATTCGAATACATACCGTATTATCGATCGGCAGCACCTCAGGGATTCGCTCTCGGGGCTAAAACGACCGATCGGCCTCAATCTCGCACAGTTCACGATCACAGATCTCAGCGGCCATCCCATCAACCTCGCGAGCCGAGGTTCGCACCGGACTGTTGTGGAACTTCCCGCGATTTATCACGACCTCACGGTCCCGGTGCTCGGGAATTTAGGGACCGATGTACTTCGGACGTTCAGCGGTATCATTATCGACCCCTCAAGGAATAAATTAATCTTCATCAAGTGAGCCCGAGATAATTTCCGGCGTAAACGCCAGGTTGGCAAGAGCGAATGTCTTTTGCCAGTCCGCATAATACTTCTGCTCTTTAATAATATTTTCTTCTTTCATCATCGTGAGTTCCCCCACGGTGAAAGGAAAAAATTCGAAACGCCCTAAAAGGCGGGCGGCGTTATTGGCCAGGGACATCGGAATTTTGAGTTCCAGCTTCTTCTTTTTCATGGCGCGACCAATTGTACGAACGATTTCGCGATAACTGAGCCGGTCGGGTCCACCAAGTTCAAATGTCTTTCCTATCGTTTCCGGCTTATCGAGCGATTGACAGATGCTTTGTGAGACGTCCTCCAGAGAGACTGGCTGCATCCGGTAATGGCCATCGCCCAGTATTGGAAGAAAAGGTAACTGGCGAATCGCTTTTGCAAGCTCGCCCACGAAATGTTTTCGTGACGTCGGACGGGAGTCGAAAATGACCGAGGGACGAAGGACCGTGAAGTCCAAACCGCTCTTTCGTATCAATTCCTCGGCTTCGAATTTCGTCCGGAAATATGGGGTAGAGGCATTGGGCCTTGCTCCAAGTGCCGAAAGCTCGATCCATCGTCGAATACCATTTTCCTTGGCAACTTTCACAAGATTTCGAACTCCCTGAACATGAATGCGTTCAAATGTCAGCCCTTTTCGTGGGAATTCTCTTAAGAGCCCGGGCAGATAAACGATTGCTTCGGTCCCTTCGGGCACAGCACGGAGCATATCGTCAAAGTTCGATATATCGGCTTCACGGTGCGAGGGCGCAACCACTTCATGACCGCGCGCTCGAAGATCATGCAGCACTCGATGCCCAACAAAACCAGACGCACCAGGGAGGAAAATTTTCATACGTGGATTTTGTAACGCAGAATAGCGTTTGATGGGTCACAAGGTAATATCCCTTTCTATTTTCTCATCTTCTATTACTCTAACACGCTTTGTTCACCGGCCTTATTGAAGAACTCGGCACACTGGTTGACCTAAAGGCATCAGGAACATCGCTGTGTCTCAAAATTGAGGCAGAGCGGGTCTTTTCGGGAAGTTCTCCGTCAGTCCAAAATGGGCAAAACGGCTTGAAAATAGGCGATTCCATAGCGGTGAACGGCGTTTGCCTGACAGCCACCGCAGTGAAACCGCCCTATTTTGAGGTCACTGCCGTGGAAGAAACCCTCCGAAAGACGACCCTGGGTTCATTGATAACAGGTAAGGGAAGCAGCACCGCGCTCGAGGATAGCTCGAAACGGCTGAATCTGGAACGAGCGGCCACGCTCGAGACCCGCTTGGGCGGACACCTCGTGCAGGGTCATGTCGATACCACGGCCGCCGTTCATGAAATCGCCGAGCGCGATGGCAGTTGGGAGTTCACTTTCGAACTTCCGGCCGCGGACGCAAAATATATCGTCCCGAAAGGCTCTATTGCTCTCGATGGCGTAAGCCTGACCGTCGCGAAGGTCGAGCAAATTTCGGTTTGCGAACGTGTGACCATCGCTGTCATTCCTCATACCTATTATCATACGACCTTTCAGTTCCTGAAGCCGGGCGTCCGCGTCAATGTCGAATACGACGTGATCGCAAAAATGGTCGAACGGCTCGTGGGAACCGCGAGAGTGTAACAATCGAAGTAACCGTAACCATAGGTAGCAATACCTAAGAGAGGAATAGAAGCGTAATGTCAAAAGGTGGTGGCGCCGGTAAGGTCTATTTTATTTTGTATCTGGCCGTTCTTCTGGAACTGCTGATCATCATCGTCGAACGCGACGACGCCGAAGATGCTCTTCGTAAAGAGAAGGAAGAACTCCTTCGCAAAACGAAACGCATTCAGCTCATCGCGGAAACGATCATCAATTCGTTGCGCGGAAGTCCAACGGCCGTTAGCTCGACTTCTGACCAGAGCATGGTCCTGGGTGATAAGAACGAAGCCAACGGACGCGAATTCAATGTTCGTATTCGCTTAGCCGATCCGGCGCACGATACCGTCAAGGAGCTCGATCTTCACATCCTCCGCAATAATGCCGAGATGGAGACGATCAACCTTGCGGCGGATTCGATTCAGTATCCACGCACGCGCGAAGGCAACGACCTTATTTTCAAATATGCGTTCAAGCCGCATTTCGGTGCCGGAGAATACAAACTCCATTTCGATGCTCGCACGAACCAGATCGTCGGTGTCACGCAATCCGCTTCGCCGGAAGATACGGTGAAGATCGGCGCCGTGCACCTGACGGTGAAAGAACTCAAGGAAGTAAAGGACGGTATTTCTGAAAATATTGGACTCCGCGGATATATCGACTCGTTGCTCAATGGCGGATATCAGAACTTTGCTGCCAACATGGGTTCGAATGAGTTTACCGTGAATGTCAAACCGCCGCAGGAAGTCGATCAGCTCAAGATCTTCCCGGCCGTGCCTGACTTCGCTTCGTTCCCCTCGCTCGACCTTCCGAACGGCGTGAAAATCGAAGGCGCAACGATCTCCGGACCGCAGGGCGTCACGATCTCGAAGGTCGATGGACCGGGTGAGATCGTAAAGGTCGACTCCAACTTCTATTGGACATGGAAGCCAGACCCCAGTGCCATTGGACAGACTTATACTATCAAGCTCGCCGGCAAAGCGAACCGCAACGGCGCACAGAAAGACCAGGCATCGACGACGTTTACGGTACGAGTGCAAAAACTTGCAAAGGCTACGGCGGCCCCGTATTCCCCCTCGAATCCGAAGACGCATGAAGCCACGCCATATACGGACGTGACCTTCAAAGCCAATGAGCAGATCGCGGGTCTCGATGGTAGTTATCGCACCGAGATCTATCTCGATGGACAAAAGATGGTCACGGCCAATGAGCCGACCATCGAATTCACACCGCAGTTCCAAAAGGACGAAGGAAAGACGCTTGAAGTCAAAGCGTATTATAAATCGCCCTTTATGAAGGACTACGTGCCCGTCGACGATCAGAGCTTCAAGATCAAGCCGGTGCCGTTCATCGCGGTGGCTGCATCGAGCGAGATCAACGCTGGCGATCAACTTCAGATTAAAGCGGCCTGGGATACCGTCAATGGCGGTAACGATGCCCGCTATATCGAGATCGGTGCCGACCATATCAATATCGAGTCCGATGGATACTTCGCAACCACCGCGAAGAAAGAAGGCGGCGCCGGAATCGGGAAGTTTATGTTCGATGCCCGGCCCACCAGCAAAGCGACGGGCGTCGTGAAGAAAGAAGGCGTGGACGTGCCCATCGTCTTTACCGATCCGGTAACAGGGCAGTCGTTCAATGGAACGGTCCATATCGATCCGAAGCCGCAACAGCAGCGCGGCGGCCTCGGTGGCTACCGAGGAGGTGGCGGTGGCGGTATCCATTAAGAAAGTGTTCGAGGCTTCGCGGTCATTCTCACGACCGCGAAGCCTTGCTCCTTCGAAAAAAAGTTTTAATTCTGCGTTCTGATTTAAAAGTATGACATTCCATTCAACTCGGTTTTCGAAACGGCTGCCCGCCTTTTTGCTGGTAGCTGTTTCGGTTTTGGTTTCTCCGCTTCTCGCCTCGGCGCAACCCATCAACGATTCGCTCAAGGCGCTCACGCTACGGAATGAAAAAATGTACCGCATGCTGAGCAACATGGACGATAAGGGCGCCGACTATACCTTTACGAACGTTACCGCGTGGAAGATCACCGACGATGACCTCAAAAACCAGATCATCGCCGTCTATACCGCGCAATACGGTAATAAGCAACTCAAGAACTTCGATATTTCAGACGTTTATATTTTTGCGGCGCCTGTTGGGACCGATGCTTCCGGCAGTCCGCGCTTCGAACCGTTCCATGTGCTCTTTATGGGTAAGCACGTAACGGTCGATACCTCCGGCGGTGGCGAAGCGAACATCTTCTTCGGCGGCGGTGCGAAAAAGAATACTAACGCACTCGTACCGGTAGCCTTCAAAGGCCGTGATGTAGTGCGCACGATGTCACACCAGCCCACGCTTGTCGACAATATCAATGCGGTCCAGGGCGATCTTGTAGAACTTCCCGGCGATATCCTTCCGCGCGGCGTGCAGCTCATTAAGAATGCCGACGAGCGCTACGTCTTCCATCAGATGTTCACGGGCTTCTATTCGAAGCGCATGATCGTCGATGAGCAGGACATGGCGATGGGAATTCCGACCTCGGACGAAGAAACGCTCGTCATCGATTCCACGGCGCCGCAGATTCCGATGGAGGCGGATGAAACCCCCATCGCAAGTACAGAACAGTTGAATTCGCGTGCATTTCGGTACGAGAAGACGTTCGACCTTTCCATCGATCATTTGGGCGTGAACCTTTCGCGACAGAACGAGCTGTTGTTACAGATTGGGAACCCCGAAGTAGGGCTTCCCTTCTGGTCCAGCGGCGAAGCACGGCTCTGGCTCAATATGCGCAACCAGATCGGCACCGAGAGCGATTTTATGATCGGCCTCGACATGCCAAATTTCGATCTGGGCGATGTCACGCATGCGATCTTCCAGCCACGCAGGCTCTCGGGCTTCTGGGGCGGTTCTGTCGCAGCCTATTTTGCCGGTATCGATTTCTTCAGCGCCTTCAATATGCCGGTGGCGTTTAACTTCAGCGTCATCCCATCGCAGGGATCGAATTCCTCGATTATTTACGATGGCGTCGGCGGCACGGTCGTCAATCCGAATACGAACCAAACGATGAACGTCCCCGCAAACCGGACGTTCTACCGGACCTCCTTCATCGGGCAGCTCTATATTCCTTTTATCGTGCAGCTCGACCCTGCGAACTTCATGCAGTTCTCGGCCGGCGTTGGAGTACATACCGTGAAATTGAGCTGGATCCCGGCAACGGATAGCGAAGCCGCCGCGTACGGCTACGGTGCTAATCAGGGCGGGACCATGCAGGACTTGCTCTACAATGGCAAAACCAACGTCTCGACCCCATTTACCCCTCATGTTGGGATCGAATATGTGAACCACCGCTCGAACAAGTTCGGCCTCGAGTTCCAATACGACCATCTTTTCACGTTCGGCGGCTGGCTTGAACTTATTCCGGACCATCTCCGGATCGAGGCGAGCTATACGGCCCCGCTGGTGCGCGATGCGCTTCCCTACGAACCGCCGTATTTCTTCGAGATTACGCCACGCATTTATTTCTAACCGACCTGAAGTACTTTTGAAGCAAATGATCATTCAAACACACTCCACTATGAAGCATCTTCGGACCGTACTTCTGGCGCTCTTCAGCCTTACGCTCAGCCTCACGAGCGTTTATGCGCAGGACGGCGGACAGCAGTCCTCGCAGCAGCAGGCGCAGCCGACGCAAATGAACTGGGCCGACTCGCTCCGCATGGCCCGCGCCGAGAATGCCGCGCTCACAGCGATTATCAATTCGATCTCCTCGATCGATACCGCTCGACAGAACGAACTCATTCAATGGATCATCACGGATCGGACGATCCGTTCGCGCGTCATCAGCGCCCTTCGTAAAAACGGCTATCGCATTTCGCCAAATTCCGTTGCCGAAATGACGGTCACGCAAGTTCCCCCGAACGATTTCAACGATCAGGAACAGCTCCTGCGCATTGTCATCGAGCAGATCGGCATCTATGGGAACGCGAACATCCGCCGTATCCTCGGGCCGGCACTCTACGATGAGATCAATTCCCGGCAGGGATACGAGTTCACTCTTATTTCCTCGCAGGAAGAGCAGCCGAAGATCCAGTTCGTCGGCATCAATGCTTCGCTCTTTGGCGGCGATATTATCTTCAAATCGAATTTCGGATTCGGCATTAACGTCGGCGACGATTACATCGGCTATCCCTTCTGGCTGCCGGGAACGATCGGCACCTATGGCCTGATCCGCAATGGCACGACCGATTTCCGTCTTGGCATCGAATGGCCACTGGGGCAATCGGGAATTAGTCCGTTCGTCATATCGCAGGGGCTTCAAATTCGGGAGCGAAAACTCACCGGTGCGATGGCATTCGCCGCAGAGGTGAAGCAGGATTTAGGGCTGCTCCCGGAACAATCGGGTAAACTTCATTTTGGCCTTGAATTCCGCGATGCGTTCACGCCCAATATCTCCAGTTTCCCCTATGTCGATCTCAGTGCCAATTCTCCATTCCGCACTGGCGTCTTGAGTACGGGTGCAAAAAATTCAAGAGACAGTCTTTACTATCTCGCACTTTCGGCCCATGCCTATGTGCAATATAAAATGCCGGACCAAACATTGAAAGGCGCATACATTCAGGTCGGTGCTGGGATGCATTCGATCCAGCCCTTCAGCATTGGTCCTCCGGGCCAGGGGCCGAACAGCACCAATACCGACCTCAATTTTTACGACCGGCAGAATTTCTTCGACCCGTTTGTAAAGCTCGGTTACATTCATACCGGCGAGACCGGCGAAGACTACGCCATCAGTGTGCAGTATTCGAATACACTGCTGACGGACGCATGGGTCAAGCTGTTTAAATGGCTGGAACTCGAAGCGAAGTATTCGACCGTCATTGGCCGCAATCCCTATCCCTGGGAATGGAAGGACTACGTGATGGTCTCGCCGAAACTGATACTCAATTTCTAAGCAAACACTCGCTTTTCAAAAAGCCCGATGGTTACATCGGGCTTTTTTGTTTTCATACGTTCGGTACGGACTTCTTCATCATCGAACAATCGTAACCTCTCTGACAAGATCGCCAAAATCGCTCTTTATTAGCAGAAAATAAGCACCGCTCGCAGCATGGACCGGAAGCACAACGTTATCCGCGCCAGCAAACAGGGAACATTCCCCGATGTTTTCCACGATGTCGCCCCGGTCGTCCGCAAGCAGGAAACGGCAATTGGTCTCCCGTTTTAGATCGAGCGATAATTCGATCTTAGAACCGCCGCCTAAGGACTGCACGGCGATGCCATTCACCGCGATGGGAATTTGCAACAGAGCATCGCCCAGCAACGAATCTCCGCAGAAGCGATCGATCGTGAGTTCCACGCCGGCGGGAACCGCTTGTGGCGCAAGTACGCACCGCGCAAAATCGGAATCGTCATGGTTAAACGCCACCTTCTCAATGGTCAGCGTTCCTGATCTCGGCTCCGAAAACGCTGTGGTAAAGTAGGCCTGAACGATCGGAGTCCCGGCTGTCAGGGCAAGGGACGTGTTACTGGTAAGATCGAGATCGAGCGTCCCCAGTCCACGCTCTACGGCCGTCTCCGACCATCCGCCGGATATATGACATTGACCGGAATAGGTCAAAAGATCGCTATCGAACGATACCGTCGCATGGATCGCTGTAAGACCGAGCGAGTCGGGAACGTTGTCCATCGGCCGAATCAGGAACGACACGGTGTCCTGCGGAACGCGATGAACGGCGCTCGTGCCGTCGGACGCTTCCAGCGCCATTCGAGCGATCGCAGGACGCGTTGTCGTGATGGCAGAGAGCGGAATGCTTCCCGACACTCTGCCATCCGCCGTGCGATAGACAAGGGACGAAGAATGATCCAGTGTATCTTCCGCACTGTAAAGGATTTGCATCGTGACCGAATCGCCCGGAGCTACAACGGTATCGCGCCATGCGCCAAGCATCGCAAAGGTATTGGAATCGGTAAGCGCCAGACCTTCGAGTTCCACAGGGCCGCACGTGCCGTTCTTCCACACAAAATGTTTCGCGTCGCTCGAACAAAGCTTCGCATGAAAAACAGTGTCCGGCGCGCGAACGGCAAGTTCGGTGCCACCAATATTGTTGGACGCTGCGAGTGCAACGAACGTATCGATAGAAGTTCCCACGATATGGACGGCATTGGTACTGGCCGAGTCGCTCGTGGTGCGGACATGAATTCGCAACGTTTCCGAATCCCCCGGCGCAAGTTCGATCTCACCCGTGCTATCGAGCGAGAACCAGGTTCCCAGAGCACGGAGCGAAGCCGACAGTGCGATACTTTGACACCGCGAAGCATTCCTGATCGAGATCGATGTATCGAGCGATGAACACGGCGAAAGATCCGCGGACGTTATCGAGGTTGGCGCAATCTGGATATGCGGAGTATCGGCAACGATGATACCATGAAGTTGGACGGTAAGCGATTGTTCGGCACCCGCAGAGTCCTGTAAAATAAAGGTCACCGAATCTGTTCGTTCCCCGCCGGAATTGGGACGAAGACCAATGAGCACTTCTGTGCTGTCACCGGGAGCGATCCAGGTATGAAGCGGCGGAGCAAGAAGTTCGAACTCGGAATTCTGCGGCGCTTCGAAGCTAACGATTTGCGTCGAAAGGCACGATTCATCGTGAATAAAGGAGATCCGCTCATTGGTGTCGCAAATGAGCAACGAACCGAATTCAAGGGCACTGTCGGAAAGCGTCGCGCGCGAAAGCGAATACGCGGACGTATGAATACCCGTGATCGTATCGATGTGCTGGGACGCCGAATGCATTTTCCATTCGAGGATTGCCGTCTCATTACCAACGTTCTCGGGCGTGAACTCGAGCACGATCGAATCGCGCTGGCTGATATCGAGCGTATCCGGAAAGCTGGGCATTCGAACGACCTTGAGATCGGGAACCGAAGCCAGCCATCGCACGGTGTCGCATACAAGCGGGTTACATCCCAGATTCTTAATGGGAACGGTTGCAAGCCGGCGGGTGCAGATGTTGGTCGGCGTTACGAACGTCGCTCCGGCGAGACCGGGTTTTGGCACACCGTCCTTTAGGACGATCAGTTTCGCGAGCACGCTCACATGGGTTTTTATCCCATCCGATACCAGCGTAATGTCGAGCGGCGTTGTCAGCGTATCTTTTCGAACCCCATACGCAACGATCGGAATGCTAACGCTGGATCCCGCCGCCGCAAGGAGTGGGAACGTTACTCCCGTGACGGAAAAATGAGCGCTGTCTTCCGGTTGTACGCCCACGATCATAAGCGAATCGCACGGCCCGCTTGTAATGATAAACGACCCCTGGGCCTCGAGACATGCCTGTCGGGAGACCATCGTGACCGGCGTATCGCGGACGGTAATGCTTGCCGCGGTATTCCGGACAAAAAGCAAGGTGAGCGTCGTATCGTAGGGGATGTCATCCAGGCTGTAGTGCAGGACAAAAACGGCGGAATCCTTCGAGACGCTTGGGCGGTAATGAAGATGGATCCGGACCGAATCGTGCGTATGGAAGCCGCTGTCATCGAACGTATGGCTCCCAAAGGTGAATGGAAAACTTATGGAATCTTTTCCACGCAGTGGAACGATCGAGATCCCGGGCGTAAGGGTATCGTCATACCCTAAAAACGCTGTTGGAAAGCAACTGCTGGTCGCCCATACATAAATCGATGTGTCGATATCTTTACACGTTTGCGATTCGATAAACGGTGGCGTCGAACTCATTCCGGGACCGGTGAGCTGGAGTTGCGTGGTTGGGGGGCGAAGCGTGTCCGTGAATTTAAAGAGGCCGCCGCTCCACGAGCCGGCATAAATGTCGTTCCCTGACGTAAAGAAGCGGGTATCCCATTGGTTTTCCGGGCCCCCGATCGTGTGCCAGGTCATCCCTTCGTCATTCGAATAAAAAATTCCGCTGCTGTCGGAGGACTGCGCATACAGTTGCTGGCACGAGCCGCGAATATCGCCCGAGGGCTTCCAGCGAAGCGTCGCTCGCGCTTTCCAGGTCATGCCCGAATCGATCGAGCGATAGACCGTGGAATCGTTCTCACTAATCATAAAAAACGTTTCCGGACTTACCGCAAGCGGGTTCCAGCATTCGATCCCCGCATTGCCTTCGAACCAGGAAACGCCGCCGTTGTGCGTATAGAGCGTCCTGCCGCTATAGCAGCTTACCATGCCATTCGAGTTACTTCCGAAGGTGACCCCGTTCAGGTAATTTTCGCCAAAGGCCCCGCTCCAGGTCGAGCCGTTGTCCTGCGAGACCTTGAAATAATAATTGGAACCGGTCAAAAACAGGCGGTTCGTTGAAGCCTGGTAATAGGCACAAAAAAGGTCTCCCTGCTGAGATAATGCTTTCCAGGAAATTCCACCATCGTTTGTTTCGTAGATCCCGATGCCTGCCGGACGTCTGCAGGAAAGCCATCCGGTCTGGCCATCCCGAAAGGTGAATGAAGTAACGTCGCCACCGGCATTGAAGATGAGGCGCCAGGTCCGGCCACGGTCATTTGTCGCATAAACCTGGCCGTTTGCGAGCCCCGCGAAGCCATTCTGCGCCTGCCCAACGGCATCTAAAAAAACGATACAACCAATCCGGGCCGGAAACGCCGTTATCATCTGCCACGTCTGGCCGGCAGAAGTGATCGGAATCAGCAATAGGACGAATATTGCCCTTCGAAAAAGTACTCGGATCGCACGCATAATCGAAGACATGCCTCTACCATATAGAACCGCGAGGCATCGAAAAGTAACCGGTTGTTTTTAAAAAATTATCTATTTCATCTTCAGCCTGGACTGATCGCCGTTTGGCATAAGCATTGGAGTCGAATTAAATCAGGCACTTTCGGTCAAAACTGCTGGAATTAGGGACTTCGCCACGAGACAATATTCAGTCTGCTTTCGCCGGCCTCTGCCTGGAAAATCTTCCTGTGCGATTACGAACAACGATCTTACCCATTGATCCCGATTCTGCAACGAATGGTCATAGCGATGCGCATGAGCGGCCGCCGGAAGAACCGCCGTTCGTCGAACTGCGTGACGAAGCACTGCAGCAGATCGAACATGAGGCGAAACTAAAACAGGAGGCACGAAGAGAAGTGGCCGAAGCGCTCGCGGAACCATCGGGTGCATTCGACACGAGGAACTACATTCGCAAGCTCCTCGAACTTGCCAAGTCCAAAAAGACGACCCGGATCTTGCTGCAAATCTGGCAGAGCGATTATTCCATTATCGCATTCGTCCTGGTCATGATCAGTTTTTACCTGATGAAAAACACCGGTTCGCCGCCGGTCGGACTGTTCTTCTTTATTCTGGCGATGGCGACCGTCGATGCCATCCTTTCCATCTTTGTCATTCGGCTTTCGTTCCATCAGAACAAACATGGCTTTTACCGTACGGAAGATTTCGAACGCGACTGGCTCCGCTATCGCATTCTGCTTAGTATGACGAAGGCCGCATTACTCTTTGTCGTCCTAACCAGTTGTGGAACGGCCGCGGTCGTCGCCTCCTACGTCGTCTGGTTCTTTACCGCGACGCAACGACTCCGCTATATTATTCTTCGATGGTCGATGGACGACCATTATCCTGAACTTCAGCGCTGGAGCATCTTCACGCTGCTGCACGAAGCCGGGATCGAGCCAAAGCGAAAGAACTACAATCTGGTCGCCGTGCTCGGTGTGCTTATTGGTTTTGCGATCGTACTGCTCTTTTAGGGATCTATTTTTTCAAAACAGAACGGTGGACGATGGCGTGCGTGGCGCTATCGGTCGTTTCGAAAGCGTAGCCATTGTCGCTTTTTATCGCCCGAACGACGGTGCGGTCGCCAATCTGCTGGACGCTCGATTTTCCACTCCCACCCAACGCTACAAACTGCCGGACATCGTCCAACGTAAGCTCTTCGTTTTGAGCATTCTCGGGATGGCTGAGCTCTGTATGGCTTCCGATCGCCTCGGAGAGGATACTCCGCACGAGCTTTGGCCACATGGCGTGGAACAACGAATGGGAACCGTACTCATCGGCTCCGATGAGCTGCCCGTCAATGGCATAGACAAATCCGGTCGCAGCGGGGTCCCTGGCGATAGCTTCGAAGGATCGTTCATAGTCCTCCTCCCGATCGTTTAAGGATCGCGTTTCCAGGGCGAGCTCGAGGCTCGTCGGGGAGGCATTTCGCGTCACGCTATCGTGGAGCGCGCGGGTCAGGTCCGACTGTACGACTTCGACATCGTTCCAGATCGATTCCTGCGCGGCGCTCGCTTCGCCAACGCTGAGGTCCGAAGGCAGCGATTGCAATAACTGGAGTTCGTTGCTGTCCGGCGCGGTGAGTCCGCCGACGTGAGGAGAAAGCAATTGCTCGGTAAGGTCATGCCGAGCGACGAGCCGAAGGTGTTCCAACGGCGCCATCCAGTGCGAACTGCTGAACGTCTCGATCGGCTCGGACCCGCGTTTTGTCGATCGGCCACGCTCCACACAAAACACATGGAGCGACTGGGAAGTATCGTGAGCGCCCAGGATCATGTCGCTTTCGATCATACGGTCCTGCTGGCCGCCCTTAATGAGGTCGCCAGATTGAAGAAAGAGGTCGCTATCCGACCGATTTTCGATCCAAAGCAGCTGGCTATTATTTTCGTGAATGATCGCCCGGCCGGTTGCAAGGGCTTGTTCGACCGTTAGATAGGGATGATGAATGGAGTCCGGACCTTCAATCGCCCATACCGTAAGCCGGCCGGCCTTCCACGGTCCTGCGATCTTCACCGGCTGAGCCAAAACCGGAGCTGCAATCAGCAAGGCCACAAACATTCGAACGACGATCATCCGATCTTCTTCTCCCTCCGAACGATCTAAAAACGAACGATCTAAAAACGAACGATCTAAAAA
>JAJPIQ010000015.1 GCA_021324685.1 Bacteroidota bacterium
CTCTGGTGGGGGGATGAAAGCTGGCTGATGATCGAGTTTCGAACCCAGATGTTGCACGGCGTTTTTCAGCATCCGTATGCTTTGGCATCCAGCCTTTCGCATGGCAGTGGGATCGTACTTGGGAATATGTGGGTACCCGCGCTTTTCTACGGCCTTCCGGCTGTACTCATTTCGCCCGAATCGATGGATATTGTTCTCCTGGGGCGGACCATCACGGCGCTTTTTGCTTTCACACTTCTCGTTGCGCTCTATGAAATTGCACGGCGCCTTACCGGGGACCGGCTGCTTGCGATCTTTAGTGTGCTCCTGCTTGTGACTTCGCGATCGTTCCTTTTTACGAGCCACTCGGCTCGTTACGACGAGCTTTCTGCTCTTGCGATTCTTTCCGGAATGTATCTTTTGCAAAGAATGCGATGGGTTCCTTCTTTGGCCAAAAGTCTCGCGCTCGGATTTCTGGCTATGGCGACGATGCTGATCACCGTCCATGTCACCTTCGCTTTGTTCCTCGCGGCCTTTTTATGGAATATCTATCGCTCTAAAAGAGAATGGCCGAAGCACACCGGTCTTTTTTTAAGTGGTGCCCTCATTTTTCTCGTCGCACTTTCTTCTCTTTCCATCCTTTCTGGGCAGGCGACGCTATTCGGCACGTCGAGTAGTGCCGCCTTTTGGCTGAACGTTCACGATATCCCGGCGTTGCGATTTTATTCTCGTTCGGTTCAGGTCGCAAACATTGTGCAGCGATGGAAGACGTTCCTGGAATTTGGGAGTGGATATATTACTGTATCTGTGGCGGTGGTTCTCTTATTCGTTGTGAAGGTCCTGCGAGATCGATCCCTGGCCCACATTGGGTTTACGGCCACTCTATTCATCGCCATATTTATTTCATGGCTGGAACTTGAAAGCTCAGCTCCCACGAGCTATCTGATCTATATCCTGCCCGTCCTTTCCGTTGCATCGGTACTTATATTTCAGCGGGTCCTTTCAGAACCGTTCAGGATGACCCTACTCAGCTTGCTGGCGATCGCACTAACCGTTCTGGCATTGAAAGAAATGCCTGGGCCGCACGGCAAAGGGTATCGTATCATGACGGATAATTATCAGGCGGTGGCGGCGGCCGTTTCTCAGGTCCACGATATCGAAGAATCGGCCGGCGACACTGCGAGGCCTCCGCTCGTGCTGGCATTCAATCCTGCCGTCCATGAACTTCTTCGCGATAGCTCGGTCTCTCTTATGACGACCCACTTTATCGAGTTCCCAGAAATGCATCGAAGTATCGATTCGGTGTTGAAGAGGGAAGGCGTGAAATTCGTGCTGCTCTACGCAAGCGCGATCAAACCCGATTATATGCGCGAAGTAGCGCCCATTCAGGAAGCGCTCGCCCGCATAGGAACGCCGATCTGGGAACGCCCCGGCTATTTTACCGATATTGGCCGTTCGTATTTCGACAAACAAGTTGGAACGCCCGATACTATCCGCCTATATCAGATCCATGAGTGACCGGACGGAAAAAATCGTTGCTGTAACGTTGCTGGTTCTTACTGGGATTCTGCTCGCCCATGAAATGCGCTCTCTTTCGTTCTTTCCGGAACCGAACGGATTGCGATGGTTTGGCGACGAGTCCTGGCTGATGTCCGAAGCGCGCGAGCAAATGGCGACGGGAACCGTTCGTTATCCGCTTGCCATCGGTTCGACGCTCGAATTCGGCAAGGGCCTCGTCCTGAGTATGACGTGGCTTTCGTCTGCGCTCTATGGCCTGCCTGTGCTGATCGCCGGATCCGATCCGATCACCGTTGGGAGGGTCGTCACGGCAGTACTTTCCGTCTTCGTTCTTTTTGCCCTTTTTGCGAGCGCTCGCTCACTGGGAGCGAGTCGCTGTATGGCGTTATTTTCTGTCTTTCTTTTCGTTTCGACGCGCGCTTTTCTCTTTTCCAGTCATTCCGCCCGGCCCGATATGCTGGCCGGTGGGATCGCTCTCGCATTCGTGGCGATACTCACGAAGTGGTCGTATGCCGAACGTGAACGGAGCGGGGTGTGGTGGACGGCTTATGGTGCGATCGTTATGTTCCTCGCCGTAAGTTCATCGATCCACTTGATAACCTTGTTATTTCCCGTGGCTCTTTTTTTTGCATGGCGCCTGGGAGCCTTTCGACGTGTGGGTTTCATGGCTGCCACGGTGTTGGGGGCAGGGGGAGTCCTTGCCGCTCTGATCCTGATCTACTATCTCACGACGGGAAACCTGCGGCTGTTCAGCGTTAGCTCGGGACCGGTCCAGTTCAATGATGTGCTGTCTTCGATTCCCATCCTGCGACCGTTTTCGAGGTCCGTGCAACTCGCAAATCTTACGATCCGCGCGAAACAATTTGCGGCCGAGGCAGCTCCGCTCTTTCTTCTGCTCCTGATCGTTCCATTTGTTTGGAAACGTAATCGATCGCATACCTTAACGGTTGCGATCGTCATTGTTTTTTTGAGCTGGTTTTTTTTGCAGGGAGCGGAGATCAATTATCTGGCCCATGTCCTGCCCTTGTTATTTCTTGCACTTGCCATCGCGCTTACACGACTGTTATCGTACTCACGCTGGCTGTTGCTGCCGATCGTCGCGATCGGCATTGCGTTCGGATTTACCGGGTGGCGTGATGCCGCTCGCGCCTGCAGCAATGCGTCGAACATCGATCGCTCGAATGCGAATGCCGTCGAATCCCTGAAAGCGGCGATTGCTGCGCGATGGCACTTCGCGCAAAAACCGTTGGTCCTTACCGAACCGCCGGTACTCGATCGGCTCGCGAACGACACTTCACTCCGCGTGATGACGGACCATTTCATCTCGTTTCCTTCTATTCCCGTATCGCTGGATACGTTTTTAATGCGGGAACACGTTAACTTTATCGTGCTCTATAATTCTCCATCGTACCCCAAAAATCGGCCCGTGAACGATCCGTTTTATCGGAATGTCCGGCGTTCCAGCACGCTCATTTCCGAAGCGATCGGAATAAGTGGCGACGTGGGCCGCGATTATTTCGACCGTTCCTATTTGCGCGATACATTGCTTTTGTTCGAGGTCTCGCCATGAAAACGATTGGAGTCCTGGGGACATTGTGTGCCGTTGTTCTCTGGCCGTTTCGGCTCAGATTCCCATTCGACGATGTCTTTATCACATTCCGATATGCCGAGCACGTGGCCTCCGGCTATGGGCTTGTTTGGAATATTGGCGGAATTCACACCGAAGGTTATACGAATTTTCTTTTCATTCTTCTCCTTGCCGTTGCTCGCTTTTTCACTTCGGACCTTCTCGCTTTTGCACAGGCGATCGGGCTCCTTTCCACGATCGCGACGGCAATCGTGCTCTACGCGATAGCACTGCGGCTGAACGCGAGCGAGCCACGGATGGGCCGACAGGCCGGCTTTCTTGCCGCGGTGTTGTATTGCGTGACTCCGCTCACCTGGATCAATGCCCTAAGCGGAATGGAGACGAGCTTCTTCGTTCTTCTTTGTGCGCTTGGGATCTACTTTGCGACCGAGGAACGCTTATCTACAGCGTTCCTGGTTACGTTCCTTGCAACGCTTACGCGGCCCGAAGGAGCATTGCTCGCTTTTATTATTTTGGTGGCGGTCCGAACAAAAACCGCCGAGGTGTGGCCGGCGATTCGGTCGTTCGTGATCTGTTTCGCGATTCCACTCGCCTTGTACGCGGTTTGGAAGTATTTTTATTTCGGAACAGTGCTCCCGAATTCATTTTATGTCAAGGTCTTATCCGGTTCCCATGCCCGTCTGCCGGGTCTGCAATATGTTCGCCTGTTCTTCGCGAGCGCACTGGTCGTTATACTGTTGCCGTTCTGTATTCGCTCGTGGCGCGGTTCCTTCATCGTTCTTCCGATCGCCTGGGCTGGAGGGTTACTTGTTTTTTACCTCTTCGTTCTTCCTTTGGAGGGACTTTATGACCGCTTTTTGTGGCCTGCCTTTGCGGCCCTTACGGTCCCTGCCGCCGTTGGTGCCGTAAACTTCATCCATCGCCGGACCTGGCGTCCATTCTGGATCCCTGCTTCGATCATTTTCCTGGTACAGGTACTCTATTCGTTTCTCACGCCACGCACCAAACAAGCGCTCGCGGCACATGAGGACTTGTGGGACGTTAATATGGACCGTGTCGTGCAGGAACTTAACATGCTGCCGCACCGGGATTCTGTTCGCTTTGCCTATGGCGATGCCGGTTATGTGGTCTATAAGACGGGGATCTATCACATCGATCTGTTCGGACTCAATGACACGCGGATTGCCCATGCTCATTCGACCGGCGAACGTGCTGCCATCGTCGCAGAAGAACGGCCGGACCTGCTGTTGCTTCCCATCTATGGGGTCCGAAGGACCGGCCCGGACGGCATTCGCATCCGGGATACATGTGCCGAATGGATCGAGGATGCCTACGGCCTCGCGAGATCGAAGCAGTTCGAGCCTGTCGCGACGATCGATGCATTCCCCTATACGCTGGCCTTCGTGGTGAACGTCAATAGCACCTATTATTGGGAATTAAAAAATTATCTCGAACGCCGTTTAAACAATCCATCCGGGAATCTACGGCCGATCCCCAATTTCTGCTATTTCACGCGATAAATTTCATGCCCGGCGGTCCGAGCGGTTAGCCGGAATAACGAGGTATCGCTGCGAACGCTGGCATGTCCGCGCGGATCGTAGGGTGGCGTTCGGTACACGGCCCACTGAATACCGAGCCGAATGAGATCGTCATGCAGGACCCGGGCCGTGGAATCGTGAACGTGCGGGAACATTTTTAAGTATTCCGGCAGACCGACTTCCGCCCAGCCACCCGAAATTCGCGGTTGAGCGGATTGAAGATGGGGAAAGTAAAGATCGAAGTCGTCGGAATAAACGCGAATGGCATCCTGGGCCTTTTCGAGACCAAGGGCATGCTGAACGTCCGAATATTCATCAACGCGAGCGCCGGCGTGCGACGAAAAAACGATCGTTCCGACGATGGCCGTGGACCACAGCAGCATGGAAGATGCTTTGGCAACGCTAAGCGGAATGCGTATGCGCAATACTGAGAACAATTCTTCCACCAGGTAAAAAAGTGAAGTAACGATAATCGGGAGAACGACGATCATATTTCTTGGACTGCTCCCGGCGGCAGTGATTGCAATATACACGAGGGAAACCGCGGAAAGGAGAACAAGACGGTCAGGGACATTCCGTTTTACGACCCACAGTGTGAGGATCCCAAGCATCGGAACCGCATAGGGGACACTTTTCCATAGGCCGATCGCATAACAAGCGAAGAACTGGGCCGGATCTTTTGCAATGAGCGTCCACGCAGAAATATTCCCAATCATCGGGGGATTATTCCAGTCCATTCCATACATTGTTTTCCAGACATTGAACGCCTGCGCATTTTCAAAAAACCCATGGCCCGAAAAAAGCTGAACGGCTCCCTGTAGCACAACGAATGGAAGGAACCCCACACAAAAAGTGAAAAGCGGTTTCCAGCGTTGGATTGAACGAAAGAACAAAAGAAAAACAACAAATGGGACGGCGAACGCCACGACATGCGTTCGAAAGAGATAGGCCAGTCCCATTAAAATTCCCATTTTGTGCAGCCCCTCGTTATTCGAATAGGATGTGAAGGCCCAGGCCATGAAGAGCAAGGCCAGAAAATCCGGGGTTTCGCTGAGCACAGCGCGAAGGACCTGTGGCGAAAATAGAATGAACGCCAGGGCAAGCACCGCGCCCGATTCTGTTACGCTCTTTCGTAAAAAACGATAAACAAAATAAGCCAGCCACGGCGCAAGTACGATCTGCAGGAGCATCGCAGCACGGACCGGATCGTACATAAACGATAAGAGCCGCAAAAGGAACGGGTAACCGATCGGATAGAAACCGTTGTAAAAGGATTCGGGATTGTGGAGCGAAAGGTGCTCTGCCTGCCATCGCAAGGGGAACACATCGTTACTGAGCACGGCAAAATGCGACGCCCATGAAGCGGCGAGCAATACCACGCCATAGAGGAATGGCGATACGGGACTGATGGCGAGATAGTGTTTTCGAGCGATGGGCATGAAACAATTACGACGCAAAGCTCATTTCATTAGTCCCCGAATGTCCTTTACTCCTGTAACAGTTCTTCGCCGATCGTGGCCTCTTGCGCTTGCCTTTATCGTGGCGCTCGCAGCGCGTCTTTGGGCGCTTTCGGCCCACTCCCTGCTGCTCGACGAGGCGTTCGTAGCCGTAGGGGCACGCGATATCCTTCGGAACCATACCCCGATCTGGGACGCGATTTCGAACGCCCCGTTCATTTGGGGGATCGGCCATTTGATCGGTCTTTCCGGCCTTAACGATCCGGCGCTGGTACGGCTTCCGGCTGCGGTGGTGGGAGCCTGTTCGGTCCTTGTTGTGTACCGATTTGCGCGCCGCCTCATGGGTACTCCTTCTGCAACACTCGCCGCATTTCTTTATGCGGTACACCCATTTGCGGTCGCATTTAGCCGGATTTTGTTTGCCGACTCGTTCCAGGTTTTCTTCGAACTCGCCGGGTGTCTTGCGATCGATCGGTACATTCTTTCGACGAGACGGTATCGCCCGGGTCTGATCGCCATTGTGCTGCTCTGGGCCGCCGCCTTCCTGACGAAGTACAACGCCATCGTTCCCGGAGGTCTCTGGCTGTTGATGGGAATCGTTTCCAGGCGCTACCGGCTTGGTCCGGCGCTGGTCTGTGGCGTCCTCATGCTGGCAGCATCGGCAGGAACACTGTTATTGTGGCCGTGCGACGCTCCGGTCTGGCTTGCTGCGTTTTTGCAAAAGGGCGGGAGCTACGATATCCTGAACGCGGCCGCTTTTTTTTGGACAAAGGTTCACCTGGTGCTCTTTGGCATTACAGAAGCCGCGCTCGCCGGGGGAGTAGTCGCGATGGTACTATTGAACGGAGAACGAAAAAAAGAGATCGCGCACCTTGTGCTTTTCCTTGTTTTCTATCTTGTAGCCATTATCTTCTTAGGACGTACGTTCGAGCGCTACCTGCTCATTACGGTTCCTTTTGCGTGCCTTCTTCTGGCGAAACTATGGGAAGTCATTCCCATCGTGAAAAGAGAACGAATAAGATTATGGGAAATGGCGGGTACGGTGCTACTTGGCCTCACAACGATCGTGTTCGCGATCGGGATCGTTCGCTCATGGACAAACTATATTCGATATCTTGAAAATGATGTCGATCGCCCTGCACTGACGGCGGACGTCCTAAGGCTCGAAGGCGAGGGACATCGCGCGTTCTGGCTGGTGCCGGAACCGATCGAAGCGTATTATCTCGGACTTTCGCAGCATTATTCACGTGCCACGCGTCCGCACCTCGACGGATGGCTTGGCGAGCAGAACTATTTCGAGTGGTCCGCCCTGCCATACAGTGAAGAATGGAGGGGCTATAATGTTCTTTCGGTGCGCAGCATGCTACGGCGCTGGGGGATTAAGAAAACGCTCTTTTCACCGGTCGCTTTTATCGACTCGGTTCATGCGATCGAACGCGGGTCCGTAAACGGGTTTAAAGTGCCTGTACAGGATTACCTCACGAGCGACTTTGTGAGGCCGGGCGATGCCCTTGTGATGCGCTGCGGCATGACCAATCTGGAAGGCGAGCCGATTTTAGAGGATGTTTCACATGAGAACGGGCCACCGCTTCTTCCTTCGCTCCCGCTCAAAGAATACAGCGTCTTCCGTGTCTATCGCCCGGCGGGCGTTTCCAGCAATGCCGATACAACGATCACCACTTTCGAAGCCGGAATGTGGGTCCTTGTTCGGAAATGAAAGTTTGCGCTAAGAATTTTCTTTCAAAAAAGAAAACTCATTTCAGGCTCTCTAACGCTCGACGCAGCCGGGGGAGCATGTCTTCGATATCCTGACTGGAGACTGCGCCAATAGAAAGCCGGAACCAGCCGGTATTATCTTCCGAGCCGAAGGCCTGGAAAGGAACAATGGCCAGCCGCGCTTCTTCGAGCAGGTATTTTCGAATATCCTCATTGGTCTCGAGAATTTTTCCCTTATGGGTCCTGCAGCCGGCGAGATCGAATTGCGCCGTGAGATAAATGGCTCCCATGGGGGAGATCGCAGCGGCTGGGAACCCCTCTTCGTGGAGGTCCTGAATTCCCTGATACAACAGATTGAGCCGTTCTTCGATGTTCGAAACCATCGTGGCGTGATAACCGTCGATCGCATCGTCATCGAGCAGGAGCGCCGCGGTTGCGACTTGCTCCGCTCGCGGTGCCCAGGCGCCAATATGGCCCAAAATATTCGACATGCGGTGGGCAACGTCCGGCGCAGCGACGGCCCATCCTACGCGAACGCCGGTCGCGGCGAACGCCTTGCTGATCCCATCGACAAATATGGTATTCGGGGCAAGTTCGGGTCGGAGCGAGACCGGATTATGATGTACGGTATCGCCGAACGTGAGCATCCAATAGACCTGATCGTACATCATGAAAAGCGGGCGTTCGCCGGATCCGCGGCGGTCGTTTTCGTCGATAACGAGATCGCAAATTCCCTCGAGCGCTTCGCGGCTGAACGCCGTTCCGCTTGGATTGAGCGGCGAGCAGAGCGAAAGGAGTTTCGCATCGCCCAGCGTGCCTCCCAGGACTTCACGGGTCGGAAGAAAGGCATCCTCGGCGCGGCAAATAACTCGTTCCCATGTCGCACGGCTCAAGTGGCAATAGTGATTGTTGTTCCAGGACGGAATCGGGTACACCACTTTGTCCCCTTCGTCTATCAAAACATTATAGGTGGCATAGATCGCAGGCCGAGCGCCGCTCGTAATGATGAACGATTCGATCGGGTAATCGAGGCCGAGACGTCGTTCGTAAAAATTCTTGACTGCTTTTCGGAGCGAGAGCATTCCGTCGGACGGCGGGTAGTTCGTTTCGCCGGCATCGAGTGCAAGTTCGATCGACTTCCGAAGTTCGCGAGGAATAGGGAAGTACCTGGGGTCAAAGTCGCCAACGGTAAGATTGCAGATCGTATGACCTTCTGCGGTCATCGCTCGAATATCGGCGGCGATCTTCAGGATCTCGGAGCCCACCAGGCCCTGTGCCATGTGAGAAACTGCGGGTACGGACCGAATAGGAAATGCTGGCTTTGTTACAGTGTTGAGTTCTTCGACTTCGAGATTCATGATTACGTTCGCGGCCACGCTAATAATTTTTTCAGGCCAGTACAAATATGATAAAAAGAATGGTGGCCGCCTTGAAATTCGGTTTTTCTGGGCCGTGAAAATTAACCGAGCGATGGATAGTAGTGTGCGAGTTCCAGAACGTTCGAGCCAGATGGCCAGGGATGACGCTCCCGGTCGTGGAGTAATGCATGGAGAAATCCGTGTGAGGGGTGAAAGAGTAGCCGGTGCAATGCTCGTTCCGTTCGGGAACTCGAATTCGATTTCATCGCGAATTCCGAATCCGGAAGTTGAAATAACGTGTGCATCTGAAAGGAAGTGCACCCTCGCCTTAAATATTCGAAAGCCATGGCTCCGGTGACGATGTTCCCGGTCGCCGAGAGCGGAATCGTGTGCGGCCATTGCGACAGGACAGAAAGGTTCCTATCGCTGAGGTCCGGCCCGCCATAGGCGACACCCCGGACGCCCTCGTAACTTTTATTCGGATCGAACAGGCGGTTTCCATAAATGACATAGTCGGCCCGGCGCGGATGATGTTCGACGGCATTCAGCATTTCGAGTTGGAAATCGTCATGCTGGGCGGCATTGAAAATCTTAAGGCCAAGCCGAATGTCCTTGCCCACGCTGGTTTCCCGAATGAGGTCTGGCACCGATCGAAGCCAGTTCAGGATCGTTTCCCGTTCTCGAGAAAATGATTCGTCTCCGGCGAGCGTCGGCGAAAAATCTTTTTCAAGCGGCATGCAACCCTCGCGAAGCGTATGCCACGTCCGGTATAACTCGGATGTCGTAAATTCGTATTCAGAACGGTTCCATTGCGTTTCTTCGGGTTTCGGAAGGTGGTACTTGACAGATGGAACGACCAGCATGGAGTGCGAGCCGGCACTCTCGATGGAGCGGCTGAAAAACTTTAAATAATCCGAAAAGCGTTCGCTCCATCCTCTGCCCTTCCAGGTCACGGTCCAGCCATGCTGGCCACGGACCGGTTCTCGAGTTCCCACGATCTCTTCGACCGTCATTTTTGTCGCAGGAATGGCCCAGGCTTTCATCGACTGTGCGCCTGCCTCGTTCTCGGCAATGAGCGTTTTGAGCACCGCAAAACCCAAGCCCGCTTCGGCATCCCGTTGAACCTGATGCGCGTTAAGGGAGAGCTGTCCGGACGCTTTGCCGAACGGATTCTTAATCCGATGCCCTGCATATTCGCTTGCGAGCGAGATTCCATACGTTTCAAGAATATATGGTTCCAGCGGCCGGGGAAGGCCGCTCGAAAATCGTTCGTAATCGTTCAGAAGGCGGGTGTGCCAGTTCATCGGCGTTTCATGTCGGCCGGCAGTGCGTTCAAAAAATCGGCGATTCGCTGAATTTCTTCGCGAGAAAGTTCCCGACCCCACGGATCATAAGTCGCTTCGGGAGAAACAATACCCAGCCAGGATAAGGCATAGAGCATGCGAGCAATATATCCTTCCATTGGCTGAGAAAAGGTTACCATTGAGAAACGGTCGATCAAGTCCGAATAATAAAAGAACGAGACCATGTCCTCCGCATACCAGGCTTTCAGAAGATCGACCTGGGGGGCAGTCAAAGCGGAGCCCATTCCGATGAGGCTGGCATCGGCGCCCATCATCAGCGAATATCCGAGGAACCGGTCTTCGCCCGTAATGAGGAGCATCTCAGGATATTCCGTTTTCATGTGGCGGGCAACGTCTTGAAATGTCATCACGCTATCGAGCGTGGCGATCTTCATACCGATCACATTTGGTACAGCAAACAAACGGTCCAGGATTTCGGGGGAATACGAAATGCCGCCGGCTGCATCGTACAAATAAAATAAGATCAGAGGAAGCCCAGAGTTCGAAAGCTCCTCATGATAGGAAATAATTGCGGATGTTCGTTCTCGTTCCGGCCGGTTGCGGAGATGCGTCGGGGGATGGCAAAGAATGGCATCGGCGCCCAGCGATCTTGCCTGATCGGCCATTGCATGGGATCCGGCGCCTGCGATTATGACCGCATTTGGTAACGATTCTCTCCAATGCGTGAGGACTTCTGCCCGCTCAGGGCTCGTCATCAGCATTCCGCGTCCGGTGTGTGCCCATACCGCAATGCCGGCGAGTTGCAGGTCAGCCATATATTCGGCCATCCGAATATGGGACTCCCGATGAATCGTCCGCTCTGTGGTGAACGGCACGGGGAGTGCCGGGATTAAAGCGTGCCGTAGCCGATTTCGGATGTCATTCGACTTCATCGCTGAAACTCTTTTCTGCTGAGGGTATAACGTTCTATTTTTTCCTCGCTCGCTCGGTAGCCCATCGGTGGTATCGCGATACACCCATCGGCTCCGATCGAGATTTGCGGTTCCACTATGTCGTCATGAAACCATCGAGTACTTGCTTCAATGTCGGTAGGATAAACGAATCCGGGCAAACTTGCAATTTCGAGTGCCTGCGCAGACGCAATGCCGAGTTCCGGCATTGTCCCGAGCCACAGTGAAAGCCCTGCTTCTCGCGCGCGGCCTTCCATCAATTTTGCATTCCACAGGCCGCCTACCCGTTGAACTTTAATATTAATAATTCCGGCCGCATTTAATCGAATGATTTCTTCGAGGGATTCCATCGAATCGGCGGATTCATCGAGGCAGATCGGCGTCCGGATGGAGCGCATCAGGTCTGCTGAATCTTCCAGCGCATCTGCTGCCAACGGTTGTTCTATCATCACCAGATTGAATCGGTCGAGTGCGCGGAGAATTTCCCTGTGTTCCGCAAGTTCGTATGAGGCATTGGCATCGACCATGAGGGGAATATCTCCGAAGCGTTTTCTCACGGCTGTGAGCGGTTCCAGATCCCATCCGGGAGCGATTTTTATTTTTATACGCCGGTAACCATCCCTCAGGTAATGTTCGATTCGCTCCAGCAAAGCGTCCACCGTATCGAACATTCCCACCGCAAGGCCCGATGGGATGTTATGGTGGGGTATTCCTAACAGTTCGCGAATGGTCGTCCCGAGAAGTGAAGCGAAAAGGTCCCATACGGCACCCTCGATCCCGGCTCGAGCAAAACATTCGTATTTAAAGCGGTTCAGTGAATCGGCATATTGGACAGGGTTGGCAATCGTGCGGGAAAAAATATCGGGAATGAGATCGTTCACAAGCGTATCCCATGTGCTTTCGGGTGTCTCTTTGGAGTAAAACGATCCGGGCATCGGCGATGCTTCTCCGTAGCCGGAATGGCCGGCTGCCTGAACCTGAATCACGATACTTTCTTTTTCTGAAACGGTGCCATTCGAAATGCGGAACGGTTCCCGCATCGGAATCCGGACCCGGCGCAGGAGGATCCGCTCGACCGAAATTGCCGTTGCACTCATCCTTTCACTCCGGTTCGTAAAAAGGCGTCTGCGACGTGCCGTTGTGCGACCATATAGAATAGCACGATAGGGATAATGCTGAGGAGCGTTCCCGCCATCAAAAGATCGTAACGAAAATTATGTTGGACCGTCTGCAAAATTGCAAGCCCGAAGGAGAGCGGCATTTTTTCTTCGCTCGAAAGGAAGAGGACGGGACTCAAAAGATCGTTCCAAATGCCCATAAACACGAACAGCGATAGTACGGCAAGTGCCGGTTTTGAGAGTGGCAGTAGCACCGTAGCGAAAAAACGGAATCGTCCCGCACCGTCGATTCGGGCGGCATCTTCCAGTTCTTTCGGCACCGACTCGAAGAATTGCCGTAGTAAAAAAACACCAAAGGCGCCGGTGGCAAATGCACCGCCAAAAAAATGGGGAACGATCAAGGATGCTTGGTTATCGAGCCATCCCAGCCAACGGATGATGATGAATACCGGGACCATCGTCACCTGGAATGGGATCATCATCGTCGAAAGAATAATGGAGAATAAAATCCCTTTGCCACGAAACTCCATGCGCGCAAAGGCAAAGGCGGCAAGCGCCGCCGCAGACACTTCGCCAAAGGTGCCTAACACGCTGATCTTGATGGAATTAAAAAAGAACGTGCCGATGGGCAACTCGCGGAAAATTGCGGCATAATTCGAAAAGTGCGGCGATCGAGGAACGAGGGACGGTGGGAACCGAACGAGCGATTGCGGCGACTCGAGGGAAGTTACAAGCATCCAGAAGAACGGTATCAGCATCAGTGCCGCAACGAGTCCCAGGGCGGTATATCGCAGAATGTTCTTCATGGCCGGAATACCCATCGGCGTCGAAGGAGGAATTGAAGCCCGGTGATGGTGAGTACGAGTACGAAGAAAATATATCCCAATGCACTGGCGCCACCCAAATTAAAAAAGCGAAACGCCATTTGCCAGATGTAGTAACTAAAGGTCAGCGTCGAAATCCCGGGTCCGCCATTTGTCATGACAAATGTCTGCTCAAAGACCTGGAATGCACCGATAGTCGTTACCACCAGAACAAAGAACATCACCGGCGAAAGGAGCGGCAGCGTGATATGCCGGAAGCGGTTCCAGGCGTTCGATCCATCCAGGCGTGCAGCCTCGTGATAATCCCTGGAAATGCTTGAAAGGCCGGCCAGAAAGATCATCATGTTATACCCGGAATTTTTCCATACGCCCATGATCGATGGCCGGAAGCGCCCAATGAGGATCCTGCAGCCACTTCGGACCTGGGATATGAACGATGGACAACAGATAATTAATGAGTCCGATATCGCTGTTATACATCCAGGACCATATAATCGCCGCCGCGACCATCGACGTGACAACGGGAAGGAAATAAACGGTGCGAAAGAATGCAAGCCCGCGAATCTTTTTTTCTATGAGGAGTGCCAAAAGCAGGGACACGATGACGCTTGCTGGAACGTAAAGGAGGACATAATAACACGTGTTGGCAAAGACCTGCCAAAACAATTGCGAATGGAGCAACTCCGCATAATTGCGTGTGCCAATGAATTGAGGCGCGGTTCCCATCTCATAGTGGGTAAACGAAAGCCCGAACGAAGCAAGGATTGGCCCGACCGTAAAGACACAGAGCCCAATCAGGACCGGGGCAAGATACAGATAAGCGACGCGCGTTTTCACGGAGTTTTGTTCCGGGCAAGGACTTCGTTAATGTTCGCGTCGATCGCGGCACAGCCCGCAGGAACGGAAATTCTACCGGCAAGCATGTCCTGCATGTTCGGCACAAATCCGTGATCGCGCCACTCCTGCCAACCGGGTGTGATCAGGGTGAAAAGATGACCGTAGCTATTGATCGCAAGCAGCGCGCGCCGGTTGCATTTGGGAGTCCCATCAAGGAATTCGCTGGAATACGCAAGTGGCTTATAGAGCGGCATCGCGGAAAAAAAGAGGTCGTTGATTCCTTTTTTCGGCGGGAGTGTCACGATCCATTTGATCAGTTCCCACGCGGAATCGGGATGCTGGCAGGAACTTGTAATTCCAAACGCCTGACCGTTTTGTCGATCGAGCAGTCCTGCGGAGCCACGGGGAGGAGCGGTCAGGTCCCATGAAAAGCTGGCGTGAGCAAGTTCCGTCTTGGCATAGTCGATATGCAGCATCATTGCGGCATGACCGAGCAAAAACTGCTGGCCCAGCGTTTGCGATGGATCTGGGGGAGGAGCGACATGTTCCTTCTCCACCAGATTGACGTAAGATTGCACCGCCGCTACGGTAGCGGGTTCCATCATCGCGCTTTTTGTCTTATCGTCGGACAGAATTTTACCGCCATTGGAATAAATATACGTATCGATTCCAGTAAATCCGCCGTCATCGAGGAGAATACCCCAAACTTTGGATTGTGGATCGGTGGCGTTATTGGTCAGTGTACGAGCAGCATTCAAAAAGTCTGCGTAGGTCCAGGTCGAATCCGGATATTTCAACCCTGCTTTATCGAAAAGGTCCTTGTTATAAAAAAGCGCGGTGACTCCGCCGGATGCGGGCATGGCCATGAGCGGGCCTGTAGGAACATTGCCTTTTCGCCAGACCGTAAAAAATTGTGTAAAGAAATCGCTGTCGCGGAGGTCGCGGCGAAAGAACGAATCGAGCGGAATTGTGTAATTGTGCTTGAAGAGGTCCTGTCCGAACCAATCGTCGATAAGGACCACATCTCCAATTGTACTTCCACTGACGGCCGCCGATTCGATTTTCGTAGTGTATAGTCCGAAGGGAATGGCCTCGACTTCCACTTCGATGTTCGGATGCGCTTTTGTAAACGGATCGATCACATCGCGCTGCCACGTATCTTTCTGGTCAAGATAAAAATGGACAAGTTTAAGGTGGACTTTCCCTGAATTCGCTCCTTCTTCATGGCCGCAGCCCGACAACAAAGACCAACAGAGAATCGCGATACAACACACAATTAATTTCATAACGTATCGTAATATCGTTTTTGTTGTCTCGCAATTTCCGAGTATTGTTTTGCGTACAAATCCATTCTTGTTAGTGCTTCAAGATCCGGACGGGTATCGTCCGGGTCGTGAATGAGAACAACATTCGATGTTTGTCTCCGCTCGTCAAGATCGATGTCGTAGATGGCAAGGCCCTCTCGCCGGCCAGTTTGGGACACAATATCGCCATTGAAGTCGATAATGCGGGCAGTGCCGGGATAAAACCGCCCGGCATACGGCGCATAGGGTGGATGGCCGGCTAAATTCGATTCGACCACATACAGTGAATGATCGATCGCACGCGACCGTATTTGCGCTTCGAGACCGCTTTGCGTTGGTCCGTGAGTGGTTGTTGGCCAGAACAGGATTTCTGTTCCGTTCATGGCATAAATGCGAGCGATCTCGGGGAAATAAAGGTCCAGGCAAATCATAATCCCGATTTTGGCAAATCCGAGATCGAGAATAGGGAACTCGCAACCCGGGCTAACCCACCGGGCTTCGGAACCGGTCGGCTGGAGTTTGCGGTAAAAGCCGATTTCCTCTCCGGCTGAATCATAAACCGTCGCCTGGTTAAAAACTTTGTCTTCGGTTCGCGTAAAAAACGGGGCAATCACGGCGATCGAAAATTCCCGAGCACAATGAGAAAAAAAACGTGCCCACTCGCTCGAATTTTGAACTTCCTCTTCCGGGTTTGGGACGTTGTTCGTCGTTACGGTCTCCGGTAGGCAGACAATATCTGCGGAGTTCCGGGCCGCGTCTTCGATATATTTCTTAGCGCGATGGAGGTTGAAGTCCACCGAATGCGGAGAATCCTCCATCAGAAAGGAAACGGTGGCGGTCCGAATTTTGCGCATTCTAAACGAACGAAGGAGAAGCCATGAGCCGTTTCCCTGAATGAACGTAAAACAATAATCCAGATTTCGTGTTTCAAGCCCTATTGTATGCAGTCTACACTAAGTTCCAAGGACAAAACCGTAACGAACGATTCCTTCAAGACGGAAATCATAGCCGGCTTCTTCACATCGCCGAAGCGGATTACGAGCAAGTTCTTTTATGACGAACTCGGCTCGAGCCTTTTCGAAAAAATTACGACGCTGCCAGAATATTATCTCACTCGTACAGAGATTTCTATTTTCGAACGATTTCTCCCTGAGATGGCTGCGGCCATTGGGCCGAAGGCAACCGTCGTCGAGTTTGGCTCTGGCTCCGGAACGAAAACACGAATGCTGCTCGGCCATCTTCTACACCCCCGTTCCTATATCCCGATCGATATTTCACGCGAAACGCTCCATCGGTCTGCAATGGAGCTCTCCATTCAATTCCCGCAGATAGAAATCTGCCCGATCCATGCCGATTATACGGAGGAGATTCGTCTCCCGGGCCTTCGAGCTGCCGACGGGCGAACGCTCATTTTTTTCCCGGGTTCGACCATTGGGAATTTTACGCCGCCGGAAGCCGAGTCATTCCTTCGGCGGGCCGCTTCTCTGGTAGGGCCACGCGGTGCGCTGCTGATTGGGTTCGATCGAAGGAAAGATCCGCGTATTCTCGAAGCCGCGTATAACGATTCCGAAGGGGTTACCGCGGCGTTCAATCTCAATCTTATACGCCGCATTGACGATGCATTCGGAATTCACATTCCCGCCGAGAATTTCAAACATTATGCATTTTTCAATGAAGCGAAGAGCCGGATCGAAATGCACCTGGTGAGCCTCGAAGACCAACGCTTCTCCCTCGACGGCAATGAAATCTTCTTCTCGAAGGACGAGCACGTCGTTACGGAATATTCCTATAAATACACGTCGGAATCGTTCCAAATGCTTCTCAAAGCCGGTGGATTCGAAGTCGAGCGCCGATGGACCGATCCAAAGGACTATTTTGAGGTCTGTTATGCGACGCTGGCGGATTAAATTATCTGCGCGTCCCGCGCATTAAATCATAAATGATAGTTTGGGGCTTCCTTCGTGATCGTCACGTCGTGCGGATGCGATTCGCGTAGCGAAGCACCGGAGATCCGAACGAACTGTGCTTTTTCCTGCAGCTCCGGAATCGTTGCACAGCCGGTATAGCCCATAGCACTCCGAAGACCACCGATCATCTGATAAACGGTCTCGGAGAGCGCACCCCGGAACGGTACGCGGCCCTCGATGCCTTCTGGAACTAACTTTTGCAGCCCTTCCTCGGCATCCTGGAAATAGCGATCGGCGCCGCCCTGTGCCATGGCCGAAAGCGAACCCATTCCACGGTATGTTTTGTACGTACGTCCTTCCAAAAACACTTTTTCTCCCGGCGACTCTTCCAGTCCCGCAAACAGACTCCCGATCATAACGCTGGACGCACCCGCCGCCAGTGCTTTTGGAATATCTCCGGTCTGTTTCACGCCGCCATCGGCGATCACGGGAACGCCTTTCTCACCTGCCGCATGGGCGGCTTCCATGACCGCCGTAAGTTGAGGAACTCCGACGCCTGCAACGATCCGTGTCGTGCAGATCGATCCCGGTCCGACCCCGACTTTTACCGCATCGGCGCCCGCTTCGACTAAGGCGTCTGCCCCGTCCTTCGTCGCGACATTCCCGGCAATGATTTCGAGCGCTGGGAATAATTTCTTAAGTTTCTTTACCATATCGAGGACGCCCTGGGAATGCCCGTGGGCCGTATCGACGATCACGACATCGACTTTTGCACTCACCAGCGCCTCGACGCGGGCAAGCGTATTTTCCGCGACCCCCAGCGCCGCACCGCAGAGCAGCCGCCCGCCTTCGTCCTTTGCCGCATGTGGAAACCGCTTTTTCTTTTGAATGTCTTTGAAGGTAATGAGGCCTTTGAGTATTCCGGCAGTGTCGACCACGGGAAGTTTTTCTATCTTATTACGCTGAAGGATTTCCTCCGCCTGCTCGAGTGTCGTTCCCAATGGCGCCGTCACCACATTCTCCTTCGTCATGATCTCGGCGACGGAACGGTCGAGCTCCGATTCGAAGCGAATATCCCGGTCGGTTATAATCCCGGCAAGTTTCCCATTCCCGATGGTGACCGGAATCCCTGAGATCTGATATTTCCGCATTAAGGCCAGCGCATCTCGCAGCGACCGCTCTGGCGTGAGCGTGATCGGCGAGGAGATCATCCCGCTTTCGGAACGTTTTACAATATCGACCTCCTCTGCCTGCCGCTCGATAGAAAGGTTTTTATGGATAATCCCGATGCCGCCTTCCCGCGCCAGCGCAATCGCCATTGCCGATTCTGTCACTGTGTCCATGGCCGAAGAAACAAGAGGAATGCTCAATCGAATATGCTTCGTAAGCCAGGTCGACGTGTCCACATTACGTGGAAGCACGGTGCTGTGCGCAGGAACAAGCAGCACATCGTCGTATGTGATGCCTTCCTGGGGTAGTAGTTTCAGAGTGGAGTAGGCTTCGCGGCGGGTACTTCCGTTTACCGACGGTTCCGCGACCGGGGAAAAAAAAGTTTTGGGATGTTCCATGCCGCGTAACAATTCGCAGAGACAATATGGTTCAAAATCCCTTAAACATTCTATTTCAATACGTTTTCGACACTAATAGGAATACCCTTCGATTCGATTTCGCTGCGTTTTACACTATCGATCCTACGCTACCCTTGTTACGCTATCCGGGCGCGGAACCGCCCCGCAAAAGCCACGGTTTTTGCTCGCCCAACGCGAAAAAGTTTAGGGACTGAGTCCCACGCATCGTTGACACGCCCAACCGAGTCAGGTCCGGAAGGAAGCAGCTCTCAGCGAGGTTTGCGGGTGACGTGGTAAGCTTGGTCCCTTTTTTATTACTTTTTCGCTGAATTCGAGAGTTTCGATGCCTCGCAAGCCCTCTTCCCCTGCTTCCAGTGCCGCGATGAAGGCCGTTCCCACGCGCCGGACGCTCGTCCTCCTCGAAACCGGTCTACTGTTGGGATTAGCCGAAGGAATCCTGACGGACGTCATCACGCATCTTACGATCTCGCCCTATTTGAAAGCTTTATTTCTGATGATCGGCGTCATTGGAGCCTTCGCATTTGCGATTCGGATTCTGGAGCCCGTCATCCGCGGTTCTCTTAAGGTCATTTCGAAACTCGACTCCGGTGGTGGCGCTATGGTCCGGGTTGGACTCCATTTGATCATCCTTTTCTTAATTTTTGTTGCATATGTCCGCATCTTTTTTCCGACGCTCAAATAAATTTCTTTTTCTCAAATAATTTTTCGGGACTGAAATAACTTTTGGCGGGCTCAAAAAAGTGGAAGATCAATTTCTTACGATTTCGGCAAATTTCCGAATCCCGATCTCTGAGATCGAAGTTTCCTTTTCGCGTTCCGGCGGACCCGGCGGCCAGCATGTTAACAAAACTTCGACGCAGGCCGAACTCGTTTTCGATCTTCAGAACTCGCCCTCTGTATCGGAGTATGACCGCAGTTGGCTCGTTTCGCGTCTCTCTTCGAAGCTCGATTCCGCCGGACGCCTTCATATCAGTTCTCAGGCATTTCGAAGCCAGCTCCGAAATAAACAAGCGGCGCTCGAAAAATTAGAGGAGTTGCTGCGAGCGGCTCTTGTTCGTCCCAAGCCTCGACGAAAAACCAAGCCTTCCAAAACCGCGAAAGAAACGCGCCTGAAATCCAAAAAGCGAAATTCCGAGAAAAAACAGCTCAGATCGAAAACGCCGGATAGGGACTAAGCTTCGGGTTCGCGACCTTTGAGCAATGCACAAGTTTATGATCCCCTTCTGAAAAGCAACTGCAGAAGGTCTGGTCCAGGATACAATCCTTGTCCGCGGTTCTTCATATTTTTGTTTAGCACATTTATTCTTCATTCTGCCTTTGCCGTCGTATTTTTGAAGTATGCTGAATTATATCTGGCTCTTTCTGATCGTGGCGGCGATCTGTGTGGCAGTAGGACGCGATGTGAGCGAAGAAACGAGCGGCCGGTTTCGCAACAACGAATGGGTCGCGCTCCATGACGCGCCCGGAGCCATGAAGGTCGCCGGGCCGAATCACTTCTCTGGAACTTCATTCCTTACCAAAAGCGAGATCGCTCGGTTTTATTCGGCCGATGAAGCCAAGGCGATCAAAGGCGATTCCGTATTCTTTGCCACGGATATTGTGCAGTCTCAGGCTGACCCGCGCACCGGAACGCTTACGCTTACGCTTCCCGCAAACGTGCCACCGGTGCTGAGCGATGCGGCAGCTGCCAGCGGCGACCCCACGAAGATCGTCGGACGGACCGCGTTCGATACCGCCACCTTTGCTAATGGCGGGAACCTGAAATTCCTTCCGCCTACGGTCCATTTTCGCATTCTTGCCAAGGTGGCCGACGAAGGAATTTTAAAAATTGCAAATACTGCTGTAGAACTTGCGATTGGGCTCATCGGAGTGATGGCGCTTTGGCTCGGAATTATGAAGATCGCCGAAGCCGCGGGGCTCGTCCTGCTCTTGTCGAAGATCGTAAAGCCTGTTATGGTGCGCGTGTTTCCGGACGTCCCGCCGGACCATCCGGCGATCGGCGCCATGGTAATGAACATGACGGCGAATTTCCTCGGACTTTCGAACGCGGCCACGCCGCTCGGCCTCAAAGCGATGGAGGAACTGAATAAATTGAATCCCGTCGCGGGAACTGCTACGAACGCGATGTGCATGTTCCTCACGATCAATACCACGGCGCTCACGCTCGTGCCGGCGACCGTCATCGCGATCCGGCTCACACTGGGCTCCGCGAACCCGACTGACATTATTATGCCGACGTTCCTCGCCACATTTGTGAGCCTGATAGTGGGAATCATCTTTACACGCGCGATCGAGCGATTCTTCCCGGTCCGCGAAGCGAAAGGAGAAGCCGTGTAATGGAATCTCCCTTCATTGCTATTACGAAGATCCTTTCGACGGCGGCGATCCCGCTGATCGTCTTTGCGATCGTCCTCGTTGCTGCCATTCGTAAAGTAAAAGTATATGAAGAATTCGTCGAAGGGGCCAAAGACGGATTTACGACCGCCATTCGGATCATTCCCTACCTCGTCGCGATGCTGGTCGCGATCGGGATGTTCCGTGCTTCCGGAGCGATGGACATGCTTTCCTCGGCGATCAGCCCGGTCACGAATGCTCTTGGGTTCCCAAGCGAGCTCATGCCGTTGGCGATCGTGCGAAACCTTTCGGGATCCGGCTCCCTCGGCCTTATGACGGACATTATGAAAACGCATGGCCCGGACAGTTTCATGGGCCGCGTTGCCGGAGCGATGATGGGAAGCCATGAAACGACCTTTTACGTCCTGGCTGTTTACTTCGGAGCGGTAAATATCCGCCGAACTCGCCATGCCGCACTTGCGGGAATTTTTTCCGATGTCGTGGCGCTTATTATGAGTGTTATTTTAGTGAAGTGGCTGTTCCCCTGAATTCTGCGGGTCATCCGCTACTGCCATGAAAAATGACAGTAGTCAATAACGAACCTGTTCATTCATTTTCGCCCAACATGAGAAATGTTTTTAGTGCTGCGATCTTCTCGCTTGCGATCGTGCTGGCCGCCATTCTTCTTGGCGGCGCATGGAAAAAATCCCATCCCACTCACGAATCGATCGCGGTAACCGGTTCGGCCAATCAGAATTTCACTTCCGACCTTATTGTCTGGAATGCCTGGTTTACCGAAAAGGAGATGGATCTCGAGACGGCCTATGCGAAGCTAAAGCACGATCAGGACATTGTGCGGCAATACCTCATTGGAAAAGGTGTCGTGCCGCAGGAGATCGTTTTTACGTCGGTGAATATTCAGAAGAAGACAAAGCATGTTTTCGATGCGGTAACGAAGTCCTCGAGCGACGTCTTCGATGGGTACGAGCTCTCGCAGAACGTAGACATTCAATCGCCGGAAGTCGATAAGATCGAGCAGATCTCGCGTGGCGTATCGGAACTTATTACACAAAATGTTGAGATCTATTCGCAAGATCCTTCTTTTTATTATACGAAGCTGGCTGATCTTAAAATAAAATTACTGGCGGCAGCGACCGCAGACGCTCGAAATCGCGCCGAACATATTGCCCGAAATGCGGGAGCATCGCTTGGCTCGCTGCGATACGCCTCCATGGGAATTTTCCAAATTACGGGACAAAATTCCAATGAAGAATTCTCTGGAGGCGGGGCATTTAACACGTCCTCGAAGGCAAAAACCGCTTCGATCACCGTGCGATTGGAATATACCGTGGACTAAGCCATTCCTTTTTTTGTCCATGACAAAAATAACGTTTGCCCTTCTATCCATCCTCGCCGTGTGCCGAGCCGGCCAGGCACAATCGCTGTTGGACCGGATGCATTTGCCCCAGTCGCCCTCGGATGCCTATCGAGGCCTGGCGCTCGGAGCCGGAACGACGATTGTCGATGGCGAGCCCTATTTCCTGATCCACGCCGCGCCACAGTTTACGCTCGGACCGTGGGGATTCGGATTCGATGGGAACATTCGTATTAGTCCCGAAGGGCAGCTCCGAAAAGAGGACTGGACCGGTGCCTATTCGTATCTGCGATGGATTAATTATGTCAGCTTTCAGCAGCCGCACGACGATTTTTATTTTCGAGTGGGCGGCCTCGAGCACGCAACGATCGGCAATGGCACGATCGTAAGCGATTACTGGAACAACTCCTCGTACGATAACCGCCGGATCGGCTTCGCGGGAAGATTGGACCTCGGGTTATTTGGTGCCGAGGGGCTCACGAGCGATCTGTTTCAACGCAACCTGGTCGCCGTTCGGCCGTTTGTCCGGCCGTTCCAGATCGTTCCCATCCTCGGCGATATTTGGTTCCTGAGCCATATCGAGGTCGGTGTGACAGGCGCTTTCGACTTCGATACGAACGCCACGCGGATCATTCCCAATCATGAACCGTACGTGACGCATTATTATAATGCCGATAGTACAGTCGATTCGATCGTTATTCATCGGGATTCCGCCACGATCCCTTCTCCGCTCGTGACGCTCGGTGCCGATCTTTCAATGATGCTCTGGCAATCTGCAAAAACAGAAGGGCATCTGTATGCCGATTACGTTCGCTTCGAGAAGTTCAACGATGGGATTATCATTGGGGCGCGGACCAGCTTTAATTTACTGGACTCCGTGTTCCTCGATCTGAAGGCCGAGCGTTCGCTTTTCAAAAATCAGTTTCTTCCGAATTATTATAATTCATTCTACGAGCGCGATCGCTTCGATAATCAGGCCGCGATGGACGAATACATTACGAAAGTGACGCTGCTGGCCGATAGTGCCGGCGGCAACGGAAATGGGTTTCGCGCGGGTGCCTTCATTAATTATTACGATAATATCGTCCTGCAGGGGACCTACCTGCATCTCGATAACCTGCCAGGGAACGACCTCTTGGACCTCGAAATGGCCCTTCCGCACCTGCCGTATGGAATGTTCTTACGCGTGCACTACGCACGAAAAAATATCAATGGACCGTCCGATCTGTTTGCACTCGACGATCGCTCGCTGATGTACGGCGAATTAAGTTACCGCCCCTGGAACTGGCTCATTCTCACGGCCGTGGAACGATGGACCTTTGCGGTGGACGATGTGGGGCATCTTCACACCCAGTCCATTTTCGAGCCCCGGGCGGACGTGGTCATCACATTTTAGGGTTACTTGCCTAATGCCTGCTGGAGGTAGGCCACGATATCGGCAATTTGCTGATCGGTCAAAATATCCTTCCCATAGAACGGCATGGCCGCGGAACCGCAACGGATCGATTTCGCTCCCATCTGTGGATTGTCTATCGCTTTGGCCAGCGGCGGTCCGACTTTTTTCTCGTTCATCGTGTGGCAGTACTCGCAGGTCCGAGAAAATAATTGCTTGCCATTGTCGGGATCGCCGGGGAGCATCATGATCTTCTTTGCCGAGGCGTTAGCAGCGGTTTCGTCGATCTTGTCTTCCTCGTGAACGGCCGGTTTTGTGACCCACTGGATCTTCAGGTTCGAGGAGATGCCGCCCGGAGCATTGTCGATCGCCTGAAAATATGCGATGAGCGCGTCGATATCGGACTTCGACAGAACGGTAGCCATGTCGTCGCCTTTATGTTGATACATAACAGCACACATGGTCGCGCCGAACGCATTTTTTTGGACAGCCTCTCCTTTAAATGTTCCGTTCCATGTACTCGTACGGTGTATGATCCCGACGAGCGTATGCCCGGCGCGAAGGCGGCTGTCGTGTGTGGTCGGCTGTCCATCGATATGGCACGAGGAACAGGCGTCCTTGATCTTGCCATAACTCGTGTTATAGAAAATTTTCTGTCCCGCAAGCGCAAGCCCTGAGAGCGCTGTAGGGACCGAAGGTGCACGATGCGAAGTGTCGACGCTCGGGGCCGTCGTAGCGGTTTCCTTTTGCTCGGGCGTCGTGGTGGTTTCCGAACGATTGCACGAAGCAAGCGCGAAAGCAAGGCTAAGAAAAAGAGCGATCTGTTTCATAGCAACTGAAAGATATGGGAAGCAAGATGATAAAGATCGTTATAAACTTTCGAGACTGCGGCGCCCCTGGAAACCGCCTTCGAGTGTATGCCAGGCCTGAATGGCCGGTTCCCCAAGTATGTAACACAAATAGACGACGCTCCCGTTTTCGCGTTGATGTGGAAAATCGATAAGGCCACGGTCTAAGTCCTTGACCTCGATGCCACGCTCATGGAATTCGGAAACAAGTTCGACGAGCCGTTCCATTTCGGGTGGGAATGCTTTCTGTCCGTTCGGTCCCATGCCGCCAAAATATTGATGCCGGTGCACATCGTAGCCTTTCCGGTCGCACTCCTGCTTTAGCTTTACCATCTCTTCGAGCTTTGGCTGAATGTCGATACATTCGGCCTGCGCTTCTTCGAGGGAAAAAAGGCGTTTGAATTTCATTTACTTCCCGTAAAGAGTGCTTTCACGATATAGCCGGCCATTTTTGGATTTTCCTTCAGGCGCCGAACGGAATATCCATACCAATCTTCCCCAAAGGGGACATAAATTCGCATCCGAAATCCAAACCGGATTAACCGGTCCCGCGCTTGTTCTCGCACGCCGAGCAGCATTTGAAACTCGAACGCGTCGTGCGACAAATGATATTTTTCGATCAATCGCGTTGCCCCGTGAAGGAGCACTTCGTCGTGTGTGGCGATGCCAACGTAAGCCCCGTTGCTAAACAATGTTTCGAGGCACTCGAGGTAATTATTTTGAACCTCCTCGCGGCGTTGAAATGCGATCGTTTCCGGTTCCACATAAATTCCCTTGCAAAGACGCACGTTCGTCTTTAATCCGTTCGACGCACCTTCTGCCAGGAGCGCATGGATGTCTGCCGGGGTCCGTTTAAGATACGCTTGCAGTACCACGCCGACATTCGTGAACTCGCGGCGTAGCGTCCGATAGAGATCGATGGTCTGGGTCGTGTAAGGTGAATTTTCCATGTCGATACGGACGAAAATATTCCCATGCTCACGTGCGGTGACAAGAATTTCGCGCACGTTCTTTTCGCAGATGTCCGGATCGATCGCGAGGCCGAGCGAAGTCAGCTTGATGGAAAGGTTGCCCTGAACGCCGTCGTGTTTAAGGCGGCGGAGCACTTCGCAGGAATGCTGTGTATTCGTGCGTGCTTCTTCGAGCGATCGAATGAACTCGCCCAGGACATCGATCGTCGCCATGGCGCCTTTTGCGTTGAGCGAACGGACGGTCCGCATGGCATCGTCCAGCGTTGCGCCGGCGATATAGCGCTCGCTCACTTTGCGGACGATGGGCTTCGGAATGATGGGGAGGGCCGAGGCGAGAATGCGATTAAATACGTTCATCCGGGCGCGCTAAACAGCAAAATACGGAACATAGTTGGCCTTTTGGATCACGGGGAAAGCTCGCCCTCGACAAGGAACTCTCGCGGTGAGCCATAATGCGCGCCGCCCGCGACCGGATCGAACTGCGTGAGATACGTCGTATTGAATATATTCACGACCGTCGCCGCGATCATCACCGGCAGCCCAAAATGGGAAAGATTATATCCGGCCGAAAAATTGACTATTCCGTGATGCGCAACAGAGAGATCCGAATAATTCGAGTTGAGATTAAGCAAGTTCTCATAGCCCGAAGAGGGAGGTGAAAGCTCGGGGCCGACCGCAATTGGATTACTTTGAATTTCACCAAAGGGCAACCCGGAATCGTAGCGGCCACTGAGGGAAATGAAATATTCTGGTACCGGCTGAAATTTCAGATAAAATGAAGCCGCAAGCGGTTCGCTCGCGTTCGTGCGGAATGTCGTGCTGCCTATCGCTTCGGCAGCATAACTTTGGGCTAGCCCTCCCTGAATGAATCCCGATGAATATGGCGAAGAACCGTCAGATGGAACCATCCCCAGAGACAGAATGGAAGAAACAGTTAACATCCCCGAAAAATGGTTCCAATTTCGGAGTTCGAGCTCCAGTTCACCGCCATATATCTTACCGTTCTTAATGTTGGCGGGAAGAGGAATGTCCGAGTTATCAAGATCGAATTCGGCAAGCATGTTCGTCACCGTTTTGTAATAGCCGCTTAGATCCAGACTCAGATATTTGTCGATGGCATAATGAGCCCCGATCCCAACATTATTCGATCGCTCCGCCTTGACGTCGGTTGATGCCGTTCCCATGAAGGATGCGGCGGCGGAAGAACTGGAGATGAGCACATTTTCAAGTGGCGCCTGCCGGAACACGGTGTTGAAGGACGCACGTAACGTTAGCGGATCGCTTACGCGATACGCGATATTCAATCGTGGAGAAATTCCCGATTGATTATCGAGAAGTCGGTACGCGTCGTACCGCACGCCGGGCGCAATCATCCAATGTCCGGCATGAATCTCGTCCTGGAGATACGCAGAAATATGCTCGCCGGTCACACTGGTATCAACGACAAATGGTTTGCCACCGTTTGCCAGATTAAAAGCGGAATCGATGGTCGAAGGATGGACCAGAGCGAATGTAAAATACTGTTGGAGCGGAAAGACTTCGAGTTGCGCCCCGACCTCAAAATTATTATTCGCACCGAACCAATCCGTTTGGGACGTGAACGAAAGCTCACCGCCCGATTCGAAATTCTCGCTTTGAGACGCAACAAATAAGTTCTCACTCTGCATAGCAGCGAATAACGTTGCGGAGTCCGTAATCCCGGTCGCGCCATTGCTCGTGTACGACTGAGACTGGCGCCGGGTATATCCTGTAAGGCTAAGGATCGAACGGGAGGAAACATCGTAATCGATGCGAGCGCCGAACATCGTTGCGATAATACTATTTTCTCGGTCCTGCACGGTCACCGTATTTTCGTTTGGGATCTGGAATGTCGAAGAACCGTAATATCCGAGCGCAGAGATGGTCAGGTCCTTACTTGCCATGATGTTGACCTTGCCGAAATAATCATTGCCGTTTCCGTTGGAATGATTTTGAGTGGTCCCCGTAAGTGGATCCAGATACCGCTCGGTGGAATAATTGCCATACGAGGCATAATAGGCAAAGGCGTTATCACCGCGTCCGCCGAGATCGATCTCCTGTGAACTGTTACCGTCGGTCCCGATCGTGTATTCCGCATGACCGAAGGTGGTGGCATCGAAGCCGGACTTGGTGTTGATATTCAGAATTCCGTTTGCACCATAGCGGGCATCGAGATCGCCGCGCAGAAGATCGGCAGATTGGATCAGGCTTGGTTCGAAGATCGGCATGGTCAGCCGCGTTTCCTGGCTGGTGACCGGAATGCCATCGATGATATACTCGGGCGGGGGGGCTTCGCCACGAAGGTGCATCCATGCGTTCGCGCTTGGAACGATTCCTGGGCTTTGGCGCTCCGCTTCTTCCAACGCATACGCCGTATTCTCGACCGGAAGCTGTGAGAGGATAGGAGCCGTAACGGCCGTGTGCGATCGCAACTTCGTCAGGCTCCCGTTGGGTGAGGCGGGACCATTCTCGAAACCCGGAATGGAATCGAGTTCGATGTGGACCGGGACCGGCGAGGAAAGCGCGATCCGGCAGACGAAGACGGAACGATTTTGTTCGCGAAGATAGAGATCGTACGTGCCGAACGGAACCTCCGGGAACTCGAAGGCACCCGTGCTGTCCGGCTGATCGACTTCAACGAGCAGGGAGGTCGTGACGTCCTGTAATCCGAAGGTAAGGTTGTCGGCATCGCCCGGGTCCAAAAGCTTGACGGTCCCAAAAACGGTCGCGACGGAAATTTGCGCCTGCGCCATGAGCGGAAGCGCGAGCAGAAAGAAGGTGAGAAGATATTTCATAAACGGACGGCTGAGTGAAAGCGACAGGAGCAACATCCGTTCCTCGTTCAAGCTCAGCTATGGTACGTTAATAAATTACATCATAGACGAGCCGAAACCCCCGCGCCGGCTGTGGCAGAAAATCGTGAATGACCGAAAGATTGTCGCGATACGCCTGGTTTAGGACATTGTCGCAATGCAGGCTGATATAATGTACCGCATTACCGGATGCGAGGTGCACCCCAACGCCGATATTGACGATCCCATAGCCCCTGACGGAATCGTCGCCGGGACCCAGTCGGTATTGCGGCGCGGCAAGACGCCATTCGATAAGGCCATTATAGATGGGACCGACATAGTCAAGTCGCAGCGCGCCTTTGAGCGGCGGAATGAATGGCAGCGGCGATGTGCTGTCGTTCAGGATCGAGGCATTGACATAGCTGGCGTTTGCTGTCAGAGCCCAGCGCTCCGCAAGTTGGTATGACGTGCTCGCTTCAAAGCCCCACAGCCGAGCATCCCCCTGAGCAAATTGGCGGTATTCATAACTTGGAGTATTGATCGTATCCTGAATGCCTGTGAAATAACTATAAAGATAATGATGGATCAGGTTCAAAAATGGCGAGATCTCAAACGTCATATTGTGGAACGTTCCTTTGAGTGAAAGATCGAATTCCACCCCGGTCTCGGGAACCAGGGCCGAATCGCCGAGGATCGAAGATTGGCTCGCATCGTCCGGACCGTTGCCCCAGAGTTCCTGTACGGTCGGCGCGCGGAAACTGCGCCCGATGCTGAACGTCCCGGTAATTTCCTTCGAACATTGCTGCGCAATGCCAATCGAGCCTGTCACTGCGTTCTCCTCTCGCGATTCGTTAAAGTTCACAAAGGCCGGATTCGTGGAGTGTGGCGCAGGAAAAGTCGAAATGTGGTTCCAGTCGCAACGCAGGGCTCCCTGAATTCGTGTGTTTTCAGCAGCAGAATATTCTTCATAGGCGTAGCCGGCAATGTCGGATGTGACCGAGTTCGGGCCAAGCGGTTCGAGCCCTCCAATGTTTAAATTATCGAAGTTGGTCCAAAGTCCGAGCGTGCCATTCCAATCGCCCATTTTTTGTTCCTCGAATTGCAGCGAAGCATTATAACCATTTTGATGAAAATTATTTTGCTCGAACTCGATAGGGAAATTTCCTGTGAGGGTATCGGGGATCGTCGGGTGTTCGGAATGAATATAATCCGTAACGTTTCCATTGAAGCGGATCTGATCGATAAAGGACCCACCTATATCGAACAATCCCCGTAACTCGACCGTATATTTTTCCATTTGAATTCGAGAGATGGTCGGATTTTTATAGGTCGTGTCCCATGGGTCGCCGGGAATCCCGTAGTTCATCGAATAATGCTTCGCTCCTGCGCCCACCATGCCGAAATTCCCGGTGTAGGAATATCCAATTCCTTCTTCGGATGTATGGTCGAACGATTGCGGCATTCGATTCAGATCGTAGGTTTGTCCGATTCCAGGATCGGTATAAGTCCCTTCAGGAATTTTAATGTCCTCCGAATGCAGTCCTCCCGCAGAAACGGAAAATGCGGAAGCGCCATTGCTAAGGGTGGTATTGAAGTAACCGGAATAGAGATCGTTCACAGAATTTCCCATGACTCCGGCCCGGCCCGAAACGGTCTGCGTCGAAGCGGTAGGAATGACGCTTGTAATCACATTGACCAGGCCGCCAACGGCATTCGGACCGAACATCACGCTCGCCGGGCCGCGCACGACATCGATCTCCTCCACCGATTCCGGTTCGATGGGGACCGCATGAGCGGGATCGAACGTCGAAATATCGCCCGTTCGCAAGCCATTCTCGAGGATAAGGACATCGTTATCGGTAAGACCGCGTAAGATCGGACGTGCGGGAGCTGAACCATTGTATCGCACGGAAACGCCTGGCACATCCTCGATCTCTTCGGCAAAGCTGGAGCCCGGACTTTGATGCGCTTCGATCTGCGATTTCGAAGCTACCGACTGATATTCCTCGCTCGTCGGACGCGCATACGGACTGGCGGAAACCGTGACTTCTTCCCCTGGAATCGCGGACGCCGCGAGCGTGAAAGAAACGTCCGCCGTATCTTCCGTTACCTCGACTTCCTTCGTCATGGATTCATAACCGAGCGAACGAACAAAAACATGGTACTGGCCTGGAGGAACTTCATCGAACCGAAAGGCTCCATTGGAGCCCGTATGCGTTTCGCGGTCGAGTTCTAACAACCGGACAATGGCTCCCACGACGGGAGTATTCGAGGCCGACACCGTTCCATGAATGGAGGCGGCGCTTGCAAGGGCCGGAACCAGCAGGGAAAAAAACGATAGGAGAGAACGACAAGTACGCATGAACAAAAAGAGTCTATTCGATCTCCAGCGACATATCGAGCGCTTTGACCGAGTGCGTCAGTGCACCGACCGAAATAAAGTTCACACCGGTTTCCGCAACCGCCCGGACCGCCTGGAGCGTAATCCCACCCGAGGCTTCGGTTTCAAAAGTGCCGTTGTTCATGCGGACCGCTTCGCGCAGGCCTCCGACATCGAAATTATCGAATAATACACGATCGACGACGCTCTTGCCATGTCGTAATACTTCAGAAAGTTGTTCGATCGATGTCACTTCGATCTCGACCGGTACGCGCACATGTTCGGAAAAAAAATCTTCGAGCTTGGCGAGGACCGCTTGAAGATTGCCTCGATTGGCTGCAATATGATTGTCCTTGACGAGCACCATATCGCTTAACGAATAACGGTGGTTCGTTCCGCCGCCGGCACGAACGGCATAACGGTCGAACGGCCGTAAGAGAGGCGCGGTCTTTCGCGTGTCGAGAATGATCGCTCCGGTCCCTTCCACGGCACGAACAAACGCACGGGTGAGTGATGCGATGCCGGACATCCGCTGTAAAAAATTGAGCGCGACTCGCTCGGCCGCAAGTAAGGTTCGAAGCGGCGCTCGAAGGGTTGCGATCGTGTCTCCGGGCATGACTTCACATCCATCGCCGATGCGTTCCGAGAATTCGAAGATAGGCGATGTGATTCCGTGAAGAATTTCGTAAAGCAGGAACGTGTGCCGCGCAATTTCGAGGCCGGCGACGATTCCTTCGGCCTTGGCGACGAACGTTCCGAGTCCTTCCGCGCCTTCGTCGACGGTCGCGATCGACGTTACGTCTTCGCGGCCGCCATCCTCGATGAGGGCAATGCGTATCCGCTGGCGTTCAATGTCACTGATGGTTAGCATGGCGTTCGACCGCTTCGCGGTAAAGTTGAGGAGGGCGCGAGGGTTTCCCGGATGTACTCGAAACGAAGACGAGAGTGGAGGCACCTTCGGCCACGAGTTCGTCCGAATCGGACTGACGGACTTCATACGTTATTTCGAGCCGTGAGGTAACGATCGCTTTCATACGCGCGGTCACGAGAAGAAGATCATCATATTTCGGACCACTAAAATAGCGCGCACTGGCTTCGATGACTGGAAGGCGAAATCCCGTTGCCTCTATTTGGGCATAGGGCAGTCCATGGGCCCGGAGCATTTCCGTGCGTGCAACTTCGAAGTATTCAAAATACTTCCCATAATAAACGATGCCCATCTGGTCGGTATCCGCATAGCGTACGCGGATAGCCGTCGTGTGCTCGAAATAGCTATTCGTTTCCATGCTCATTCGGATCGGGATAAACAGAAGTGGGAGAGTACCATTGCATCGTTTCCAGGCTTAGGTTCGTGTGTTCGGGATCCTGCAACTTTCGCTCGACGAGAGGAAACAAAGGCACCGGCTCCTTGCTCCCGTGAAAGAAGAGCGCCGGCTTTTCGCGGTCCCAGCCCCATTCGGCATGTGCGAATCGTGCAAGTACCGTCCCGAGATACGCCGCAAAGATAAAGGAAAGATCGTCGTTCGTTTTGGGCGCATCTGTTTCAGGATCTCGATTGCGCCATCCTCGCTCGATCAAGTCGTCAAGAACCGCAATGCTCGCAAGCGATCGGTCGAGTTCAACTCCAAACGCTTCTCGAGCTGCAGCGCGGCAGATATCGGCGCCGGTCTCCATTCGGTCATCTAATTTCGCCTGTTTCCGTCGGTCCTGCCGGGCGGAACTTCCACGAAATGCCAGGGGAAGAAACGCCAGCGCGAGAAAAAAGAAAAGCAGGCTGGTGAAAATCGGCATCGGAGAGAGCCTATTGAGCCTCGGCCATCGAATGACCGTTGATCGAGACTTTCGACACGCTGTTCGAGGGGTCGTTCCACATTCCCATGCGAGAGAATTTTTCGGTCCGGCGTTCGAGAGCTCCCTCTCCGAGCGATTGCAGCGCTTCCAATTCTTCGACCAGGACTTCTTTTACTCGCGCAAACATTTCCTGCGGTTCCCGGTGTGCACCGCCCAGCGGCTCGGGAACAATGCGGTCAATAATGCCATGAGTGAGCAGATCCGGCGCGGTGAGCTTGAGTGCTTCGGCGGCCTGCTCTTTAAAGTTCCAACTGCGCCAGAGAATGGAGGAGCAGCTCTCCGGAGAAATGACACTATACCAGGCATTTTCGAGCATCAGGATCCGGTCCCCCACGCCGATACCGAGCGCGCCGCCTGAGGCCCCTTCGCCGATAATGAGCACAACAATGGGAACTTCGAGTTTGGCCATTTCAAATAAGTTCCTTGCGATCGCTTCGGCCTGTCCCCGTTCTTCTGCTTCCAGGCCGGGATACGCCCCGGGTGTATCGAGCAGTGTCACGACCGGTTTGCGGAATTTTTCGGCAAGTTTCATCAGCCGAAGCGCCTTGCGATAGCCTTCGGGATTCGGCATCCCAAAATTGCGATAGACATTCTGCTTCGTATCGCGGCCTTTTTGGTGGCCGATCCACATGACGGCCCCGATCTGATCCAGGGTCCCAAAGCCGCCGACGATCGCAGGATCGTCGCGCACGCTGCGATCGCCATGCAACTCGATGAAATCGCTCGTGAGCGCCTGAATATAATCGAGAGAATACGGGCGTTCCGGATGCCGTGCCAGTTGCACACGCTGCCACCGCGTTAGATTTCGATAGATTTCGCTTCGTAGCGATTCGATCTGTTCGCGAAGCGCAGCAAGCTCTTTCGAAAGTTCGACCGTTTTCGAAAGCTCGACCATTTCCTCGTATTTCTTTTCGAGGTCTTCGAGCGGTTTTTCAAAATCGAGGACCGTTTTTGCCATAAGTGCTCCTAAGAGGAAAGCTGTTCGGTACGTTCGTGAAACGAACGTGTCAGGAATGCCTTGAGCAGGATTTCGCAATCCATGCCGATCGTGTGGTTTCGCAAGTAGTACTGATCAAACTGCTGGATATCTTCTTCGCGAAGTTCCGTTCGCGAGGCGACAGCGGCAAGGCTGGTAATGCCACGCTTTGGATAAAATGCACCTTGCCTGCCGGTTCCCCGAATACTCACCAGCGTCCTGGTGCCGCGAAATACACTTGTCCACCGTTCGAGGCTTGCTCGCCGGCGGGGCGCTGGGCTTAGCAGATAGCTAAACACAACCGCGGGCAGAGCCGCTCCGCTGATCGCAATATCCAAAATACGCTTCAGGAGTCGATGTGAAAGCCGGTCCAGGTTGTAGGTGACGGGCAAGAGTGCGAGCGACGCACCCGAGGGCTCCGTAAGCAATTCGATTTGCTGTTTACCCAAGAGCACATCGCTCGTGGCCGGAACCATGGAAAAATTCACACGAAGGGAAGGGTTCTCTTCCGACGTGCGCTGCATGACCGAAAGGACTTCGGTGTACGCAAGTGCATCGCTTGCAAAAATCACTTCGGCAATTCGATTATCGCGTATGACCTTCGCTGCCATGGCAAGATCGCCGAGAATCGGAAGCCCTGGCGCAATCTCCGTTCCAAACCGTTCCAGCGTGGTATCGATCACCCCTCGAATGTCGAACCGCCGTACAAATTCCATCTTTCGCAGGAGTTGGGTAATCCGGACCGCTTCTTCGTTTGCACCGACAATGAGCGTTCGCTTAAACGCCTGACTGGTCGAGAAACCCATCCCGGAAATAAACCGTCGAACGAGCCGGAATGCAAAACGGTCGCTCAGAAGCAAGATACCCGCTAACAGGCTAACAATGACAACGAAGGTACGATTAGCCGGGAATTCTTTGAAAAAATAGGTCAGGGAAGAAAGTCCAATGAGAATGGCCGGAACCGCTATGACGACCGGCCGTGCCGCCCAGGTTCGTCCAGGGTGGTAGGCTTTTAAGATAGCCAGTAGAATTAAGACGATCATTGGTGGCACCAGTAACGCCGAAGGATAATCCCAGTGCGGAAGGCCGAACCAGCGATGAAAAAGTAATTGCGATGTCAACAGTACGCTTACGCCGATCATGAGGTAATCGAGCGTCACGAGCGCGATCGACGAGCGATATTTACGGGCCAGAGCGATCGTGGTCCGCAAAAAAATTCCTATACGGAGTAAAAGACTGAAGATAAACGAGGCGCGGTAATGCTTTTTTACGAAGACATGCATTGCATCGTAAAATACGCGGACTTCGTTGATGGCGCTGCGCCGCGTCGATTCCCCTTTAAAATGTATCGTTGCGGTGGAATGTACATAGTAGACTTTCAGTCCCGCTTCCTTGACGCGATAGCAGAGATCGATGTCTTCTCCATACATGAAAAAGTCCTCGTCGAAGCCATGCGTGGCTTCGAGCGCGGTGCGGGAAAGCATCATGAACGCACCGCCCAGTGCGTCGACCTCGTAGGTCGCGTCGACCGGCAGATAGGTGAGATTATACCTCGCGAAAAGATTCGAATTCGGGAAAAGACTGGCCAGCCCAAACAATTTTGTGAAACTGGCCCATGGTGTTGGGAACCCACGACGGCAGCTAAGCTGAAACGTGCCGTCGCCATTCAAAAGCTTACAACCAGCCAATCCGGCGTCGGGGTGCGCCCGCATAAAATCCACCATCGAGCGCAACGTGTCCTCGCCTAAGATAGTATCCGGATTGAGGATGAGGATAAAATCGCCGTGCGCTTCCCTAAGCGCGAGGTTATTTGCGCGGCCGAAGCCGATATTTCGGTCGAGCGCATATAACTGAATGTCTGGGAACTCCGAGCGCACCATGGCGGCGCTGCCATCGGACGAATCGTTATCGACGACGATGATTTCACCGGTAAGTTTACCGACCTGGAGTGAGCGCCAGACACTCGCGAGCGAGCCACGAAGGAAATCCTTCACATTATAGCTGACAATAACGATCGAAAGGTCCATAGCCTCAATCAGAGCTCTCCGGCAATGGCTCTGGCTTTCAACTTCCAGACCATTCCAACCGCCTCTCGGACGATTGCTTTACTCATTTTACTCGTCCCCGCATGACGGTCCGCGAACGTAATCGGAATTTCCTTAATTCGAAAACCTTTGCGCCATGCACGGAAATTCATTTCGATCTGGAACGCATAGCCGTTGGAGCGAATATCGTCGAGATCGATCGCTTCGAGCACCGCTCGGCGAAAACATTTGAATCCTCCCGTTGCGTCCCGCACCGGAATGCCAGTTACCATGCGGGCATAGACATTCGCATTATAGGAAAGCAGAAGCCGACGGCGCGGCCAGTTTTGTACCTGTGCACCAGGAATATACCGCGAACCGATCACCAGATCATATTTCGTAATTTCTCGCAGGAATGTCGGGATTTCTCGCGGTTCATGCGAAAAGTCCGCATCCATTTCGAAGATATAATCGTATCGTTCCTTGAGGCCATATTTAAAGCCCGTAACGTACGCAGTTCCCAACCCCATTTTCCCCGGCCGCGTAAGCAAGTGGATGTGGCTATAGGTCGGATCTTCTTTTGCCTGCAATTCGCGCACAATATCCGAAGTTCCATCGGGCGAATTATCGTCCACGATCAGGACATGGAGCGCGACCTCGGGGCATTCGGCCTGTTGATTGAGGACCGCGTGAACTAACCGCACGATGTTCTCGTGCTCATTATAGGTGGGAATGATGATGAGTGCTCGGGCCATGGAACGAGTGATTTAGATCCCGACTCCTTCGAGAACGTTTCTCGCGATATATTCCACTTCATCCGAAGTAAGTTCGGAATGCATCGGCAGGGCAAGGATATGATCCGCTGCGAATTCCGCATTTGGAAAATCTCCGCGCGATCCTGAAGCATAGGCTTTTTGCAGATGCAAGGGAACCGGGTAATAAATATTGTATGGAATTCCGACGCGCTTCAAATGCTCGATAACGGGTTCGCGGCCTTTCGGAAGAACAATCGAATACTGGTGCCAGATCGAATTTGCCCTCGAGTCGACATGCGGTGTTCGGATGACTTCGGGGTACGCCTCGAAGATCATCGAATAAGCGGTCGCAGCACGCGACCGAGAATCGTTCCACTCATCGAGGTGCGGCAGTTTAATCGTTAGAATGGCCGCCTGGATGGCATCGAGCCGTGAATTGACGCCCAGACGATCATGATAATAGGTGCGCTCCGAGCCGTGGTTGGCGATCGTTCGAACGGCGTGCGCTAAGGAATCGTCGCTGGTAGTGACCATGCCGCCATCACCGAAAGCCCCCAAATTTTTGGAGGGATAAAATGAGATCGCCGCCAGATCGCCAAGCCCGCAAACTTTTTCACCATTCCACTGAGCCCCCACAGCCTGCGCTGCATCTTCGATGACAATAAGATGATGCTTCTTTGCTATCTCGCGAATACGACTCATATTCGCCGGCTGGCCAAATAAATGCACCGGCAAAATGGCGCGCGTTTTTGTTGTAATCTTCGCTTCGATCGCTTCGGGGTCCATATTGAATGTCTGCGGTTCGATATCGACATACACAGCGCGGGCGCCAAGAAGAGCGATAGTTTCGGTCGTGGCAGCAAAGGTAAAGGGGGTTGTTATGACCTCTTCGCCCGGCTTGATATCGATCGCCATCAGTGCGAGTTGCAGTGCATCGGTGCCCGAAGCGCAGGCAATGGCATGTTTCACGCCTAAATACTCTTCCATCGCCCGCTCGAAGTGCTGAACATAAGGACCGTTGATATATTTTCCGCTACGGACGACTTCAAGCACGGCGGAATCAATTTCATTCTGATACCGGCGGTATTGGCCGATGACATCGACCATTTGAATCGGTTTTGAGAGTGTTTCGAATTCTACCATTTTGTCTAACTTTTTCATGCTTAATCCTATGCCTGCCCTTTGCCGCGGAACATCATATATCCCGTACGGAAAAGAATTTTTACATCAAGGCGAAATGACATCGACTCGATATACATCAGGTCATACTTGACCCGTTGTTTAACATCGTCGATATTTTCGTCGTATTTATCGACCATCGCCTGATACAGGCCGGTAACGCCGGGGCGTACACGATGGCGACGATTGTAATACGGAATTTCTTCGACAAGTTGCTTTACAAAGAATTCGCGTTCCGGGCGAGGCCCTACCAGCGACATATCGCCTTTTAACACATTCCAAAGCTGAGGAACTTCGTCCAAATGCGATTTCCGCAAAAATTTTCCGATCGGGGTAACGCGCGGATCGTTCTTCGAAGCCCATTTCGGCCCTGAAGAAGCTTCGGCATCAACGAACATCGAGCGAAATTTATACATTCGAAAGTGCTTGCCTTCCTTGCCGATCCGCTCCTGGGAATAAATGATCGGCCCTTTCGATGTAAGTCTGACCGCCAATGCAGTAGCCATCCAAATTGGGCTTCCTAAGACAATCAGCAAAAGGCTCACAATAATATCAAGCGAACGCTTGGCAGCTTCTTCCCAGGGGCGTAAAAGAACGGGGTTCACATCGATGAGCGGAAATCCATATATCTCTCTTGCGCGGGCCTGGCCAGAAACGATATCGTATAAATCGGGTACTATTTTAAGTCCCGCATTCGATTTGGAGGCACGGGCGATCACGTCGATCAGGCGTTCGTGCTCATCGGAACCGAGCGCAATGAGGACTTCCTTCACACCATGCCGGTCGATCACCGTCTCAAGGTCCTCGGTCGTTCCCAATCGCGGTACTTCATACGCTTTCGGATGATGTCCTGGCTTTCCATTACGCTGTTCGATCGTAAAGTAGTCGGGCCCGGCATTGCCGTTCATTGGCGTCGGATTGACAAAACCAATTACCTGATATCCCAATCGCGGATAATGGGCGACACGCGCTGCCAGATCTTTTGCTTTTTCTACGTCGCCGATCACAATGGAGGGTCGAGTACCAACGCCGGCCTCTAATAAGCGCCGTTGTGTATACCGAATAATGGAACGAATGCTAATGCAAAAAAGGGCAGTAACGATCCAGTAGGCAAGACCCAGTAAACGCGGATCGTTTGCGGATGGCGTGTACGTATCGAGTGGATCCCACCACATAAAAATTGAGAGCAGGATCGTTCCTACGCCGAGCGTTTTCAGGATGGTAATAATTTCGTCAAATGGGGCACGTACATACCATGGGCGATAGAGTCCAAAGAACACAAACAGGACCATCCAAAACGCATAAATGAGGACGGCCGATTGGGGTAAGAGCGAAGGCGTAAGGTCACTGGGTCCGCGATGAAACATAAACCATCCGGAATCGACGCGCAGCCAATAAAACGCGAACCACGCCATGTTTAGAGCGAAAAAATCGCCCCCCAACAGCAATAAAAGTTCCTTGCGCTGCGTCACGAGCGAAGAGCCTCCTCCACTATCGATGCAGGTGCGGCAGAACGCGTCGTTTGGGGCCAAATGGGTTCCTGCCGGGACAGCATGAATTCGAATACTCCGCGCATGAACGCAACATTCATGCTGAAAAACCAATACAAACTGCTTGCAAATGGAATCGGTTGACGTGCGTTTCGAAACAACCATCCCATGAAAACCAGAACGGTTGCAAGTCCTTCGAGGATCAATAGGGACCACGCCCACGCGAGATGCCCATAAAAGTCGAATTGGGTTCCAATGACGACCCCCAACGCGAGAAATCCTGTGAGCCACCGCAATATTTTATGCGGCCATAACATCCATGCGGCGGATCCATGAAATAAAGGTTGGGGAAGTATTCGTAGTGTATAAAGGCAGCGTGAAGCATTCCTTTTTTTACGAGCGCCTTCTTCGCGATAATTCCTTGCATATTGTTCGGTGGAGATTGCACCTTCCTCGTAGAGCAATCGATGGCCGCTTTCGATAATCGTTAATACCGAAAAGAAATCGTCATAGACGCGGTCATTCGGTAAGGGCTTCCATAGGGCTCGCCGCATAGAATAGTTACCGCCGTATAGACCGACGGTCGATCCGATTTCGGCTTCATTGCGCCGAAGGTTGCTTTCGAACGAGAGGAACGTAGATTCCGAACGATAAACACCGTCCGTGCGGTCGCTGGCAATAGTCAACCTTCCCGCGACCCCACCGACGGTTGCATCGATATAATGGCGAACGTGGGAAAGTATCGCATTCGGATTGAGCGTGACGTCGGCATCGACAAACAATAAAATCTCGTTTTTGGCATGGGTAACAAGATCGTTCAGCGTGAGCATCTTGCCGCGTTGCGGGAAAAAGTAAAAAGGTCGAAGGAAAGAATGCCGTTCCGATAGTTCCCTTAAGATCGAGTTCGTCATATCCGTCGAGCCATCGGACCCGCAAAGGATTTCAAGTTTTTCACGAGGATAATTCAAATGAACCAGCGATTCGATACACCGTCTAAGCACGAGTTCTTCATTGAACGCCGGAAGGATGATGGAGACCGTCGGGCGATATGTTTCGTCAATATGCCATTTTCGAGGACGCAGCCGGGCACGCAGGGCAACCAACAAGGGAAATCCTACGTAAGAATATAGGAGGAGCAAGGCGCAAATTGCTGCGAAGTAGATCATTCCCAATCAAATCGAAGGTGTGCGAGACGCTTCCCGGTTGAAGGAAAGGATCGAGGTATATAACTTGCTAAAATCTTCTCCAATTTTTTTCCAGTTATATTTTTGCATGACAAGTTCACGTGCTGTGCGGCCAAATTGAGCTCGTAATTCTGCGTTAGAAAGAAGTTCTACGGTCGCATTGGCAAAAGCCAATGGATCGTCAGCGAGGAGCAATTGCTGCGCATTTTTCGCCAAATTGCCCTCTACTCCTATCGAAGTAGAAACCACTGCTTTTCCTGCAGCAAAGAAATCGAGCAATTTAAGCCGCATTCCGCCACCAATGCGGAGTGGTACCACAAGAACGGCGGAACGAGCTAAATAGTCGCGGACGTCAGGCACTCTGCCAAGCAACCGTACATTCGCTCCAAAAGTCGATGCCTGTCTTTGAAGACGGGATGCGTCCGTTCCTATAATATCAAATTTTGCAGTCGAACGCTTCTTTAGGATAAGCGGGAAGATCGAGGTTAGGAAGTATCGAATAGCATCGAAATTTGGGTCCCAGGCGAGGCTTCCAATCCAAAGAATTTGATCTGGATCCTCTGGTGCCTCACTCGGATGAAAATAATCGGTATCAACGCCTGCGGGAATGACTTCGATTTTTGCTGCCGGCGCGACATGCCTTATAATGTCTGCATCTTCGTTTGTGATCGCTGCAATGGCATCAAAGGCATTCAAATATTTACTTTCTTGTCGCTTCAATCGGCGGCCGTGAATGGTTGCAATCAGGCGTTTAAAAAGATTTCGTTCCGTTTTTGCAAAACGCTCGTAAATCAGCGCTTCGAAATTATGCTCCCGAAGTAAAATGGGAAGATGATGTTTCGCTTTGAGCCAAAGACCGTATTCCCCCATATGAGCGTGATCGACGTGCACAACGTCGAATCTGGTGCTCTCGACGATTCGCTCTAAAAGAGCGTACATTTCCGGCATCATTCGTCGCTCGATCGGATACGCCCCGCGAAACATCGTTCGAAATAAGACTCGCCACCGCGCCGGCAGTGGTTTCGAGACTATTTCGACCCTGGCATATTTCGAAAGGGCTGTGAGTCCTTCCTTTGTCTCTTCTGGATAATCGAGAGGGTACGTTACCAACGTGATCTCATGTCCTAATTCTGCGAGTGATTTGGTAATATTAAAAATGCCGATTGCACCGCCGTCGGTCAACGGCCAGGGCATACGTGGTGTGAGTTGCAGGATTTTCAAGCCCAACGGAAGAGAAAAAAATAAAAACGCCGAAGTTCGATGACCTGCCTCCAAGTTAATTTAGGGCGGGCATTTAAAAAATATCCAATATCTTTAAGACCATCTTTTAATCCACGCAAGTTCGCACGCCACGTCCCTTTATGCATGAGCAACGCTATTACGCGACGAGAGATAAGTATCATGATAAGAATTGGTAATGCTAAAAGCGGCCAATGTTTTGCAATTAACCAAATCATATGGCGAGAATTCATATAAGCTCTTCGATCGGAAGGTCGCATATTCGAAGAGAAAAAGTGTAAAGTAAGAAATTCCGGACAGAGGCAAATTTTTAGACCGTTTTTAAAAAATTGCAAACCTAAGTCTATTCCTTCAGATCCATAAGTCCATTTTTCATCATATCCTTGAACCTTTTTAAGAGAATCTAATCGGAAACAGGAACCTCCTTCTACTACAAAAATCCCTTCGAAGGCATGTTCAGATTTTTTTCTTAAGCGATAGTTATTCCATCCTTCGGTCTCAGTAATTCCTGTTAAAGGTTGATAGCATGACATACTAATTGCATCAATTTCTGAATGAGACTCCAAATATTTCACAACTCGAAAAATTGTGGCAGGCGTTGCAGGATTAGAATCATTATCAAAATGAAACACGTACTTCCCTTTTGCTAATCGCGTGACGATATTTCTTGAGGATACCCCATTATTTTGTTGCACTTCATACGATAGAACATTTGGAAATTCATGCGCCAGCATCTGGATACTTCCATCTGTCGAGCCATTGTCAATCACGATAATTTCGATTGATGGATATCGGATTCCGCGAGTGATGACGTCCAGTGTCTGCCGTAAATCGTCGCATCGGTTATAATTCAGAATGCCAATCGTAATCAGCGGCAGCGTAGGATCCTTTAGGTCGGCATCTGCTATCGACCAATGTCTCGCATCCCATACGGTACTCATGGTTTGCTTCACAGGTTTCCGACTCTAAACCGAGCCAGCATGTCTCGCACGTCTGCAATGGAAAGGACCTTTAGAAAATGAATCGCCATGAGGAACAAACCGAGAAGCAAGCCCGCATTTAACCACTCTGCGATTGCGATTCGAGAAAGAAAATGAGCGATCATTATGACTGCCGTCGCAGAAATAAATATTTTAAAACATAATTCCCTGAACTTCGGCGCATTGAAAAAATCGGCTTTCCAGATCAGAGAGAGAAATAACAATGTTCCAAGGCTTACGGCGATTAATTTGGAGGTCATGGCCCCCGCGGCGCCATACGCAGGAATCAGCAGAATATCGCCCAGGATTACTGATAGCATGATGAACGCCGTATAAACGGTAAACGGCCACGATTTCCCTGCAGCGATCGTCATCTCCGATAAAAAAGACGAAATGAATACTGGGATCAGCATCCATCCTATATACTGAAGCAAGTATCCGGAAGCTGCATATTTACTGCCAAGAAATAGTTTCACCATCATGGTCGATGCGGGAAGCAAAACGATCGCAATCGCCACGGCGGCAGTGAGAAGAAAACGTAACGCTAATTCCGTTAACCGTTTCGATTTCACGCTATCGTGTTTTCGCAGTAAGCGGGTTACTTCGGGTGCGGCAACATACGCCAGAACCATTGGGATGGGAATGACGGCTGCCATAAGCCGGACGATCGCTCCGTAACTCGCAACTTCGTTCGGAGTGCTCAAGCGATCTAACAAGAGTTTATCGATCTCTGTGTGAATTGTAAGAAATGCAATGGCAGCACTCAGCGGTATCGCACCCCTGAGCAGCGATTTTATCGTCTCAAAAGAGATGTGAAGTCGGATGCCCTCACTGCGACACCATTTTACAATAGCCACCGTGAGCAACAGAAAACCTGGGATATTCGAAAGCGCATAGATCAAAAGGACCGCCGGGACAGTCAAATGTCCCAGTGTGGCAAGGAGGAGGGCCGTTGCGAAGGCAATCGCGTCTGCCAATGCAAATCCGGCGACCAGATAAAATTTTCCAATGCTTTTCAGGACCGATTCACCAACAGCGCGGACAATGAGCAACCGGGAAGAAATGAAGAGTGTTACCAGCACGATCTCCATATTCGTTACCATGCTGGCCGGATATAATGCGGGAGCGATCAAAAGGACAAGTATAACAACAAAAATAGAAAGGCATACGCGAACGAGCAAGGCGCTACCGAACAACGTTCCCCTACGATCGCGATGACCATCCAGCGCATCCTGCTCCGCTTCTGCGAACATCCGCGTAAAAAGCGAATTCATCCCTAAGTCAGCTACGAGACTCATCATGGCCACAAAACTGATGGATACCGTGAACTGCGCGTATTCAACACGCGAAAGAACGCGCGGTATAATCAGTTGGCCGATAAAGAGAAAAAGATTCGTTAAAATGTTGAGGAGCAGCCCTCCGGCAGCACCCCGGACAAGGCGAGAGCCAAGGGCGGGTTCCAGTCGTATTGTCGCGGAAGTGGTATCAGTCATCTGTGGCAGGAGAGCACTTAATGTCAATTCCTGGGAGGAAGTTTCGAACCGCATTTATTTTTCTCTGGAACGAAGCACCAGTTTCCTACGTAACGCCTTTTTCCGATGACAGAGCAACGACGGAATCGCCGGTTTTCTTTCGATATCTTTCTTTTTGCCACCCTTGCGATCTCACTCGCGTTGTTTGTACTGGTCGCGATTGAACCGATTGGAGCCGATAATGCCGTCCTGCATTCAATGGCACTGGATCTCACTCGATACGGTAGAATTCCCTACCTCGGAACGTGGGACAATAATTTTCCTGGGATTATTTTCCTGCATGGCATTGGAATTTTGCTTTTCGGAGAGTCAAATCTCGGCTTTCGGATCTTCGACATCGTCATTCAACTTGCCTTTATTGTTTTCCTTTATTATTTCTTATTGCGATGGCTCCGGCCGCATAGCGCTGCATTGGCTTCAGTGCTGTATGCGGCATATTACGTAAGCGGAAGTACATATCTCTATGGTCAGCAGGATGGTTATGGAATGATGTTGGTCCTGATCGGAGCCTCGTTTCTGGTCGGTATTGATCGTTCCAAAAAGTTTTGGCTAAGAATTGGGGCTGCCGGATTTATTTCCGGGATCTCAGTCCTTATGCGACCAACCTTTCTACTTTACCTGGCACTTCTTGGTTTTTATTTATTATGGGACGAGAACGGAAAACTTAAGATGAAGTGCGTTTTGCACTCGGTTTTTCTGATTCTCTCGGGGTTGGCTCCCATCGCCCTTCTTCTACTTTTTTATGCCGAAATTCCGAATGGACTCGAAGCATTTTATACGTCCACGATACGGTTTAATTTAGATCTTTACACTAAGCTTACAGGGGGAAGTTTTGGGATAGAAATATATCGCTCCGGGCTTATGATTCCTTTGGCGGTTGCCGGCGTGGCCTTGAAAGGGCAATATGATGACGATATTTTCAGCCGGGTTCCCCATAAAAAAGACCTGCTTCTTTTCCTGAGTTTTATTGTCACTGGACTTCTCGTTGCTGTCCTCATGGGGAAATTCTGGCGTTACCAGTTTGCCCCATTCTATATCGTACTTATACCGTTCTCAGCGGTGGGAATCGAGCGAGTTATACGCAGGACGAAGGACGAGTTAAAACAACATTTTGCAATGCTGGCGTGCGTTCTATTCTCGACCTTCATTGGATATAACCCGATCGCGCCGGTCGCGTTTTCGCTCGGATTGCTGAAACATATCGATCCCTTTGAAGCTGCAGATGAAGCGCGCCGTCGGAATCCACTTTCAGGAGCGAAACCAGAACATGCGTTGGTCGATTTTTTGAACCGTCCACAAAATCGTTCGGCTACAATTTCATTCGCTGGCTTCGATCCGTATCTGCGTCTCGACCTTGCACGACCATTCGTCGGCCGCTTTTTTAATTATCATGCGATTGCGTTTCGGACCGATCGGACGAACGTTGGAATTCCACATTACACGGAATACCAGCGGGAGTGGCAGCAAGTGTATCTTCACAACCTTGAAACCGTGGAGCCTCGGTTTATTATCCTTGGCCGGCACCAGCCGTTTTGGTACATTCGAGATGTCTACGACGATTGCCTTCACTTCATCCCCGGCTTCGATCACTTTTTCCAATCGAATTATCGATACGATACGAGTTTCGGAGGATTTCAAGTGTATTCATTTACCAAATAAAAAGTAAAGCGAAGGTTTTTTAAATTAAATCATTGATTATTAAAAGTGCAGCTAAAAACATTCATTAGAGAGAAGAAAAATACCCTAGCGATCCTGGCTCTAAGTCTTATTATTTTCGTTCCGGTTCTTGTGCAGCCGCTAAGCTTCGACAATGCCATTAATCAGGTAATCTCACTAGATTGGATCCGATATGGGAGAATTCCTTACCTCCAAAGCGTGGATCACAATTTCCCAGGCATTATATATTTACAAACGATAGGCATTCTTCTTGTCGGCAGCTCCGACATTTCATTCAGGATTTTCGATCTTTTTTTAGAATCGTCTTTTGTTGTCTTCACATTTTTATTTTTTAGGAAATATTTGGATGATCGTATTGCCGGAATAGGTGCAATATTATATGCATTGTACTATGTTTCCGGAGGATCAATATTGTATGGACAACGAGATATTTATGCGACGATGTTGCTCTTTATCGCTATCTCGCTTTCATTCCCACTAATCCGGTTGCGAGATTCGCGGCGTGTATTGTTCAGCGGGGTCTTTGTAGGACTCTCAATTCTATTCCGTCCTACATCTGCAGTTTTTCTCATCCCCCTGTGTCTTGGAATTTATTGGAATCAAGATAAGGCTAAAGTCTATCGTAAGATTCTTTTGCTTGTTAGTGCCGCGGCTGTTCCCATTCTGATTGTGATATTATATTACAGCTTTTTGCCTGGTGGAATTAAGGCTCTTTGGAGCCTTGCAATTAAATTTAACGTCGAGGTTCATTCCAAAATCCCGTCTTCCGATATATTCTGGAGGCCAATGCTCAAATACATTTTTGTTTTGGTTCTTAGTACATTAGGGCTTTACTCCGGCTCGATCCACAGTTTAAAATACTCGCCAAGCTACGTGGAGCGGCTATTTTTAAAAATTTCTGTTCTATTATCCATCTTGATCGTGGTCGTCCAAGGGAAAAACTTCCCGAATCATTTTGCAACATTTTTTATGTTTCTTATCCCTTTTGCAGCGATCGGGATTGATCAAATTGTACGTCACATAATAAATCCTCTCCGCCAGTTTTATGCCGTCGTGCTATGCTGCTTAATATGCTTTATTCAATTCAATCCTATTTCGCTCACTTCTTTTCTACTTGGAATACTAGAAAAAAATGACCCATTCCACGCGGTCCAGGAACTGGACTCCGACACTTTATACGGGAGTGCAGTGCAAGATCAATTAATCCGCTATGTGAACCAACGTTCTGGAATGAGCGATGAAGTCGAAATTTGTTCATTGAACCCGACTGTACGGCTCCATTTACAAAGGAAATGTGCTGGATACTTTCCCTCTCTTCATCCTCTTGCAGAAACACCTAATTCCGATAAAAACAATAATCCAATTTATTCCGACGACCAAAAAGAATGGCAGACAGACTATGTGCGGAGCATAGCGGCGGAAAGACCTTTATACGTCATTCTCGCCAGCGAAATGAAATACTGGGCCGTAAAAGATTTTTCGAAATTTTTGCATTCTTTACCAAACTTTGATTCAATATTAAACTCAAATTATACACGGGAATGCCAGATCGGAGGGTTTGAAATATACCGCAGAAACTCAAGTTAGCCCCCTTTAGCAGGATCCCTATTTCCAAGGGATAAGATATACGCAAACGCCATTCCCATCCATATCAACGCAGGCTTCAGATCGAATGTAGGCCCTGTGTATGCGCCGATTAAGGTGATGAGTATAAATGCTGCGACACCTCGGATAACGACCCGATCACGAGCAAGCAGTTGTTTTGATCGAGAAAGCTTAAATGCTTTATTCAGGTACCATGCACTGCTCAAGACGAAAAGAGACATTCCTACAAAACCAGTCTTAAAAATGAGGTAAAGATAACTATTATGACTAAATCCCATCCATTCATGAGATCGCAAAATAATATTGAACGCCCGAAACTGAGTTCCAAAGCCATGACCAAGAATCGGCGCTTGGATAATCCTGGTCCATTCATCGCGCCATTCAGCAAAGCGATTCAGTAAAGACAGATCTCTCGTACCATGCTGTAGAGTTATAAACCGGGCTCCGAAACTCATCAACAATAAATGAATAATTCTAATAGATAACAAGACGGGTAGAATCAAAACAATAAAAATGGATCCCGCAAGAAGTGCATGCCGAATTCCAAGTTTACGTTCGTCTGTGTTGCCTAGCATCCATACAACCATGATCCCAAATAATACAGCCACATACATGGTGCGTGTAAATGACGCTGCTAAGCCCGCGAATGCAAGGAACAAGAAGAGAATCGAGAGAATAATAATCAAGCGCCGTCTGACGACCATCAATATGGAAGTAAGAATCAATATCGTAAGACACGTTAAACTCAAATCGAGTGCCGAACGCCCTGTTTGATAGAGGAAATAGGCCCGTGCCACATTGTTGTGAAAAACATAAAGATTCCAAATGATAATAATAAAACCGGCGAATAGAACAGTTGAAAATAACCGCCTCTCCGCTACGGACCCTGGCTCGATAAATCGCTCATATAAAATCGGCAGCACTAGCAGGGGTGCAAGATTCAAGAGCTCGCGAAGTCCGTCCATAAAGGAATTATGCTGATTCGTAATTCCAATGATCGTTCCTCCGACGGACCAGACAAAAAACAGGGCCATTAATAATTGGCCCGGGAAGTGACTTAAGGTTTCCCGATCGATCAGGCGGATGCGAACTAACCAGTATCCAAAAATTCCAGCAAGGACGACACCCAAGACTAAATCGAATACCGAAGGGGCATTACCGGTTGTTGCGTCTTTTCCATGAACGGTCAACGCAACATTGATAAGAATGACAGCAAACACCGACGCTACTCCATTGCGAATAACGGCGAAAAGGGCACCAACGCCAATAAGTGCGGCGATCGGTAGCAGCGATTGGGTCAGGAACATCGAGGCACCCAGTACGAGCGTCACTCCAATTCCAATCAGGATTTGGTTCCGAATCGATAGCTCGAACGCTCCGCGCGGAACCCGAATCCTCAGCGGACCAGAACTTGCGAAAACGGGATCTGCGGTGAGGAGAGACATTAAATTCCCAGACGCTGACGGTCCCGAGCGAAATTCGTGCGTAGTTCCTGTGAGCCCGAGAGCAAGAGCAGCACGACGGACATCACGACCGCCGTTCCGATAAAGGCCGCCAGCAAAATGATGGAACGATGTGGGCCGGATTTATGGACCGGCACTGTTGCGCTATCGAGCGTTACAAAGCCATACAGGTTTTTTTCCTGGTCGAGCTTCGCCTCTTCGTAGGCAGGCAACAAAAATGCTTTTAGCTTGCTCTGGATCTCGAATTCGCGCATCAGGCTAAGGTATTGGATCGCGACTTCCGGAAGGACATTCGTTGGTACGAAGGAACTCGCTTTTTCGTCCATTCCTGCGTTCATTTGACCGAGCTTCGATTCGAGTTCGGCAATAGTCGTTTGATAGACATTCACATCGCTCGAATTCGAACCGTATAATTTTTTAGCATTCTCGAGCTGAATTTCCGCAGCGGTCTTTTGTTCCTCAAGATCGGCCACGGCTGTCATTTCTGCACGAGCCTGTTCCGTGAGCGAATAGATCCCATATTTTTTCTGGAAAGCGAGGAACGCTTTTTCCGCTGTGTCCAGGTCAGAGAGGTTTCGATTGTATCGCGCCGCGACGGCCGTTATGTTGTGCTCTGCTTCGTCCTTGGCAAGGCGCGTGTTGATGTTGTTGAGTTCCAGAACGACGACGTTCGCCACTTCGGCCGCGCGGCGTGGACTGGTATCTTCGAAGCTAATAATAAAATTCCCCTCTTCGCTTTGTTCGCCGTCCAGGTGCTTCGAAAAATCGTCCACCGCATCAGGAATGTTTTTTTCCTTATAGATTGAGACATAGTTATACTCCCGGACAATTTTTTCCATTAGCTCGCGGCTTTGGAGGAGCGATAGCGGAGTGTAACTGTCCTCACCGCCGCCCATTCCAAGCTTCGAAAGGCCAAGATCCTTCAAGCTTCCGGCGATACCAGATGTGATATTATCGAGTGCGCCGCCCTGATGCCGCGCCGGCAGTACCACGGCCCGAGCCTTGTAGTAATTGGGCATTTGCGTAAAGGCATACCATGCAGTTCCCGCTGTAACCGCAACGCAAACTCCAAGAATCAGCCATTTATGCCGTAAAAGAATCGCGACATTCTCGACCCAGGCCTTGCGTGCAGGACTAAGCGTTGAATGATTTTCTGAAAGCAATGGAACAGTACCTCCTACGGCGGCGTGAGCGGAGGAAAGCGGCGTTTCAGTTCTGGTTGCGTCCATGGAGTATGTATTAAAACAGCGCGCGGGCGCCAATAGCGACGAGTGTCTCCGGCAGTTCTCGCGGTGCCTGAGATATGGAAAGACCGGTCAGGTCCATTCCTGGAGTTTGAGGAATCTCAGTTAAGTAATCGACGCTCTTCTTTGTTCCGCTCATAAAGAAAGTTAGTCCACGCCACGGTTCGAATTCAATATCGGCAGTAATCGTGAAGATATTCAGACGGCGGCCGGCAAGGAAATGCGTGTCATTCGGAGCGCCCTGCGCATTCATACTGACGCGATAGTCCGCGCCGGCATTGTAGACCAAATTGCCGGTCGAGTCGTAGAGGTTTTCGCCTCGTTCGACGAGTTGCCCCTCCAAAGAAAAGATCCACTTCTCGCTTGGGGCCCATCGAAGTTTCGACCAAAAGCTTTGGGAGTTCGGTCCGATCTGTGCCCCGAGCAGCGTTTGTGAGGTCGAGTACGAACCCGCCGTATCCCAGTGTGTGTAGGTATAAGGCTCGACACGGATCCACTCGGCTTCCCAGTCGAGATCGGGAATCCCGAACGCACCGGCCCACATACCGCCCGCCTGCCACGCCCATTTGTTCGACCAATAGCCGGTCCCGACTTTGCTGGCAACAAAATCATCGAGCAATGCCTGACCGCGAAGTTCCACACCCGGTGCCACCTGCCACAGGGTGTGCGTAGCAAGCAGGGCGTTGTCGCGGTCCTGATCGTCAAGACCCTTTTTTACGGTATTTAAAAACGAAAATGGAATTAAATATCCAAGTTCGTACCGCTCGGTAAAGACCATAATGTCCGTAAACCCAAGTTCGAAATGCCGGCCGATGTCGAACGTCAGGTCATGCAGGGCGATAAGCTTCAACGGGTACGGCGGTTCGATGCTAAACGTGTCTTGCACGAGCGATCCATAAATCATTTGATAGCGAACGGCATCGACATGCGCGGCCAAACTAATAAAATTGAAATAAGGAACATTTGGAGAGAGGATCACATCGTCGTTCTGGAAGCCGCCTCCGATGGAGATCGCTTCGCGGGCCAATTTCCCGGTGAACCAGTCGTTATTGTATGTCAGCTCGTCCGAGGTAAAATCGAAAAACTGCTGGGAAAAATCGGCGAGATCGTGGTTCTTTGCCAGGGAAGGATCTTCGAGAGCAAGCTGGGAATTCCCGAATTTCTCACCGTTCGTCGTCTGCATAAAATAGCCAACGCGCCCACTAAGCGTTCCGGAAAAGCGTCCGCCGATATTTCCCAGGAGGACGGACGCATCATCGGGACTGGTACGATGTCGAAGTTCTAAGCTCGCGATACCGTGGATGAAGAGGTCCGATCGAGTGAAATCATCGTACCATTGGTACAGATATTTATCTTTATCGGTAAAAATGCCACTCCAAAAGAGTGGCTCGGCCTCATGGGAAGGAAACATCGTCACAGCCTCGCGCGGCTCATGTGCGTACGTACGAAGATATTTTCGTACGAGATCGTGCTCTGCATTTGAAAGTCTGTTGGAAGTGTCCGCCTGGCGTAAGAATTGCGCGACTTCAAATTCCGAAATCGGGAGTTGAGCCTCCGAATATCCTTCGATCACTTCAAGGACCGAAAGATGGCGTAGAAAGTCGTACACCGGGTCGCCGAGCGGTACCTGCTCGACGCCGATATGGGGGGCAGATGTCAGCGCCTGCGCAAACGCCGGAGCGTGCATTGCTAAGCTGGCAAGCGCTGCAATTACGAGAACACGTGAGAGTTTATGCACCCGTCACTTTTTAAGGAAGGTCAAATATAAGCCAGTGATCAAGCCTCCAAGGCCAAAGACAAGACCGGCGATCGTTTGAATATTCTGTGTCGTGTAATTTTCGGGCAAGTCTGGAACCTTTGGAATAAAAATTTCATCGCCAGGTTCGATCTTCGTATCGCTGGGGTCCATCCATGCTTTTGTCCGAAGCTTGATCACCGCCATTTGAGATTTGTCGGCACCGTTCGCATAACCACCGGCCTGTGAAATATAATATTTCAGGGAAGCGCCTTCCTGGTATTGCACATAGCCGGCATTATTTACGAAGCCATAGACATAGACGGTCGTCGGCTGTTTCGGAATTTCGATCTCGTCGCCATCACGTAATGTCACGTCCTGAGAGTGATCATTCTGCACAAAGAGCCGATCCATATCGGTCACAACGACGGGCGGCCGAATGGACATCTGGCGCTGGAAGTTGATCGTGTCCGAAACGCCAAGATTCTCGAGACGAGTTATTTTCGAAATTTCTTCAGGTGTTCCGGCCGTAAGTCGCTCATCAGAACCATGTCGTAAAATTTCACCTCCGGTCGGATATGCTGCCGGTGTGAGGCCACCGGCTTCACGGATAACTTCTGAAAGCGTCGTTTGTCCATCGGTGATCGGATAGACTCCGGGTTCCGCGACTTCACCACGGACCGCGACCACCGCCGCTTTATGCGATTCCGGAAGGAAACGGACTACAATGCGATCGTTCGGTTCCAGCGCAACATCGGGGACGCGATGCGCGACGATTGCAGAAAGATCGTAAACCGTCGGATCGGTTGATCCATTGTCGCTTAAACGGGTAACTTCCACGTGGTGAAGATCGGCATCGGCCGAAGGGCCGAATGCGTATCGAATTGCAGCGGAAAGCGAATCTCCCCGGACAAATTCAAAATCGCCTGCCGCCTGGACCGCGCCATAGACCCCAAGAGATGGCGCGCGCAAGTCGCGAAAGGGGACCAGAATGACATCTCCTTCGCGAAGGGGGGGAGCCGCTTTGGGATCATGCGTCGAATTGTAGCGCACGAGATCGACACGCTCGGAGGTCCCATCGCCATGGGTAACGGTAATATACCGTTCACTGGCCGGAGCCACTTCGCGCTCGCCGAAGATAGATTCCAAATGTTTCTTTCCATTCTCTTCCATTTCGCGCTGCTTTTCCGTTCCAGGATCGTGCTGCTCGAGCGCAGGGTCGACATGATTCGCGAGATCGACCGCCAGGTCCGCACGGGTGGCCGAAGAAAGCGCGTAGAGGCCAGGCATCGCAACGTCCCCTTCGACCTTCACATAAATTTTTCTCGGCTGGTAAAGCGCGAGTGTGATTGGTGGGCCGCCACTCTGCGACTTCGTTCTTGCGAAGGACTCGTTGGCTTTTTCCAGAACTTCCGTTTGAATTTCCGCCAGCGTCTTGCCACGAACATCGAATGCTCCCAAATTAGGAATGAGCAGCATATTGTCGGACGAAATGACCGGATAGTATGCATCGCCACTCGTCCAGAAACGGCATTGTAGCACATCGCCGGGTCCCAAATGATATTCGGTCGGGTCGATACTGCTTTCGAAGGCCATTGATTCTGTGGCAGAGGGTGGCTGCATGGTCTTCTCTGAACCGAGTTTCGGGATCGAACTTTGCGTTCCCATCGGCGACGTCACTTGTGCGTGCAGCGTAGGAGCGGCAAGGGCTGCCAGAAAGAAGAAAAAAATGGTCCTGTTGCTCTTCAAAGTCGTTCTTCTAAAATTTTTGCAATGCGCTGGGCGGCATGGCCGTCCCAAAGATCTGGCACTGCGTGCGATTTCCAGTTCCCACGCAGGGCGCGCCTCGTATCCTCGAGTACACGGTCAAAATTCAACCCGAGTAACTCGTTGGTTCCCTGTTCGACCGTCACGGGCCGCTCAGTATTTTCACGGAGCGTAATGCATGGCGTTCCGAGCGCGGTCGTCTCCTCCTGAATGCCCCCCGAATCCGTCAGCACGACGCCGGCCTGATCCTGCAGGGCCAGAAAATCGAGATAGCCGACCGGATCGATGAGCGCAAGCGTTGTATTCTGCGCAGTGCGTTCGGCCAGGCCAAATTCTTCGAGGCGCTTCCGGGTCCGTGGATGAACAGGAAATAAGATTCGGGGCGTGAACGCTTCCATCCGCTCAAAAAGCTCCACGAAGCGCGATAATGAGGCCATATCGTCAACATTACTTGGCCGGTGCAGGGTAACGAGCGCATATTTTTTTCCCTCGATGTTGTATTTTTTCGCAAGTTGCGGAAACCGCTCACGTGCATTAGGTAAATATTTTTGCACCGAGTCGATCATCGTATTACCGACGAAAAAGACTTTCTTATTTTCGATTCCTTCGTGCTCAAGGTTTTTTAACCCGCTGGGCTCGGTCACAAAACAAAAGTCGGAAAATTCATCGGCAACGATACGGTTAATTTCCTCCGGCATGTTGCGGTCGAACGAGCGTAAACCGGATTCAATATGGGCAAGCCGAATTCCCCCCTTCGCAGCAACAAGTGCCGTTGCGAGCGTGGAATTCACATCGCCGGCTACCATGACAAGATCGGGCTTTTCTTCGCCAAGCAGCTTCTCCATTTCGATCATGACCTTAGCCGTCTGCTCCGCATGGGAACCGGAGCCAACTCCCAAAAACCGGTCGGGTTGCGGCATATCGAGATCGCGGAAAAAAACGTCCGACATATTCGCATCGTAATGCTGCCCCGTGTGGACGAGTGTACACTCGAATTTGCCGCTCTTTTTTACGGCTTCGAGGACCGGTGCGACCTTCATAAAATTAGGCCGGGCGCCTACCACGAAGAGAATACGTTTCATATATTGGAGAATCAGCAAAAATGCGAGTACGGTGTTTTTTGAAATTAGTTTAGTCCCGGACAAATTCCTTGAACCCTATCGTTAGCAACGCCTTTAATGCAGCATGTAACAAACAAGTCCTTCCCGTGTTATTTGCCGGAGGGTTTAAGCAATGCGAATACGCACGAGGGTTCCGGTACATGTTCGGCGATCGCTTCTGCGGCTGATGATGATTGTTTCAGCCGTTCAATTTCTTTGTAATGGCGATTCTGTTGCGCAATCCTGGCAAAAGCTTTCGACTTTTCCAGGCTATATTTGTATCGCCAAATTTTTGAATCCGGATACCGGCTTTGTCGGGCTCGGCCTAACGCCAGGCTGGCTTTCCCCTCAGGCTGTCGGTCTTTACAAAACAACCGATGGCGGCAAATCATGGATGCAGTGCTCGATCCCGTCAGGTTACGCCGGGGAGATCGGCGATATCGTAATGACCGATTCTATCAATGGATGGCTGGCCATGACCTGCTGGGGTGGATCTGGTAATCGTGCACTCTGGAAGACCTCGGACGGCGGTTTGACATGGAACGAAACGCCGCTCATTGGTTCTGGAACCGCAATCGCTATGACAGCGCATGCAATGATTGTAACGGATCTATCCAACCATGGGCATTTATCGACGGACGGCGGAGCTACTTTTACGAATTCGCTCCCAAGCAGCACAAACTGCGTGCGCTTCGTGGACGCCCTGCATGGCGCAATCAGCGATTTCCGCAGCCAGGACTGGCTATGTAGCTCCGATGGTGGCGTAACATGGAATAATTCCTCATTCAACGTCGAATCATGGGGCCTTTATGGTATTGAAGGCACGCCGAATTTTTATGCCGCCCCGGAAGGTCCGACCGATGGTTCGCCGTATTCCGCTCAAGTTTTCCGGTCAACGGATTTTGGCAAAAGCTGGACGAGCCTAACTCTGTTCCCCTACCTACCTACCGGCGGCTTCGATGGAATCGCTGAGAATGTGTTGATTTTCCAGGTAAGTTACGACGGTATTCAACAAGACCCAACCCATAAAGGTGGGTTTTATCGTTCCACCGATAGCGGCCAAACCTGGGTTTCCATTGGCGGCCCGAGTGCCTACCACGATAGCTGGTTTTCTGTTCTGCAATCTCAGTGCGAATTGCATGTTTTCGGATTCGACGATCAGGCTCCCGGAACGCTCTACGAATACACGGAAAATTTGAATAACGGAGGGCCGAATCGATTGGCGATCCCGGATACAGCGCGCCTGGCTCAACAATCTTGTACGGGTACCGACACAACAATTCCCATCGGCATTCTTGGCTGCGAGGTATCTGGCGGCGTACTCGACTCGGTATGGATTACGGGTTCCGGAGCATTCACGCTTCCAAACTCAGGACTCGGACCGCGGAATCTGGGCGTGTTTGATAGTATTGCTGTTAGCTATTCCGGGATCAGGACAACCGATTCGGGAGTCCTACATCTTGCTTATAATCTTGGAGCCGGCCAACGAGACACATCGATTGCGCTGCTCGGAACCGCATCGTTCCTTTCGCAAGAATTCACGCTGCATCGCGCCGTTGTTGCTGCGTACTTTGGCGAGATCGATTCGCTCCCTCTTTTTGTGGATGTAAGCCCTGCACTTAATATCGATTCGCTTTGGCCATTCATAACGGGTTTTCAGTTTACGTATAGCTGGGATTCCTCCGTCGCAAGTTATGCATCGTATGTACCCTCAAACGGATGGCTTCTCAATTCCATTGTTCCTCATGGAAATTCGGTCGATATTGATATCCAAAATGTTTCAGGAACGGCGTCAGACCCGATCTCATTGGGCACCGCTCTTTTCCGTTCCCATTCTCGTGGATTAGGATTCACGTGGGCAGAAGTTCCGCGTTTTATCTGCAATTTTGGCAGCCAAGCGGAAGAGTTTTGCGTTACAGACAATGAGGAAAGTCACTGGTCTATCAAATCGCTTGGTGAGAAAAGCAGTGTTTCCACGGGACCAACTCAGGAAAATTCATTCGCAATCTACCCGAATCCGGCTTCGACAGAACTTTTTATTCGGAACCCGAATCCCAGCCACGCGCAGATCACGGTTTTCGATGCATTGGGAAGAAAAGTACTTCAGAGTATGGTTTCGCCAAACTCGGTTCAGCGGATAGATATCGCGTCATTTCCCACCGGTTCCTACGTCGCTATTTTCTCAAGCGATGGTTTGGAATCCATTCAAAGTTTCTGCAAACTGTATTAAGGTAAGTGTGCGGCTTTTCCGCTTCCTAACAGTTGAATCTTTGCCCGAAGCTTTGGGTCGTTGACATGCTTCGTCGCATTGCGTGTATCGATGAGAGCGGTCGAATGGCGAGCGATGAACTCGTAGTCCCATTGCGTGTGATCGGTCGTAATGATGATGACGTTCGCCGCTTCAAGCGTTTGTTCGTCGAGCGTTTGTGCTTCGAAGGTGCGGCCACTTACCCATAGCTTTTCGACGAACGGATCGCAATACGAAATCTGGCTGACGCCTTCCTGCATAAGAATTTCCATGACGCGAATCGCCGGGGAGTGCCGCGTGTCATCGACGTCCCGCTTAAAAGCGACGCCGAGAACTAAAATGTTCGCGTCGCGCAAGCGAATGGGTTGATCCGCGATAGCTTTAAAGACAAGGTCCTTCACATAAAACGGCATCGACTCGTTCGTTTCGGCCGCGAGCGTGATAAAGTTCGTTTCAAAATCGTAAGCGCGTGCCTGCCACGAAAGATAGTAAGGATCGATGAGAATGCAATGTCCGCCGATGCCTGGACCCGGATAGAACGGCATATAGCCGAAGGGCTTCGTCGCGGCGGCATCGACGACTTCCCACATGCTGATTCCGCCCATGCGGTCGCAGAGCTTTGCGAGTTCGTTGACGAGCGCAATATTCACCGAGCGGAAAATATTCTCCAGCAGCTTTTCCATCTCCGCAACTTTGGGAGAGGTAACCGCGATCACATGCTCGATGATCTGTTCGTTCGCAAGCACCGCAAGCCGCGTACAAGCCGGGGTAACGCCGCCGACCACGATCGGCGTGTTCGCCGTCGTCCATTTTTGGTTTCCTGGATCGATGCGCTCCGGAGAGAACGCGAGGAAAAAATCCTCCCCTACTTTTTTGCCGGTTGCTTCGAGGATGGGTTGGACGGTCCCTTCGGTCGTATTAGGGAACGTTGTCGATTTAAGAATGATTAGCTGCCCGTCACGAAGTTCTTTCGCCAATTCCTCGACGGCGCTGGTAATATACGTAATATCGGGATCTTTATTCGTCGTGAACGGTGTGGGAACGCAAATATAGATCGCGTCGAGTGTCCGAGCATTCGAGTAATCCGCCTGCGCACGAAAGCTCCCATTGTTCACCACATCGGCCACATGCGCATCCGGAATATCCTGGATATAGTTCTTGCCTTTTTGAAGTGAGGAGATCTTTGTTCTATCGAGATCGATGCCGACGGTCTCGAATCCTTTTCGCGCGAACTCGATTGCCAGGGGCAGTCCAACGTACCCGAGGCCGATTACCCCGATCTTCGCGGTTTTATTGCGAATTTTCTGTTCTAAGGCAGCGGCGTGCTGCGATGCATGATCGCTCGCGCCTTTGGTTCGGCCATTGGATAAAGTCTCAGTAGTTTTGGAAGGAGCGAGGGGGATCGACTGTGCCATGAAGGGCGAAGTACGGCTGTTTACGAGGTTCTGTTTCGAAAATCGGATCGTTTATGGTCTATTCGAATCAGCGATTATGTGCGCAGGGCTAACGCGGGACTGTCCCAAAAGCTTCCTCGATTTGAGTCTCTAAGGTTCTATGTGCAAGGTCATTTCCTGGCTCTTACCTTTGCCCACCACCAGCAGAGTCCCGATGAGCAGGAACCGCCAGTCATAAAAAAATTCGGTGGCGCTGTTACGCCAGTTTTGTCCCAATAAGTGTCATGAATTCTGCCCGTGTTTGTGGCTGCTTGAAAGCCCCGAGCATAGCGCTCGTTGTCGTCACCGAGTTTTGCTTTTGGACGCCCCGCATCATCATGCATAAATGGCGCGCTTCGCAAATTACCGCGACCCCGGTCGGATCCAGGTAATGGGTTATCGTATCGGCGATCTGGCGCGTCATTCGTTCTTGTACCTGCAGTCTGCGAGCGAAAATTTCGACAATCCTCGGTAGTTTCGAAAGGCCGACGATTTTTCCATTCGGAATATACGCAATATGAGCACGTCCGTAAAACGGAAGCAAATGATGTTCGCACATCGAAAAAAAGTCAATGTCCTTCACGACGACCATTTCATCATATTTTTCCTCGAAAATTGCCCCGTTCAGAATTTTTTCGATATTGGCAGTATAGCCGCTTGTGAGAAACTCCCAAGCTAGCGCCGAGCGGTGTGGCGTTCGCCAAAGCCCGACACGGTCAGGATCTTCGCCTACAGCCTCTAATATCGCTTTTGTAGCGCCGCGCAGTGCGGGATTCGAATCTGGCTCGCCCTCTGCCGGTCCGAGCGTGCAGGGCGAAGCGAGGAGTTCTTCCCGTTCGAGAGTGGAAATTTCTTCAAGTTCGACAGTTCGTTCGGGCAAAGTTGTGACAGGGGCCATGGCTTTTATGGAATTTCGAAAGGTGCATAAAATAAAATCACAATGAAAAATTTCTTATGGCAAGTAGGACTTTTTTAGTCCTATATAACGTTGCCTGTCTCAACAAGCAATGCTCCGGTTATCGAAACGGGTTGAATACGGCCTTGTGGCCCTGCAGCACCTCGCCAAAACAGGCGATGTGGCGACCGTACGCGAGATTTCGGACGAGAACAGTATTTCGTACGACTTGCTTGCGAAGATCATGCAGGACCTGAAACGGGACGGCGTGCTCTATTCGAGCCAGGGGGTCCGGGGGGGCTATGGCCTGATGCTTGCTCCTCAGGAAATTCCTGTTAACCGTGTCGTTGGAGCCCTGGAAGAGCAAAGTTCGATTACCGAATGTACTTCGGAAACGGAATGCTGTTCGCGGGAAGCCGTCTGTACCATCAAAGGCCCGATGCATAAATTGCAGGAGCAGATGGAGCAGGTCCTGAGTTCGGTAACGATTGCTCAACTACTTTAAAGTTTGGACGAGAAAAAATGGTAAAGTTACCAATCTATTTAGACAATAACGCCACGACCCAGATGGACGAACGGGTCTTCGAGGCGATGAAACCGTATTTTATCGAATACTTCGGGAATGCGGCGAGCCGGAATCATTCCTTCGGGTGGAAAGCGGAGGAGGCCGTCGATTGGGCACGCGAAACGATCGCTCGCTCGATCCATGCCGATCCGAAAGAGATCGTCTTTACCAGTGGCGCGACCGAATCCGATAATCTGGCGATCAAAGGGATCGCGGAAATGTACGCCTCGAAGGGCGATCACATGATCACGCTGACAACCGAGCACAAAGCGGTACTCGATACCTGCAAAGCGCTCGAACGCAAGGGTCATCGCGTCACGTATATGCAGGTCTCGAAAGAGGGCTTTGTCGATCTCGATATGCTGCGCGACGCGATCACGGATAAGACCGTGCTTGTCACGATCATGCACGCAAACAACGAGATCGGCGTCATTCAGGATATCGAAGCCATCGGCAAGCTGTGCCACGAAAAAGGGGTGATCTTCCATACCGATTCGACACAGTCGGTCGGAAAAATTCCCTTCGATGTCCAGAAGATGAATGTCGATCTGGCTTCGATCTCGGGCCACAAAATTTATGGACCGAAGGGTGTCGGCGCCCTCTATGTTCGCAAGAAGTCCCCGCGCGTGAAACTCGCTTCGCAAATGGATGGCGGGGGTCATGAGCGCGGGATGCGTTCCGGAACGCTGAATGTGCCGGGCATCGTCGGCCTCGCAAAGGCGCTCGAAATTTGTATTTCGGACATGGCGAGCGATACGAAGCGGATTCAATCCATGCGCGACAAGATGTGGATGGATTTCCAGGCCGAGCTCGATGAAATTTACATCAATGGCCCCGATCCGCTCGACAAACCCGAATGGCGTCTGCCTGGGAACCTGAATGTCAGCTTTGCCTTCGTCGAAGGCGAGGCGCTGATGATGGGAATTAAAGATATTGCGGTTTCTTCGGGTTCCGCGTGTACGTCTGCAAGTTTAGAACCGAGTTACGTACTCAAGGCGCTCGGCGTCGGTGAAGACCTGGCGCACACATCGATCCGCTTCGGCATTGGCCGATTCAATACGCAGGAAGAATGCGATTACACCGTCCGGCAGGTGGTCGAAGCGGTCAGGCATTTGCGCGAGATGTCGCCACTGTATGAGATGGCGAAAGCAGGAATCGATTTGAAGAAGATCGAATGGGCAGCGCACTGAATGGCAAGAACGGAAAAGATCGTGGAAAAATACTTTGGTAATCCGGAAGTCCTGCTTGGCTTTATGCGGCGGACCCGGAAACCGGTATTCCATAAGTCGAACCTGTTTTTTCGGGACATTCAGTTCGCCGTACGCGATTATTTCGATGCCGTGGAACGCTCGCCGATCACGCTTCCCGAAGCGGAACGAATGGCGCATGAGATCGTAGAACGCTATACGACGGAAGGCATTTTGCGGCCCGTGAACAATCAGGCGTTTTGTTTGGAATATCCCGAATGGAAAACGCCGGCCGCCGGTACATACGCGATGCTCACGATCCACGGTGCGCCACTTCCGGTCAATGCCGATGCGGCACTCGAAGCGGCCGTGCAGGCATCGCCGGCAGAGATCGGCAGCGACGCCGAGCCAATTTTGAAAGGCGGAGACGAGTCGCCCGATGGAAACCGCGTTGCCGAACTGATCCTGCCGATCGCTCCGCCAAAGAATGCGGAGCCGGGACATCTGGACGGTCGACCATTCAAGCCCGGAGAGCGAGAATATCAATTTCATCGCGACCCGCAAGCGGGGACCGACGACAAGCCGGAACCGGGCGAGAAAAAATCGGAAGGCGTCAGCGAAGTTTCGCCGAAGCCGAAGATCGCTCCGCCGCCGTGGATGAAAAAGTAGCAAATGGAGCGCATGCTTCCGCGTGCGCTTCGATTTAATCTGCGCTTCCAGTGCAAGAAAAAATTGTTAAGAGCTAAATACTTGTTATGAGCTAACGCTCTACACTTTGGGAGAACATTATGGCATACTCAGAAAAAGTAATCGATCACTATCAGCATCCGCGTAATGTCGGAACGCTGGACCCGAAAGATGCGAACGTCGGCACGGGCCTCGTCGGCGCTCCCGAATGCGGGGACGTGATGCGGCTTCAGCTTAAGATCAATCCTGAAACGGGCGTGATCGAGGACGCGAAGTTCAAGACATTCGGCTGCGGCTCGGCGATCGCCTCGAGTTCCTTCGCGACCGAAATGATCAAAGGCAAGACGGTCGATGAGGCCTACGCGATCAAGAACACGACGATCGTGCAGGAACTGAATTTACCGCCCGTGAAAATTCATTGCTCGGTGCTCGCCGAAGATGCGATCAAAGCGGCGATCGAAGATTTTAAGAAAAAACAGGCCACGGTTCCAGTGGAATCCATGGCGTAACAATTGATTTTTTAAGGAGAACCACATGTCAGATGTAATGACCATGCCTTCGCTCGAAGAAACGACCGTCGAGCAGGCGTTTACCGATCTCGAGAACGAGATCACGCTGACCGAAAAGGCGTCGAGCGAGGTAAAGAAGATCATGGAAGCGAATAAGATCCCGGAGACCTACGGCCTCCGCGTTGGCGTCAAAGGGGGCGGATGTTCCGGCCTTTCGTACTCGCTCGGATTCGATGCCGAGCAGCGCGAGAACGACAAAGTCATTCTGAAGGAGGGCATTCGGATCTTCGTCGATCCGAAGTCGCTCTTCTATCTTTCGGGAACCCAACTCGACTTTACCGACGGCCTGAACGGACGCGGCTTCGTGTTCAACAACCCGAACGCGACCAAGACCTGCGGCTGCGGAAGTTCTTTCGGCGCGTGACCCGGGCCGTGATGAATTAGCGATGAGGAAACGAGGACGGAGACCCGTGCTCTCCACTCCTTTTCAGAATTCACAAATTCATCATTCATTTTTGCTCCCATGGACCATTACCTCACCTTCGGCATCGACCGGACCTTCGGGATCGATCGCGAGCGGCTCGAAAAGCGATTCTACCAATTGCAATCGTCGTCGCACCCGGATCGGCATGTCCGCGCCGAGTCCGAACGGCGCGAGCAGGCCCTCGCAGAATCGAGCGATATCAATGAAGCCTACCGTACTCTTCGGGAACCGATTCCGAGGGCGAAACACCTATTGGAACTTTATGGGTTTTCCGTTGCCGACCAGAAGAGCGTTCCGCCGGGACTCCTGATGACCGTGATGGAGGCGCAGGAAAAGATCGCGGAGTTCGAAGCGGCGACCGACCGCGAAACGAAACAGGAGGCAATGTCCGAACTTGTTGCAATCACCGAAGGACTCGAAACGCAACGTAAAGCGATCGACGAAGAACGCGACCGCCTCGCACGCACATGGGACATCGCGATGCACCCGACGGACCCCGCACAGCTTTCCGATAGGGAAAAAGAAGAATTGGGACGCATTGCGCAGCTAATCAGCGAGCGCGCGTATCTCGAAACGCTGCGCATTTCCGTCACCGCCGCCCGGCAAGGCAAGCCGGCGTTTATACAGCATTAAGATGAATAGCCTGGCATTGCTGCTTTCAATTATCGGTATTGCTTCCTTGAGCGATAGAGGCTTCGCTCAAAATGCTCTAATTGCTTCTGTTGAGCGACCGTGGAAAACGCATTCGGACCTTGATTTTTCGGTTGCTCTTCCTGATTACTACGATGGGAAAGAAGTTGACTCAAATGGATCATTTCCTGGATTTTTTTCAGACGTAGAATACTACCACATTGTGGATTCCATACATCCCCCAAGGATTTTTCCTCTAAATTCATTTCCTATAATCATTTTCAGAGCCGACAGTTCTATATCATTGCGTGACCTGTATCAAGCCTGGAAAACACCCGAGATAACACCGCACAGCGGCATAAAGGAACCTCTCATCATTGATTCCGCAATCCTGACAGACTCTTTTTACATAGTTGCCAGGGGTGAGAAGGGTGTACTTACTCATGAATTCGATGTTGGAATCTTGACCACGAAAGGCGTCTATCAATTAAGACTTCTGCGTTGCAGTCGGAAATATCTGAAAACAATCGAAGCTATCTTGCCACGAATAATCAAGTCTTTTCATGCCTAACCCCCACATCGCCATCAGCTTCCGCGAAGCCCAGGACGTACTCACTCGTTTCACGAGTGACGCTGAGAATCTAGGACAGGTCGAGAAATTTGTCGATCTGCTCGCGCGCACATTCGGGGGCGGCCACAAAGTTTATTCCGCCGGCAACGGCGGGAGCCATTGCGATGCTATGCACTTCGCCGAAGAGTGGACCGGCCGGTACCGTAAGGACCGAAAACCAATGCCGGCGCTGGCATTCAGCGATCCTTCGCACCTCACCTGCACGTCGAACGATTACGGATTCGAACACGTGTTCGAACGGATGGTCGATGCTTTCGGCGAGAAAGACGATGTCTTCCTTGCGATCACAACCTCGGGCAATAGCAAAAATTTGATATTGGCCGCGGAGGCCGCAAAGCGAAAAGGGATGAAGGTCGTCGGATTGCTGGGCAAAGGCGGCGGTGCAATAGCAGCGCTGTGCGATATTCCGATTATCGTTCCAGGCGAGACGTCCGACCGGATCCAGGAACTTCATATTAAGGTCATCCATATCGCCATCGAGTGCGCGGAGCGAACGTTATTTCCAGAACTATATTGATATTTATTTGCCAACCGAATGCCGCTTAATATTCAGATCCCAGGTCAGAACAATGGCCACGCCGGTCGCGTGATCGGTATCGATCTTGGTACGACGAACTCGCTCGTTGCATGGATCGATCATGGAACGGCCAAGATCATCGAAGGAGCCGACGGAAAGCTCGTCCCCTCCGTCGTCACGCTCAACGATTATGGCGATGTCGTCGCTATCGGCAACAAGGCACGCGAACGCTCCATGCAGGACGCCCAGCATACCGTCTATTCCGTAAAGCGCCTGATGGGAAAGTCCTTTCAGGACGTAAAGAAAGAATCGGGGTTGCTGGGTTATCGGTTAGTTCCCGCGGATGAAGGGCTCGTTCGCATTCAGATCGGCAAGCAACTGTATACGCCGATCGAGCTTTCGAGCTACGTGTTGAAAGAGCTGAAGCAGCGCGCGGAATCGTTCTTTAACGAGCCGGTCACTCGAGCCGTGATCACCGTTCCGGCGTACTTTAACGATGCCCAGCGTCACGCGACCAAAGATGCCGGGCGCCTGGCCGGCCTGGACGTCCTTCGTATTCTTAGCGAACCCACGGCCGCCGCGCTTGCGTATGGTCTCGATAAAACGAAAGAAGGCATCGTCGCCGTCTACGACCTCGGAGGCGGAACGTTCGATATTTCCATCCTTAAGATCACGAACGGCATTTTCGAAGTCCTTTCAACGAATGGCGATACGTACTTAGGCGGCGATGACATCGATCGGCGGCTCATGGAACTCTTTATCACGCAGATCCAGCATATGACGCCGGCGTTCGTGCCGACTCCCGAACAATTGCAAAAGATCCGCAGCATTGCCGAGCGGGCGAAGATCGCGCTTTCGTCCCAGCCGCACGTTATGATCGAGATCGATCTGCCCGAGTCGGGGATCGCGTACCGCCGGAACCTTCCGTACCAGGAATTCGAACGGCTTGCCAAAAGTGTTATCGAACGGACGCGGAAACCCTGCGAAGATGCGCTTCGCGATGCCAGGCTCCGCGCCGATGAGATCGATGAAGTTGTCCTCGTCGGCGGCGCCACGCGCATGCCGATGGTAAAAGCGCTCGTAAAGGAAATTTTCAAACGCAAACCGCACGATGAGTTGAATCCGGAGGAGACCGTTGCCCTGGGAGCGGCCATTCAGGCGGATATTCTTGCCGGATCGACAAAAGATATTTTGCTGCTCGATGTCACGCCGCTTTCGCTGGGGATCGAAACCATGGGCGGCATGATGAGCACGATCATTCCCCGCAATACCACGATCCCAACAAAAGTTACCGAGACGTATACGACGTTTGCCGATAATCAAACGGGCGTCGAGATCAACGTCTTTCAGGGCGAGCGCGATTTTGTAAAGGACAACCGCCATCTGGCCTCGTTTACCCTGAAAGGGATTCCGCCGATGCCGGCAGGCGCGCCGAAGGTCGATGTGACCTTTTTGATCGATGCCGATGGGATTTTGCAAGTTCGCGCGCGCGAAACCCATACCGGAACGGAACAGCAGGTCGAAGTAAAGCCTTCGTACGGACTTTCCGAAGAAGAAATTTCACGAATGCTGCGTGAATCGCTCGAGCATGCGCCGGCGGATATTGCGGCGAGGCGCCTTGCAGAAGCGAAAACGGAAGCGCAACGCATTCTGGGGGCAACAGAAAAGGTTCTCGGTCAATTACGCCGCGGTCAACTTGCGATCAGCACCGCAAAACTCAAGACGATCAACGTAGCGGATGTGATCGATGCACTGTATGCGTTGCGCCGGGTCGTTAACAGCGAGGACGCGGCGGCGATCGTCGAACAGCAGAAGCTTTTGGAGCGCGCGACCGAACCGCTGGCGCAGGAGATCCTGAATGCCAGCGTCGCCGAAGCGCTCGAAGGCAAAACCGTAGAACAAGTGTAATATTTTATCGTATCTCGATCGCAACGATCGGATCTTTGACATTCACCGATTCTTTTACTCACATGAAAGCAACCGAATTCAAACTGAAGAAACGCCCCTATACCGACGAAGAGGCGAAGACCGTACTGGCCAAAGTGATCGATGCCGAAACGGCCGACTGGCATTACAATACGCACCATAAAGGCTACGTCGATAAGTTGAACGAGATCGAGAAATCGCTCCTCGATGCCGATCCCGCGAAAGCGAATGGGAATTATTCCGCGTTTGGGGAGCTCAAGCGCCGCTGGACATGGAATCATTCCGGCACGATCCTTCACGATGTCTATTGGGAATGTCTCGGCGGTGATGGCGATCCGGCGTTCGGCGTTGAAATTCATGAGCAGATCCAGCGCGATTTTGGATCGTTCGAAGAATGGAAGACCGATTTCAAAGCCACTGCACTTGCGGCCAAGCTGTCCGGATGGGGACTGCTGGTATTCGATACTTTGGGTTCCGGGCAGCTCAAGAACGTGCTGGTTGACGAGCACCACTATGGCGCCGTCTGGGGTGCCGTGCCACTCATCGCGTGCGACGTGTTCGAACACGCCTACTACCACAAGGACGGTCCGAAGCGCGCGGCCTATATCGATAATTTTATCAACGGCCTGCACTGGGGACGGATCAATGAACGGTTCCTTAAATATATTGCGCGATAATTGCCTACCGTAACGTTTCTTCCGATGAACGTGACCTGCGAAGCTCTCCTCGGCGAGAGCTTCCTGGACGTTGCACTTGCGCACAATATCGATCTGCAACATAACTGCGGAGGCGTTTGCGCGTGCTCTACGTGCCATGTCAAGGTCAAACAGGGGATGGAGCGATTGCCGGAGATGGAAGACGACGAGGCCGATCAGTTGGACGAAGCCGAGGGCCTGGCGCTCGAATCGCGACTCGGTTGCCAATGCAAGATTCTGGAAGATACCGATTACATCGTTGAAATTCCTCAACTCAATCCTGCGATCGCGAAATTGTTTCACGAAGGAGCGCATTAGCAGAGGCTTCATGCTAAGTGCGGAGTGTTAGCCTACGCCACATTCCGGACTTAGCACGAACGATTTCCAACCATGAACTGGACAGACCGCGAAGATATTGCCGAAGCCCTGATGGAAGCCCATCCGGGTGTCGATCCGTTGACCGTTCGATTTACCGATCTTCGGGACTGGGTTATTGCACTCGGAGAGTTCGAAGACGATCCGCACGCTTCCAATGAAGCGAAACTCGAGGCGATCCAGATGGCGTGGTACGAATGCTGGCAGGACGAACAATGAGTTTGGATACGGATTTATTTCTAAAAAAAATATCTTATAAATTCATCGAATCGTGAGTAATAATCGCACTCGCATACCGGTTTTTCCGTTAGGCATCGTGCTCTTCCCGGAGAGCCGGGTGCCGCTGCATATTTTCGAAGAGCGGTATAAAAAACTGATCGACGAATCGCTCAAGCACCATTCGGCATTTGGAATTAATTTCGTCGAAGAGGACAAGTTGCATGCGGTCGGGTGTTCCGCGCGCGTAGTCGAAGTGCTGGAACGCCATTCCGACGGCGAGATCGATATTGTGACCGAAGGCGAGCGCCGCTATGAAGTGCTCGAATTCGAGCAAAACGGCCCCGATCAAATCTCGTTCGCGACCATTCGGTGGCTCGATGACGAACCCGAAGAACGCGATACGAAGCTGGCCGAAGAGACGATCCATCTCTTTAACGAGCTGACGGAGATCGCGTATAAAGGGACGATCGATCCCTTGGACGAGTCGCTCTGGAACGCCGAAAACAGGTTCCCGTCCTTCAAGATCGCACAAAAGTCAGGGCTCGAAGCGCCGCAGCGGCAAGCCTTGCTTTCGGTGACAAGTGAAAACGAGCGCCTTTCCATGCTGCACAAGTTTCTGACCCAGTTACTCCCGAAAGTGAAGGAATTCGAGAACATCCAATCGCTCATTCGAAACGATGGATATATTGTGACCTGGAACAAAAAGCCCGGTCCGGATGATAATAGCGCCGCTAACTAAATTTCCATGAATAAAAAAGCCAAACAAGTCCGCAAAAAACATAAACGCGCCGAAGAACGCGTAAAACGCCGTAAGACCGAATCCAAAGCGGCAGCAAAATCGTCACGGCGCACGAAAAAAGCCAGCGCCTAATTTTTCCCTGCGATGCGTTCTCTTGCCGATCTTCTCTCGCGGCGGAGCCCGCTCGTGATGGGTATTCTTAACGTCACGCCCGATTCCTTTAGCGACGGCGGAGAGTATCCTACTCCGCCGGACGCCGTGCGTCATGCCATGACAATGGTTCATGATGGTGCGGACATTATCGATATCGGCGGAGAATCGACGCGCCCGCCCGGCGCTACTTATGGCAAAGGGGCCGACCCCGTTTCCGTTCAGCAAGAGCTCGACCGAGTTATTCCCGTCATTGAACGGTTTCGTCGGGAGAACTCAACGACGTTCATTTCGATCGACACTCAAAAATCGGAAGTTGCAGACCATGCGATCCGTGCCGGGGCAGACGTGATAAACGATGTGAGTGCGGGAACGCATGACCCCCATATCTTCAAAATCGCGTCGATACAGGGTGTTCCGCTTATTTTAATGCATGGCCATGGCCCACAATTTCAAAAGCAGGTCGTGGACGAATATAAATATGAGAATGTCGTCGAAAGCGTCTCTACGTATTTGAAGGAACGCGTTCAGGCAGCGTATTCTTCGGGAGTAAAGGAGATTTTAGCGGACGTCGGTATCGGGTTTGCGAAAAAGTACGAGGACAATCTAAAGCTCCTGAAGCATCACGAATATTTTTTGTCTCTGGGTGTGCCGTTAGTCCTTGGCGTTTCGCGAAAGTCGACTATCGGGCGAGCGATGGGTGGAAATCCGGCTCCAAAAATGCGTTTGGCTGGAAGCGTATCGGCTGCCGTTTATGGCGCGCAGCATGGCGCGAATATTATTCGTACTCATGATGTCAAGGAAACCAAAGAAGCGTTGAATGTTCTATCGGCGATAAATAATTCGTAAATCCATGAAGACCTATCGAAAAGAGCTTTGGATGCACCTCGCCACCGAATGGGGTTATGTCAATATTTCCGATGAGGTTCAGCAGGCGATCGATGAAAGCGGCGTCCGTGAAGGACTTGTGCTGGTGAATCCGATGCACATTACGGCGTCCTGTTTTATCAACGATGATGAGCGCGGACTCCATAAGGATTTCGAGCGATGGCTCGAACGGCTTGCTCCGCATGCCCCGATCTCACAATACGATCACAACAAAACTGGCGAAGACAACGCGGACGCGCACCTGAAACGCCAAATCATGGGAAGGGAAGTTGTCGTCGCGATCACAAACGGGAAACTCGATTTCGGTCCCTGGGAGCAAATCTTTTATGGCGAATACGACGGCAAGCGAAAGAAACGCGTGCTGATCAAGATTATCGGCGAATAACCCAGGAAAACAAATCAGCGGAATCGGCCTAATTCAGGATTAGAAGCCCATGATGCTAAGTTCCCGCATGATGGCAGAGATCTCCGGGTGCTTCATTAGTTCTTCGTAGAGCCAGCTCGATTCCTTTTTTGCATCCGAGAGATGTTTTTCGGCGAGGGCCTTATTGCCTGTGGCAAGCGCCTGCCGAATGCCGAGGACGCGTTCTTCATCGCGTTTGCTCAGCGGTTCGCCTTTGGACCGATGCAGCGAATCGAACGCTTCGCGAATGCGGCGCTCACGTTCCGTCTGGTCGTCCTCAGAATTTTCGTCCGGATTGGAAAATACTTCCTGGTCGCTCATAGTGTTTGGATTAACGTGCTAAGTCTTTTTTCTTATAACAATCTCTCTATTTCATAACAATAAGTCGTCTGGTTTCGATGGCGTCACCAGCCTGAATTTCAACAAAATACGACCCATCTCGCAGCTTCGAGCAATCGAGCGAGTAATTCGGTCCGTCAAACGGCGGTTTTGCCGCAAAGACCGTTTTTCCAGAAAGATCGAGTACCGATAATTTTGAAACGGTTGCCGGCGCATTCGATATGCTGACGACTGCAATAGATTTAGCGGGATTCGGAGTTATCGTGAAATTAAATACGGTGGGTGTCGTCGATTTTACCGCATTCGGCGAAGCGACGACATTGGTCGTATAAACTCCCGACCCTTGAGTTGCAATGGCGACAAAACCATCGGACTGACGCGCGTCGATGTTTTCGACGATCGCATAACCGATCGTGGATGTCCCCTCCGGCAGCCAGGTTACGTTCGGACCGGAAATATCGGTTGTGGAAAAAAGCCCGACGCTCGTCCCGCAAAGGTAGAGCGTTTCTCCATGTTGATGAACGATCGTGACCCAGCGAACGGATGGGCCATCGCCGGAGCCATCGGGATTTTCCTCAAGGTTCCCGCTGGCGTTATGCCACGTGGTACCGCCATCGCTGGAGGCGAAGATACTGATGACATGATAGTTGGAGAAACAGACTACGATGCTATCGGCATTTTGCGGGTCCACCGCGACACACGAAATAAAAGCATTTTTTGGGAAGGACGAACCCGTAATTTCCTGCGATGTGGGGCTCGTGGCATTAGCATTATCCATTCGAAAAAGTCGACCGTTGCTCGTGCCGTAATAAAGCCGATGCTGCGGAATATGGGACATGCCCAAAGCCGTAATGTCGGTATTTTGCGGCAGCGTGGAACGTGAAAGTTCGACCCAGTTCTGATAGGTAGAATAATCCTGGTTGTCGGGAATACCGGCAAGGTCATCATTCCGCCACAACGTATTATTCGAGGCAAAATACATTTGGTCGTTATTCGTCGGATCGAGCATCCATGGCGTTACGAATTGGGAATGCCCGGCACCGCCCGGCATGATTCCGGCGTAGCCTTGATAAGAAAAATCGCTCCCAAGCGTCCATCGTGTTACGTAGCCTTCCTGGGACGACAAGTAGTATGCGCTTTTATGATCGGCGATCGCACAATAACATCCATCGCCACCATAATACATTTGCCATTCGTTCTGCCCCAGATCGATCCACGAGCCCTGGTCCTGAAATCCTCCCGCAATCGTCGAATCCCCCGGGCTTGCATGGTCGAGCGCCACCACATACACAATATTCGATTGATTATTTGTATTAATGGCTTGCCAGGTGACGGGATAGTTCGGGTCGTCGGTGCCCAGGATGTCGTACGTCAGGTACATTCCGCCGTCGGTCGCATCATAGGCTACGGAAGGGTTCGATGGAACGAATGTAAGATCGTGATGATCGGGATGGTCCAGGCCGGGCTGCCCGTAGCCGCCGTTGACCTGATCGTAGCCACCGATCCATTCGGCCTGATTCGACGAGAATCCATCGAACGAGCGATAAATATTCGTTCCTCCAAAAAACACGAGATCCGCATCCGTTGGATGGACGGCGAGCGTCACGGCATAGCCGCCATACGTATTGATTCCATAGGAAGAAAGCGAATCGGTAGCCGAGGGAACATTTGCAGAACGGTCTTCCCAGTGTCCGCCGGCGCCCGTCCCATCGCCAGAAAAATAGGTGTATTTTTGGAACATTGCTCCAAACCATACCTTGGGATCGATACCGCCTACATAGACGACATTCTCGTCCGAGGGTGCGATCGCAAGTTTCAGACGGCCCATATTTGCCGGCCAATCGGATGGCGAAATGTTCGTCCAATGCAGGCCATCCATCGAACGCCAGATGCCCGCCGTGGAGGAAACGCCGCCTGTGGCTGAGGACCCGCTCAAATACGCATAAACGATTCCGGACGGACTAACTGCGACCTCGGTTGCGAACGAAACATGGAGCGGATCGCCGAGTACGCGCTTCCAAGTCGTGCCGCCATTGTTCGAGCGCATGATCGCTCCGAATCCGGCCGCATAGACGATATCGGAATCGATGCGGGAACTATCCAGCGCGATACTCCAAACGCCGTCGAAGACGCTATCGAGTAGGGTCGCATCCGGACTCACCGTAGAGGGAAGAACATTCCAGGTCCGGCCATCGTCGGTCGATTTATAAATTCCGTTTCCAATGTTCGCGTTATGGTAATCCGGTTCCGTGTAGACGGCCGTCCTTCGCCAGGTTGTACTTATGAGCTCCCCAGTCCCGGCATACCAGATCCCCGTTTTGCCAGGGCGATGGTCCTGGGTCAGGCACGTCATGTCTTTTAATTCTCCGGGCGCGGAGGTGCGCGTCCAGGTGGCCCCGCTGTCGGTAGATCGAAATACACCGCCCTGAGCCGTAGCGATCAGGACATTCGCTTCGTTGGAGACATCGACCCCGATAGCGAGTGTTCGTCCGCCGGTATTGATGGGACCCGCAGAGTTCCACCCGGTCGTATGGATCGAGGGAGTACCTTTAAACGCTGGGAAGGAAGACCGGATGCGCTGCGCAAAAGCTAATTCTCGAATGTGAATACCGCGCGGAATTTCGCCTGTGGCAGGATCGCGTAATCGAAGATAATCCCACAGTGCGCGAGATTCCAGGTTTTCAGACTCCAATGGTTCGCGAAAGTGGAAAGTGCGATGCGAGAGAGCGTGATGCGAGAGATCGAAATGACGCGTTAACGAAGCGAGCGTTGCCAGCAGGAATGCGAACGACAGCACGAACAAATTTTTCATATCCAGGAGTCGTTGAAAAAGCCGAACACTGTTACACGGTTAAAACCGTTTGGGTGAGTCAAGATTCCAGAACTTCTGTGGCATTTCTATTGCCTTTTTTTATTAAGATATTTAATCAACGATTATGATACGGAAATTGGCATCGGGCGAGTATCGCCTGTATTCACGAAAGAAAAATCCAAAAACAGGGAAACGGCGGAATTTAGGGACGTTTAAAACGAAATCCGCTGCCGAAAAACATGAGCGCGAAGTGCAGTACTTCAAGCGCCATTAAGCCGATCAGAAATTCATGCCGTAACTAACCGTAAGGAAGAGTCCGCTGAAATTCGTGAGCGATTCCGTCGACGTGCTCTGCAGCGAGCCTGGATAGGGAATGATAAAATAGCGAAGGCTCGCGCCAAAATTCGTTTTGGGATCCGTTCCGAAATTCGCTCCCAGCCCGACGAACCCGCCGGGAATGACTTTCGAATACGCACTCCCAAACGCGCTGAAAAAATCCTGATCATAGGGTGTCGTCATCGCGACGACGGGTCCGGCACCGGCCGTAAGGTACGGCCGTAAATTATCGCTCAGCCCATTTCGGAACACACGATACTGTGCCGAGAACATCATCGGGATCACGAAAACACGGTTGATCTTATTGAGATCGATCAGGTCGAACTCTCGGGAACCTTCCGCGGTGCCGACATCGATCGAAAAAAGTCCCGTCAGGTCCGGTGTAAAATTATGGCCCAGGAACGCTCCGCCACCAAAGCCATAATCGCTGAACGACGCATCGAACCCCCAGGTATTCGGATTTTCTTTCTGGATCTCTTCCGCGTTATGAATCAGCGGGTGCGACGGCTGGAAGATCATCGCCGTGTCGGGACGCGTCGTGGAACTCGAGGTCGAACCGGCGGCGGTTTGCGCGCGGGTACCTGTGGCCATCAGGCCAAAGGCGGCAATCACTAAGAGGCTCGCGATATTCCTGAAATAAAGCTTGATTGGCATAAAATCGTCCTTCCCATACCTAACACTTCAATATACCATTTGTAACAGCAACCGTGATGTCGGAATATCGGTTCGGCTGCGATCGATTACGAAAATCTCACGGTTAGCCCTATAAAATACGGAAAAAAAACACCTTCAAATATTCCGTTTCCGGCATGGCTGCAAGTACAGGATGATCAATTCCTGCGCCACGGGCTTCCAACAACGTAACGGTCCGTTTTGCCCTGCGGCCAGCTTCCCGAACGATTTCCAATAACACATCTCGACCGATGTGGTGCGAGCAGGAGCAGGTAATTAAAACCCCATTCGGCTTTAAGCGCTTAATAGCCGCAGTGTTTAATGCTAAATACCCTTTTCGGGCGTTGGGAATATCCTTTTTCGATTTTGCCATCGCCGGGGGGTCGACGACAATGAGATCGAATTCATCGCGAATGTCTCGAACGTAATCGAAGCAATCGGCCTGGACCGTTGAAATTTTCTCCTCGACGCCATTTAAAATGGCATTATGCTTCAGTCGCTCGAGCGCTAATGTGGATTCGTCCACCGCGATAATACGGCTCGCATCTCCGAGCGCCGCGTTGATAGCAAAGCCGCCCTCGTTCGTGAAGAGATCGAGCACGCGAGCATCAGATGGAATAAAATTACGAATTGCAGTCCGGTTTTCCATTTGGTCGAGATAAAAACCGGTTTTTTGACCGTTTAGGACATCGACGGAAAAATGCGCTCCGCCTGCATCGTGAATCCCGGTTGTTGCATCGGTTCCCAACACGAGCGATTCTTCCTGAGCCAAGCCTTCGAGCGTTCGAAGGTGAGATTTGTTTTTTTGGACGATTGCAGCCGGTTGAAAAATTTTTTCGATCAGTTCGACGATGATATTTTTCCTGTTCTCGAAACCGGCTGAAACGATCTGAAACGAAATCACCCCATGGAATCGGTCGACAATGAGGCCGGGCAAAAGGTCGCTTTCGCCATGCACAATGCGGTAAGCGTTTCGACGGGTGCTCAGAAGTTCGCGGCGAGAGGCGGCATCCTGAATACGCCGTTCGAAAAAAGCTGCGTCGATGGTTTCTTCGGGATTTCGAGTAAGGAGCCGAAACGCGATGAGCGAATGGGGATGATAAAAGCCATTTCCGATCGGAATCCCATCCCGTTCGCGTACGAGCGTAACGACGGAACCGGGCTCGATGTCTTTTGGATGGTCCAGCAATTCGTTGCTGAATGCCCAGAGATGACCCCCCAAAAGGCGGAGTTCCTCTTTATTGCGAATTCGAATGCGCGGATAAGCCAAGGCAGAATAACGAATGTTCTTTGTTAACAGGATGGAACCGGTATTCGTTAACTCTCCGTTTTGTGTGACCGTATCCATGAAAAGACTCCCTCTCCTTTTTTTGTTCGTAGCCTTTGGCGTTGGATGTTCCGATTATCCTCCCGTCGATCCTTATATCAGTTTCAATACCGATCGTTCTGTCGATTTTCCGATTTCGAATACCTTATCGCTTAATCAGGACATTCGTATTGCCGCTCATGGCTCCAACGACACGAACGACTATATAAAAAACGGAAGCGCGGCTTATCTTTTGAGAACATCCGAAGTCTGGCGTGTGTCGCTCCAGACGAGCGATCCGAATTTTACGCTTGACCAACTTTCGTATGCGCGAATTCTGATCGGTAGCGACACGGTCGCGTTCGATTCAATTCCTCAGGGGACGATAGACACCAGCTTCGTCTTGACGAAGGCCGATATTACACCGTCTATGAAAGATACATCGTTTACTGCGACATTGCAATGCAAATTGCAATCGCTGCCTGCAGATCCAACGACCTTAACATGCGGGATGACGATCGTCCACACCGGCACTTCCAGCATTTTAGCACCCTGATGACCGAAGAAGTCCGCATGCAGCAGCAACCCGGCCTCACCTATGCGCAGGCCGGAGTGAATATCGACGCCGGGGAAGAACTCGTTCGGCGCATCAAACCACTCGTTCGCAAAACATTCAACGATCGCGTCCTCACGGACATCGGCGGTTTCGGGGGACTCTTCGATGCTCGGTTCCCAGCAATGAAATTCCCGGTACTCGTCTCGAGTACCGATGGTGTGGGGACCAAGATCAAAGTCGCGATCGAAGCGAACAAGCACGATACCGTAGGTCAGGACCTTGTCAATCATTGCGTGAACGATATTCTGGTCTGCGGAGCCCGGCCGCTCTTTTTTCTCGATTATTTTGCCTCGGGTAAACTCGACGTCGATGTTGGTGAAGCGGTGATTGCCGGTTTTGTGAAAGCCTGTAGCGAAAATCAATGTGCGCTCATTGGCGGAGAGACGGCCGAAATGCCCGGGATGTATGCCGAAAAAGACTACGATCTTGCGGGAACGATCGTTGGTGTGGTCGAACGCGACCGTATGTTCCGGCGAGAGAGTGTCAGCGAAGGGGATGTCCTGATCGGGCTTCCGAGTACCGGGTTACACACGAACGGTTATAGCCTTGCACGGAAAGCGTTGCTCTCACGCTACACTCTCGACGCCGCGCCATCCGAATTGCATGGCGCTACCATCGCCGATGCGCTTTTGAGGGTTCATCGGTCGTATCTGTCTCCGGTTGCTCGACTGCTCGAGCGTTTCGAACCCGGAAAAGAAATTCGTGCCCTGAGCCATATCACCGGCGGCGGGATCGTTGGAAATACTTCCCGTGTGCTGGGCGAAAGGCTTGCGCTCGCGATCGACTGGCAGGCGTGGCAACGACCGCCGATTTTCGACCTGATCCAGGAGGCTGGAATGGTCCCCGAAGATGACATGCGGCGAGCGTTCAATCTGGGGATTGGCCTTATCCTGATTGTTCCCAAGGTATGCGAACAAGCGATTACGCATGCGCTGCAGGAGATTGGCGAGCGGCCGATCACGATCGGAGCGATCGTCCGTGCCTGATGTTTTCTCAGAGCGATCGTTCGCGCCCGATCTTTTTTCGGAGCGATCGTCCGCGACGGATCCACTGGAAGATGTCCTGAACCACCGGTTTCGCTTACCGGGCTTCCGCCCCATGCAGCGCGAAGCGATCGAACATGTGATGAGGGGTAAGGACACGCTGGTCGTCATGCCGACGGGTGGGGGCAAATCGCTCTGTTATCAACTCCCGGCTGTGATGCTTCCGGGACTAACACTGGTCGTTTCTCCCCTTATCGCGCTCATGCAGGACCAGGTGGACCGCCTTCGGCAACTTGGCATTCCCGCGGTCGCGCTCAATAGTACGCTTACCTACGCCGAGACGCGCGCACTGGTCCGGCGCGCACAGACCGGGGCGATCACCGTACTGTTTGTGGCTCCGGAGCGACTGGAATCCTTCCCATTCGTCGAAGAGCTTGCGCACTTGCCGGTGTCCTTGCTGGCGATCGACGAGGCGCATTGTATCAGCCAGTGGGGCCATGATTTTCGGACCTCGTACCGGCGTATTCCGGCGCTCTACGAACGATTCTCGAATGGCCGCCGTCCGCCGATCATTGCGCTCACCGCGACCGCGACGCCAGAGGTCCGTGCCGATATTTCGTTGCTTTTAAAGCTCGAGGAGCCGCTGGAAATCGTGACCGGGTTCGAGCGCCCGAACCTTGCCTATGGCGTCCTCCGCCAATGCGATAAGGACTTACGGCTTCTCGACCTCCTTCGCTCGACGCACGGCGCGGCGATCGTCTATGCGGGAACCCGAAAGTCCGTCGACCGCATTGCCGCACAGCTTCAGCAGGGTGGAATGGCGGCCGAAGGATATCATGCCGGCCTGTCGCTTCCGCTGCGGCGGCAGATACAGGAACGATTTCAAAGGAACGAAACGGAAGTCATGGTCGCGACCAGCGCCTTCGGAATGGGAGTCGATAAGCCGGACGTCCGTGCCGTCATCCATTACGATATTCCGGGGTCGCTCGAAGCGTATTATCAGGAATCCGGACGCGCGGGCCGCGATGGCGCGCGTGCCCATACGATTCTCTTCTATAACGACCGTGATCGAGCGCTGCAGGAATCGCTCCTTCGATCGAGCCTGCCACAGGAAGAAGAAGTAAAAGCCGTGTATACGGCCCTGCATGAAATTGCCGGGACTCCGATGGGCGCCCTGTATCAGGGCATGCTCGCCATTTCGGGGACCCATATCATGGAACGAATTCCACGGCCTCGGGCGTCGATCGATTCCATTCTCGAAGCTCTTTCCCAGGCGGGACATCTTGAACTTCATCGAGGAGTCGCGGCCCGGGAACAACCGCGCATTCGGTTTGTCGCGACGCGAGCGAGAATGGAGGAGATCGCGTTCCGCTCCTCGAATAAATCTATAAAAAAAGCGATTTCAGCACTGATGCGCTCCGTTGGTAAAGAAGCATTCGAGGCCGATATTTTTTTCGATCCCGGCGATATTGCCGATCGGCACGATCTCGACCGCAACGATTTCAAAGTCGCGCTTCGAACGATCGAGGGACTCGGGCTTATTCGGTACACTCCCACCCAACGCCACCAATCGAACGTTTATCACCTTTCCCTTCGAACTGAGCGGGTCCCACTGCCTTATCTCGATGTCGGCGGCCGCATGCTCGAGGCACGGTTTGATGCGAATATGGCGAAGCTCGATGCAATGGTCGCTTATGCTTCGGAATGGAACTGCCGACAGGCGACGATGCTCGCGTATTTTGGTGAGCGGACGAAGGCTGTCTGTGGCGTGTGCGATGTCTGTGTGGCTACTGCTTCGAGATCGAGTCACTGATCGCGGAGAAAACGGCCTCTGCGTGTTTCGGATCGTCGGCCAGTGCGGCACTCCGGTTCCGATATTCGGCTTGTGAGGTCCGATGCCGGCGGTAGACCGTGTCGAGAGAGAACGTTATTTGCGCAGAGTCCATATTCGTTGCAAAGTTTGCTCGAACGTGCAGCAGATCGACGGTCGTTTGTACATAGGCAATATCTTCTGCATTTAAAGAAGGCTTTTTGCTACACCCGACGATGCAAAGAATGGCAAGGACTATAATGGCCTGCTTCATAACGTGGCGAGCGCTCGTTCAATATCCTGCAGTAAATCGCCAATATCCTCAATGCCGACACTCAAGCGGACGAGTCCGGGCGTAATTCCAAGTTCACGGCGGCGCTCTTCGGGAACCGAAGCGTGCGTCATCGTTACCGGGTGGCAGACGAGCGATTCGACTCCTCCCAGGCTTTCTCCGAGCGTAAAATATGTAAGCGCGCCAGTGAACTTTTTCGCGTTTTCGAGGCTGCCCGTTTCGACCGATACCATACCGCCAAAATCCTTCATTTGGTGACGAGCCAGTTCATATTGGGGATGCGAGGAAAGGCCCGGATAATAGACGTTTTTTATTGCTGGGTCGCGGGCAAGACGTTCGGCAATGATGTGAGCGTTCTCGCAATGAGCCCGCATTCTCAAGGCCAGCGTTTTTACACTGCGAAGCAGCAGCCAGCAATCGAACGGCGAAGGGACCGCACCGTATGAATTCTGGTAAAACTTGATTTGCTCTGCGATTTCGGATTGCGCCGTCACGACGGCGCCACCGAGCACATCCGAATGGCCACCCAAATATTTCGTTACCGAATGGATCGTTATATCGATCCCAAAGTCCAGTGGATTTTGTAAATAGGGCGTTGCGAAGGTATTATCGACGGCCGAAAGGATCTCTCGATCTCGAGCAAGCGTGCCAATTGCGCCCAAATCGACTAAGTTCATCATCGGATTCGTCGGGGTCTCGGCATAGATCAATCGTGTCTTGCCGGTGATCGCCGATGCCACCCGGGTGACATCCCGCATGTCAACATACGAAAATTCGATCCCAACGGGAGCAAGGACCTTCGAAAAGTATCGGTAGGTCCCGCCGTACATATCATTCCCGGCGATGACGTGGTCGCCGGGTTTAAGCAGCGAAAGGGCTGCCGCGATGGCGGACATTCCGGAAGAGAACGCAAATCCGAATTTCCCATTTTCGAGCGCGGCGATGCTCGTTTCCCATGCCTCGCGGGTCGGATTGATCGTGCGGGTATAATCGTACTTCACGTGCTCGCCAAGTTCGGGCTGAGCATAGGTCGTCGTCGCGAAAATCGGGATCGTCACGGCACCGGTAACCTGTTCGGGTTCCTGTCCGGCATGAATGGCAGTGGTCGAGAAGCCTGGCATAGAAAAATAAGTGTTACAAATATTCCAGCACATCGTGCCGCGTCACGATGCCTTTGACGCGGCCGAATTCCTCAATGAGCACGGCCGGAGAGTGCTTGAGCAGCACGACGACATGCTTCGTTCCTTCGGAATCATTGACAACAGGGAACGATGCTTCCATGTGGTCGATGATCGGACTTTCCAAAACGTCCCGGTCTTCCAGCGCCTTGGACATTAGCCGCGATTCGCGTACCGAGCCCACCGATTTGCCCTCGGAATCGATCACCGGAAGTTGTGAAATCCCGGAGCCGCTCATACGGGCGATCGCTTCGCGCACCGAATCGTGTGGAGCGATGCTCACTAACTTCTCGATCGAGGTTTTTTTGAGGTCCGCAATGACGCCGATCGAAATGCGGTCCGTTTCGAGCAGGCGTTTCTCTTTCAGCCATTCGTCCGAGTGATGTTTCGTCAAGTAGCGCTCGCCGGTGTCGCAAATGATCGTTACGATCACACTTCCTTCGGGTGCCGTTTCCGCCACTTTAAGAGCGGCCCAGACATTCATTCCCGAAGATCCGCCGCATAAAATCCCCTCTTCGCGGGCCAGCCGCCGCGCCATGAGGAAACTGTCCTTATCTCGAACATTCATCACATCATCGACATATTTGAGATGAAGATTGATCGGAATCCGCTCCTGACCGACGCCTTCGACAAGATACGGCAGCGATTCCACGAGCCGGTCGGTCTCGAAAAACGTTTTGATTGACGAGCCGACGGGGTCTGCTCCGATCACGCGGATATTCTTATTTTTCTCTTTTAAGAATCGCGCCGTACCGCTGATCGTCCCGCCGGTCCCCATGCCGGCGATGAAGTGGGTGATGTTCCCTTCGGTGTCGCGCCAGATTTCAGGGCCGGTCGTCAGGTAATGCGTTTCCGGATTCTTGGGATTATCGTATTGATTCAGCATGATGGCGCCGGGAATTTCCTGCGAAAGTCGAACGGCGGTATTATAGTAATAATCGGGGGAGCTCGGTTTTGCGGCACTCGAAACGATAACGATCTCCGCGTTCATGGCTTTGAGATACCTCACGCGTTCGATCGAGGCTTTGTCCGTCATCACAAACACGCACTTGTAACCTTTTTGGGATGCCGCGAGCATAAGGCCGATGCCGGTGTTGCCGCTCGTCGGCTCCACTAACGTTCCACCCGGTTTTAAGCGTCCGGATTGCTCCGCGTCCTCGATCATGCGAATGCCAATGCGGTCCTTGACGGAGCCACCGGGATTCATTTCTTCGAGTTTCACGAGCACCGTGCTCCCGAGGTGGGTGGGAACTACTTTCCTTAATTTTAATAGCGGCGTATTGCCGATAAAATCGAGAATGGATTCAGCGTACTTCATGATCGGTGATAGCTAACGATAGGGAATACCTAACGATCGGGGTAGCGAAAGTCGCTTTCAAACAATCGTCATTCGCTACTCATTCACGGCGGAGAGAAAAAACACGGAAAGAAAAATGGCGGAAATAAAAAACCCCGGGTGATGAGAGTTACCCGAGGCCTGATTGAGTTGTGTCTTCAAAAACCGGAGGTTGTCCCTATACCTCCGGAAAACTTTTTATCGCTTCAACGCCCATGAAGAGTGTTCTCACTCTTGATCGAGCGGCTCACGAGGTTTTATAAAAACCCCGGGTGGTGAGAGTTACCCGAGGTCTGATTGAGTTGTGTTGTGTCTTCAAAAAGCCGGAGGTTGTCCCTAGACCCCGGCTAACTCGTAAGCTATGAAGCTTTTTCTTCTGCTTTCAAAATCTTTTACGCTCCCTTTTAGCCTCTGTTACACGTTTTATCGTGATTTTTTTGAAATTTTACGGACTTTCACGAAGACCGTAAAAAACATGTGCTCTAAAAGAGACGTTGGTTTTCGTATAAACAATTTTCAGGCCAATTTATCAAAAATTGTCTGAATTCACTATTTTTAAAACGACGCTCGCATCGTTTTGTTGCGCAATTATCGTCAGAGACAAATTTTTCCCTTTTCGGCTAATTTCACTCTGTGCCGATTTCATTTTATGTTATGCGAAGTTTTATTCAATGCTAATTTTTGTCAATACCCACTTTCCCTCATCGTTTTTCAAAAATCCAAAATTTAGCCGGTAATTCACCGGCTGGCCGTCCTTTCTGGCCGCGAGATGTCCGGAAGCACTGCCACGCTCGCCATCGTCTGTTATTAGATCGAACGTCGAGCTGATCGACGTTCGACTTTCGAGGAAGGACTGCATGACGATCGCAGTTTGGCTGCTCGTCAGGTATGCACCGGGCCGGTCGGTAAGCTCGACATAAATTCTCGATGCGGTGATCTCCGAGCGGAGCGCTTCCAGGTCGCGGCGGTTCATGGCGTCGGCCAGTTTTTTTATTTCATCGCGAAGGCTTACGGCCGGGGCGCCGGGCGCCAGCACGGCTGAGCTTCCAAGAAAGAAATAAAAAGCGAACAGGGCCAGCATACTTATTTAAACACACGAAAGGCGTGGAGCGATTCTCCGTTCAATTTTAATAATACCGGCTTCCCGGGTGCAGCTCTTCGAGCGGTAGTACATCCCGCCACTGCGAAATCAGTTTTTTATACGCTTTGCCGACCGGATGAATTTTCCGGTCCAGTCCATAGAGTCCTAAAACATCGACATCGCCGTTGTTCTCGGTTAGCATGGTGTCCCAATCGACCTGGTCGATAAGGCTGTACCAGGTAAATCCCAGGATGGGCATTCCTTCCTGGCGCAGGCGATGTACGTTCGCCCATTCCTTCCAAAGCCAATCGACCGCACCGGGCTCGCGAATATTCGTCTCGGTATGCATCACCGGCAAATGATAACGGTCGTAATACTGATGCGTGATCACATAATACCCGAACACTTCGCCCGAGGGCGTCGTCGAGCCGTCGGGATGCACCAGATGTTCGTTCGTCACATAATAATCGCTTCCCATGATGCAGGTCGCTCGAACGCGCTGTTCGATAAACCAATGGTACTCCTCGCGCGTCATGCCACGGTCAAGCAGGTATTCATACATCAGGGCATTGATCGGATATCCATAAATAAGGTCCAGGGAAAGGAAACGGCGTTCGTTCAGGAAATTTGCACGATCGATCGCCTGAGGATCGCTCGGGTGGTAATACTCCGAGGATTCGCTTTGGACGAAGATCGCGTCAGGCCGAACTTCCAAAATTGCCTCCATGGCCATCACGTTTGCTTTGCAGAGATGTTTGAGCGCGCGAACGTACGCTTCTTCGCTTTGAAGCTGTTCGTTCCAACTGCCCCTCTGGGCGGACATTGTTGCGCACACGAAAATCTCGTTCACGGGCGTAAAATATCGGACCCACGAAAACCGCTTGGCGAAGGCCTTTGCATATTCGGCAAAATAATGGGGCCAGTCGTCATTTTGAAAATCCCCGATCCAGTCCGGCACACCGAAGTGGCAAAGATCGGCGATGGGTATTACACCCATGCGTTTTAGCTCCGCAAACGTTTCGTCCGCAAAAGTCCAATCGTATTTTCCCGGACCGGTATGCGTCTTAAATAGAGGCGGCCCGTAGCGTAGGGCATCGACTCCAAGCTCCGTCACGAGATCGAAATCTTCCTTCCAGCGCTCGTAGTGCTGGCATTTTTCCATTTCATCGACACGAAATCGTTTGCCGTCTACCGTGATCGTCGGATAGCTGTTCTCGATACCGGTGGTGAATAAGAACCGGTTCGGCTCGGAGCGCAATTGCCAGTGCAGCGTATGAGGCATCGGCCAGCTCCCTTTGCAAATGCTTTACCAAGGGACAACGCAGATTATTTTAGAAATTTTAATCATTAGACATTGATTTCGATAGGCTCGCATTGATTTCGATTAGAAAAAATATTTGTCTCCACTCGAAAAGGCGCTGTGGAATTCGGCCGGGGTCCAAAGAACTAGAAATCCTCCATGGATAAAAAAATGCTCCATCCATTCGGCACAACTTGGGCCGGTCATAAGTTATCGTCTCGCCGCCAGAGCAATCGAGCTTCTGCATGATCCGCCATGCGTTGCACATGATTGCTCAGCCGCCTGCCGCTCATGGTCTTTAACAGTTTCGCCTTTGCGATCTTCCTGCCGCTGGTCCTCCTCGGCTATTACCTTTTGCCGTTCAAAGGGCAGAACCGGTTTTTGCTTGTGGCCAGTCTTGTGTTTTATGGCTGGTGGGACTGGCGGTTCCTGTTCCTGCTTGGCCTCACGATCGCCGTCGATTACTATGCATCCCATGCGATCGCACGCGCTCCGACTAAAGAGAAAAAATTACGCTGGCTGCGCATTTCGCTCGGCACGAACATCCTGGTCCTCAGCGTCTTCAAATACTGTAACTTTTTTATTTCCTCCTGCGAGGGACTCCTTCATACGCTCGGCTTTCAGGTCCACCCGGTGACGCTCCAGCTCGCGCTGCCGATCGGGATCAGTTTCTATACGTTCATGTCGATGTCCTACGTCATCGACGTCTATTGGGGGAAATTCCCGCCCGCGGAGAACTTTTTCGATTTCGCGCTCTTCGTTTCGTACTTCCCGCATTTAGTGGCGGGACCGATCCTGCGCGCCGGCCAGCTCCTCCCGCAAATCGAACGACCGCGCCGCGTGACGAAAGAACAAATTCGCGACGGACTGACGCTGATGCTTGTGGGTTACGCAAGGAAAGTGCTCATTGCCGATCTGCTGGCGAGCTACGTCGATGAAGCGTTCCGAAATATTCCGGGTATGTCGAGCGCGGACCTCGTCATTCGCCTCTGGCTTTGCGCGATCCAGATCTATGGCGATTTTGCCGGCTATAGCGACATTGCTCGCGGCGTAAGCAAGCTCTTCGGTATCGAGCTGCACCTCAATTTTGCGACGCCGCTGCTTTCGCAGAACATCACGGAATTCTGGCGGCGCTGGCATATCACGCTTTCTTCCTGGTTGCGCGACTATGTTTATATCCCGCTGGGCGGCAGCCGCAAAGGCGAACCGAAGACGTACAGGAACTTGATGATCACGATGCTTACGAGCGGGCTCTGGCATGGGGCCAACTGGACCTATGTCGCGTTTGGCGCCGTGCACGGCCTTGCGCTCGGGATTCACAAGTTCTGGATGAAGATGACGGGTACTTCGATCGGGAAGGAATACGGAACGAAACCGTGGAACGCGGCGACGCCGATCAAGATCTTTCTTACCTTCAATACTTTCGCGTTTTCGCTCGTGCTCTTCCGCAGCCCCAATTTCGGTACGGCCTGGCAGTATCTCACGCGCATCTTCCAGTTCGCTCCCGGCCTTCACGTCGGAACTTCGTTGTTCGTGATTCCATTCGTGCTCATCGGCTTGTCGCTCGACCTTGCGCAATATACCGGCGTCGGCCAGCGCCTGATCGCGGGGATGGGCCTCGTTACGCGTTCGATCGCCTTCGGTGTGCTGCTCGCGCTCGTGCTGATCGCCGGCTCGGACAATAGCTTACCATTCGTTTATTTCCAGTTTTGAAACAGCGATTCGTGAAGCAGGAACCATTCATAAGGGAACACCGGAGCGAATTCCGAACGCTCGCCGTTTCGGCGCTGGCGATCGCGTTCGTGGCGTATGCGCTCATCGCGGTGCTCGCGTTTTCGGTGCCGCACCTTCCGCTCGCGAACAAGCGGACGTTTTACGGACTGCTCCGCGCGCAAATGGCGGTCGACCGGAGCCAGGTCGCCGGGGCGCAGGGCATGGTCTTGTTCCTCGGGTCGTCGGTGGTCGAACGCGGGATCTCCGAGCCGGTGCTGGACTCGGTATTCGGTGAAAAAAAGTTACCCCTGGAAAGCATGAATGCCGGAACGGGTGGCTTTTCGGCCGAAGCGAACCTGCCGATGTTCCGCGCGATGCTGGAAGACGGGCTTCGCCCCGCTTGTGTGGTCTATGGTGTCAGCATTCAGGAACTCAACGGAGCTTCGACCGTCCATGCTTTTTTTGGAACGAAGGATACGGCGTCGGTAAAGCTGAAGCCGAAAACGCTGTGGAATGTTTTGCGCTATGGTGCGGTCGCGCTCGCGCCGCTGCTGTCGGGCGATCATTTTCATCAATATATTTTTGCTGCGAACAATGCGTTTCGGGATGTGCCCCAGCTCAACCTCATGAACCGCCTCATGTTCGGTACGAACCAGCCGCCGCGCGACAGCGCCTACCGCTTCGAGCCGCAATACCTCGCCGATCTTCGCGAGATCGTCACGATCTGCCGCGAGCGGCATATCCCGATCGCGATCTACAATGCGCCGCTGCGCCAGCGACTGCCGGACGAAGTGGACATTCCCTACGAGCACCGCGCCGATAGTTACCGCGAAATTTATGCGTTGGCCCAGAGCCTCGATATCCCATTTTGGAACTTCGATCGTGCCGGCCTTTTCGTGCGCGATGAGTTCCAGGACAATTATCATCTCACTCCGGCAGGCGCGGCAAAAATCTCGGCCATGATCGCCGATTCGATCGAGGAGTGGCGCTCCGGCACCGTCGTGCAGGATGCCCTGGCGACGCTGAAGTAGATTTTACCCATGAACCACCCCCGCGTCGATAAATTTTTCAGCACGCTTCAACGCTGGAAAAAAGAGATGGAACGATTGCGATCCATCGTTCTGGAGTGCGGCCTGACCGAAGAACTGAAGTGGGGACAGCCATGCTACACGTTCGAGAACCGCAACATCCTCATCATTCACGGATTTAAGGAATACTGCGCGATTTTATTTGTCAAGGGTGCATTGATGAGCGATAGCGAAGGCATTCTGATCCAGCAAACCAAAAATGTTCAGGCGGGGCGGCATATCAGGTTCACAAATGTCCGTGAGATCCTCGAGCTGGAACCGGTCCTGAAACGCTATATCTACGAAGCGATCGAAGTCGAGCGGGCCGGCCTTAAAGTAGCGAAGAAAAAGACGTCGGATTTTCCCGTGCCCGAAGAACTTTCTGCCCGCTTCGAGAAAGACCCGGCTTTAAACGCTGCATTTCGTGAACTCACCCCCGGCCGGCAGCGTGCATACCTGCTTTATTTCGCGCAACCGAAACAGTCCAAAACGCGCGAGGCACGCATCGATAAATCGCGGCAGCTTATTCTGGATGGGAAAGGACTACAGGACGATTATCTACGAGATAGAAAGAAGTAATCGTCGGAAAGTTTCAATTTGAAAGCCGTAAAAATGGGTCGTGTGAACTACTTTCGGCGCTTGACGGTTTACCCCGGCCCTGAATTATACATCCTGACCATTATTGAATTATTACCGCCATGGAACAGACCATTTACGCCGTAAACCGCCAGCAATTACGTCAGGACATCCCACAATTTCGCGCCGGGGACACGGTGAATGTATCTGTTCGCGTGCTCGAGGGCGATAAAGAGCGCATTCAGCACTTCGAGGGCATCGTGATTGCCCGCCGTGGGTCGGGGCTCAACGAGACCGTTACCGTCCGTAAGATTTCGAATGGCGTCGGAGTCGAGCGTATTTTCCCGCTGCACTCGCCGCGTATCGCAAAGATCGACTTCGTAAAAGAAGGCCAGGTCCGTCGCGCGAAGCTCTATCATCTCCGAGCATTAGGCTCGAAGGACGTGCGCCGCAAGACCACATAATTTTCCGTAACAATTGACGAATGACAAATGGGGTTTTCCAAACCCCATTTTTCGTTTCTATGAACCATGCGACGGTTTTTGTCATTTGTCATTCGTAATTGTCACTCATTTGCTGCGCTCGCTCTACATAAAAAATTATGCGCTGATCGAGGAATTTCGGGTCGAATTCGAGCCGGGGTTGAATATCATTACCGGTGAGACCGGGGCCGGAAAGTCGATCGTGCTCGGTGCGTTCGGACTGCTGATGGGGGACCGCGCTTCGGCCGAAATGGTCCGAACAGGCACCGAAAAAACGATCGTCGAAGCGGAGTTCGATGAGTCGAATCCGGCACTGAAGCAGATCCTCGAAGACCACGAGATCGAAGCGGGACCGCGCCTTATCGTCCGGCGTGAAGTTTCCCTGAAGGGGAGCAGCCGCGCGTTTGTGAACGATTCCCCGGTGCCGGCGCACGTGCTGAACGCGATCGGGGAAATTCTCGTCGATCTTCACGGCCAGCACGAGCACCAATCGCTGCTTCGAGTTTCGGAGCATATCGAGATGCTCGATGAATATGCGGGGATCGAGCGCGAAGCGGAAGCCTTCCGGCTGCTTCGCAATCGGATCTATGCTCTTCGAAAAGAGATCGAGGAGATGAATGCTCGAAAATCGCGCGCGGCTCAGGACCACGATTTCTTCGAGTTCCAATTACGGGAAATTACGGAGGTCGATCCGGCGGACGGCGAAGACGACCAGATCGAAGCTCGTTTATTCGTGCTTCAAAACGCAGAGGATATTCGAGAGACCGCTTCGGAAATCCTTCATAATATTTACGACGATGACGATGCCGTCATCGGTAAACTGGGAGCGGCCGAGCGGCAATTCTCAAAGCTTGCCGAACTGGACCCGTCCGTTCAGGAACCCTTATCCGAGCTTAAATCGGCCTATGTCATTATTACGGAGCTGTCCCGCTGGGTCCGCGATTATGTCAGCCGCGTTCCGGACGATGCCGAAGAGTATTCCGCGCTGAACGATCGTCTCCAGAGGATCGATCGGCTTAAAAAGAAATTCGGCGGGACGCTTGCCGCGGTCTTGGAAAAAAAGCGCGAGTTGGAAGCGAAGCTTTCGTTCGAAGAAGAATCGGAAGAACGAATCGCGGAAAAAGAAAACGAACTTTCCCACCTGGAGCCCAAAGCCGCGACGATGGCGTCATTGCTTTCCAAAGCTCGAAACGCAGCCGGGAAGAAGCTCGAGCCGCAGATCGTCGGCATCTTAAAGGAGCTGGGTATCGAACATTCCCGATTCGAAGTACAAATCACAGAGGCTCCGGAATTTAATTCGAGAGGGAAAGATAACGTGGAATTTTTTATCTCCACGAATGCCGGCGAACGCCCGAAACAACTCGTTCGCGTGGCGTCTGGTGGGGAGATTTCCCGCATTATGCTCGCGCTGAAAACCGTGCTTTCGAAAGGAGATCGGCTCCCGCTTCTCGTCTTCGATGAAATCGATACGGGTATTTCGGGCCGCGTCGCGCAGCGCGTTGGCCGAGCGATGAAGTCCCTCGCCGCAGAGCACCAGACGATTGCGATCACGCATCTTGCTCAGATCGCCGCGTGTGCCGATACGCATTATCTTGCAGAAAAAATATCCTCCAAAGGAATGACGGCCTCCCGGCTTCGCACCCTTTCCGAGGACGAACATATTGAAGCGGTCGCTCGACTCATTTCCGGGGATGTGCTGAATAAGAGCGCGATCGCGAATGCCCAGACTCTGATTGCAGAGGCCATGCACGCTTCGCGAGGGGCCGCAAAACCAAAGAAGATCGCTGCTGCCGCATGAGTCCGTATCGCAGGAAGCTGGAAGAACTCTATACTCTGGAGTTCTTCGGGATGAAGCTGGGGCTCGAAAATATTACCGCGCTGCTCGAGTTTCTCGGACGTCCGGACCGTCGGTTCCCATCGGTCCATGTGGCCGGAACGAATGGGAAGGGGAGTGTTTCGGCCATGCTCGCCGCCGTTCACCAGGTCGCGGGATATAAGACCGGACTCTATACCTCACCGCACCTGGTCGACTTCAGGGAGCGAATTCGCATCGACGGCGAAATGATCTCGGAAGAAGAGGTCGTTTCGTTCCTGGAGCGCGTATGGGAAAAAGCGAAGGAACTCCGCGCGACCTTCTTCGAAGTCACGACCGCCATGGCGTTCGACCACTTTTCGCGGCATGCAGTCGATCGGGCCATCATCGAAACGGGCCTGGGTGGCCGGCTCGATTCGACGAACGTACTCGAGCACCCGCTCGCGACGGTGATCACCTCGATCGGGTTCGACCACATGGCGCAACTGGGCCCGACCCTCGAAGCGATCGCCGCCGAAAAAGCAGGAATTTTTAAATCGGGCGTTCCCGCCGTGGTGAACGTGGCGCGGGACCTGGAACCTGTTTTCAAGCGGCGCGCGGCGGAGGTCCATGCGCCGCTCCATTTCGTCCGACAACACGAACGCGCGTTGGCCCGGGACCGATATTGGCAAAGTTCCTTTGCCGGGCGGCATCAGGCCGAAAATGTTCGGACGGTCCGGACGGCCCTCCGGGCGATGGGTTCGACCATTTCGGTGCGCGACGCGCGGCACGGAATCCGAGAAGCCAGTCTGCTGACCGGTCTTCGCGGCCGACTGGAAGAAATTGTTTCTCCCGAGCTCGAGAAGCGAACGATACGACTGATGATCGACGTCGGGCATAACGCCCAGGCCTTCGAACGGACCCGGGATTTTTTTCGGGCGCACCGGATCCGTCCCATTGTCGTGGCCGGCATTATGAAGGACAAGGAAATTCCCGCCGTGCTTAAGATCGTGAAGTCGTTTGCCCGGTCGTTCGTTGCCGTTCAGGCACACACCGACCGGGCGTTGCCGAGCCGGGAACTTGCCAACGCGGTAACATCGGCCGGACTGGCCGCGGTCGATGGGGGCGCCGTTCTGGACGGCCTTTCCAAAGCAATCCGGCAGGCGAAAAAAGGGGATACATTGCTTCTGACGGGTTCGCATTATGTGGTCGGTGAATTTTTGGAGAACTTTCAGAGAACTGGGAAGGTTAACACGCTCGGAGCGCAATAGCGAAGCGCCTTTACGAAATGCCTCGTGCGGTATTTCGAGCGTTCAGGCCCGAACCTCCGGTCCCCGTTTTGTCCAGAAGGGACAATTCTCTGTGTGAAATTCCATGTTTCGAGCGAATCTACGCTCATCCGTTTTTTCGTCACGGAGACCGGCTCGCCATTTGAATTCATCTGGTTTTTGGGCAGCTCCACGGTTCTCGTTGGTATGAAAGGCAGTTTGGCGTTCGCCGATGCCCACTCTTCCACGAGGTATTAGAATGTCGGTCGGAGCTTTCTCCGGGGTGTCCTCGCGAAAAGCTTCCATTTTTCAAACGTTTCCACCTTTAGCACTTACCTCCGAAAATGCGGGGCGATACGAACGTTCGTTCACGCATGAACCCCATACCTTATGGCACCACTTAGCCCATCGGAACTTAAAACCAAGAAGATCGTCGAATTGAACGATCTCGCCAAAAACTTAGGCATTGAAGGCTATGCCGATATGCGTAAGCAGGAACTGATCTTCCGGATTCTCGAATCGGACTCCGCCAAACGCCAGTCCGGCGCAGCCGCCGTCAACGGCAAAGTCGAAGAAGATAACGGTACGCCCGCCTCCGGAACGCTCGAACTCCTGCAGGACGGATACGGCTTTTTGCGTTCCCCCGATTATAATTACCTGCCGTCGCCGGACGATGTGTATGTCTCCCCGTCGCAGGTAAAGAAATTCAATCTTCGAACGGGAGATACCATCGAGGGCACCGTTCGACCGCCGCGCAAGGACGAGCGTTTCTTCGCCCTGCTCAAAGTCGATCGGCTGAATTACCTGCCGAGCGAGATGGCGCGCGACCGAGCGTTGTTCGACAATCTCACGCCGCTCTATCCGAACCGGCAGGTCAGTCTCGAAACCTCGCCGGGCGAATACACCATGCGCATCATGGACATTATTTGTCCGATCGGTTTCGGCCAGCGTGGGCTTATCGTCTCGCCGCCCAAAGCGGGAAAGACCGTCATTCTCCAAAAAATCGCAAACTCGATCTCGCGGAATCATCCCGATGCGAAGCTGATCGTGCTCCTCATCGACGAGCGCCCCGAGGAAGTGACCGACATGGAACGCTCGGTAAAGGCGGAGGTCGTCGCTTCGACCTTCGACGAACCGCCGGAGCGCCACGTGCAGGTCGCCGACATGGCGATCGAAAAAGCGAAGCGCCTTACGGAGTCCAAACTCGATGTCATTATCCTGCTCGACTCGATCACGCGCCTGGCGCGTGCACATAATACCGTCGTCCCACATTCGGGAAAGATCTTGTCCGGCGGCGTGGACGCCCTCGCGCTGCACCGTCCGAAACGATTTTTCGGCGCCGCGCGAAATATCGAAGAAGGCGGCTCGCTCACGATCATTGCCACCGCGCTCATCGAAACCGGTTCCCGCATGGACGAAGTCATCTTCGAAGAGTTCAAAGGCACTGGCAATATGGAAATCAAGCTAGACCGTAAACTCGCGGACCGCCGTATTTTCCCTGCCATCGACGTCAATGCCTCCGGCACGCGCCATGAAGAACTCCTGCTCAGCGCCGAGGACCTGAACCGCTCCTGGATCCTGCGTAAACTCCTCGCCGATATGCAGCCGGTCGATGCCATGGAATTCCTCGTCGACCGCATGCGCGGCACCAAGACGAACAAGGAGTTCCTCCGCTCGATGTCTAGCTAATTTAGCCAGGTCCAGTTATTTTCACAATCATTTCCTGAATCCGCCATTCAAAAGCGGCAGGCTGAACTCGTTTTCAATCGAAAATAAGTTATCAACTCATCCATAAATAGCTTGCTTTAGTTGAAATGTTGATAACTTTGGTCAAATCTGAAGATTGTGGATAAAAAAATGCGATTTAATGCAAATTTTCAGGTTTTGCTCTTGACTTTTCCTTTAAAATGTTGCATATTTGTCCACCGGGTTTCGTGTATGGCTTGTGAATATCTCGTGAACAAGTCACGAGCGATGATTTCCGGGTCGCAGCACGAAGGAAATTGAAGAGAGTATGATCGCAACACTCGACCGTCTTATGGCCCTGAGCCAAAAACTCCACGATGCAGAGCGGACGCATGAAAGCGACCCGATCTACATTGCGCTCGAACTCAATGAAGTACGGCTTCTCGAGCGCACGCTGGACGTCTATCTGAGCGAGCTCGATGCCGAGCACTACCGTGCCGGCTCGAATGGCATCGAAGCGTACGACTAATCCCGAAGCGGACCGCTAAAATCGACGCTTATTATAAATAAGCGAAAATCGGATTGTTTGCCAGGTCCGTCGTGACTTTGCCCTCGGCGCCGTGTTCCTTTTCCGATGGACGTGTGAGGAAGGATAGGTTGTCGGAATCAATTTCCATGAAGGAAGATTAATTATTCTTCTTTGCCCGTCCCATCATTTTTGTCATCGATCGAAAATGCCAACGAGCCTTACCCGTCGCGATTTTTTCACGTTTTTTGGAAGTTCCCAGCGGACTTCGAATCCAGCGAAACGTAGCGTTTCGCCTTTGTCCTCGCCGCTCGATCCTTTTGTGCCGGATTCGACGGCGCCCTGGGACGAATACCGCGCCGGACACCTGCTCCGCCGGACCATGATGGCGCCGACGTGGACGGACATCGAAGCCCTCGTCGCCCTTGCCGATCCTGGAAAAGCGGTCGATCAATTGCTCACTGCGACGAGCACCCCGGCCGCGCCGACGGCTGCGAACGATGCGACAGAAAATCCCTATCCGTTAGCGTTGCCGGTACAGTACCAAATCGAAGGGCAGTGGTCGAGCGATGCCGCCGCGCTCCGTAAATGGTGGGAATCGCTTCAGGTTACCGCTTCGAATTCGATCCAGGAAAAAATGACGGCCTTCTGGAGTGGCCATTTTACGACGCAATTCGATCTTGGAGGCGAGCAATACGTGATCGCGCCGCTGCTCTACCGGCAGAACCAACTGCTTCGGTCCAATGCGCTTGGAAATTTTAAGGACCTGGTCAAGCAAGTCACGCTCGACGGCGCGATGCTGGTCTATCTCGGCGGGAACCAGAATACCGCCGGCGCGCCGAACGAGAACTATGCCCGCGAGCTCATGGAACTCTTTACCTGCGGCCTCGGCGGCGGCTATACGGAAACCGATGTGCAGGCCGGCGCTCGCATTCTCACCGGATGGCGCGTCGCACAATACACGGACGATCCCGCGCCGAACGGAATTTTTGCAACCTGGTTCGATGCCGCCGCGCACGACATCGGCAGCAAGAACTATCTCGAAACGGATTTCCCCGCGATCGATGCTTCGACAAATACGGAGTTCCTTGTCCGGCAAAACGAGATCGACCGGATGATCGATGTCCTCTTTGACAAAACCGGCAGCGCGATCGCGACCTTCATCTGTACGAAGATTTATAAGTTCTTCGTCTATAGCAATCCCGACACGACGACGAGCGATAGTACCGAGCAAAGCGTGATCGCGGCTATGGCCTCGCTCTTTCAGTCGGGGAACTGGGAGATCAAGCCGGTCGTGAGCGCGCTGCTCAAAAGCGCACACTTTTTCGATAATAACAATATCGGGGCGCAGATCAAGACGCCAGAGGAATACGTCCTTGGCATGGCGCGGCAGTTCGGGCTTTCGTCTGTGACGTCGTTCGCGGTCGATACGTATCTGGACGATAATGACGACGGCCAGCAGTTCTTCCAGCCGCCGAACGTCTCGGGCTGGCCCGGATATCACGACTGGATCACGACGAATACGTATCCGCTCCGCGAAATGCAGGCGGCCGGAGGCAGCAATGGCGTCGTTACGCTTACGGGCGCGATCAAACTCATGCCGGACCCGATCGCATTCATAAAACAATTCCCACAATATACCGACGCCAACGCGCTCTCGACCGCCATCGGGCAGCTTTTGCTTCCACGCCCGCTTTCGAGCGACCGCCAAACGGCGTTTGCCGAAAAGCTCGCCGGCACGACACAGACCTACGAATGGGCTTCGATCCTCGCAAACAGTCCGTCGCAGGCGGCACAGAATGTCCAGGACTTACTGACCTACATTGTCTCGCTTCCCGATTTTCAATTATGCTGATCGGGGAGGCACGATGGGAAGCGTTCCGAGCGAAGCATTTCCGAGCCGGGCGAAGAATTCCCATCGAACGAAAGAATGTAACCGAAACGAAGAATTTTATCGAAGCGAACCACATCCGCGCACTCAGCTAAATCAGCGTAATCCAGGTTATGAAACGACGAACGTTCCTTCAAAGCAGTCTCGCCTCGGCCGCACTCGCGCCGGTGCTGCTCGAGAAAAATGTTTATGCGCGTCCTTCGACGCCGTTGAAACTTCTGGCGCAGCTTGCGCCGCTCGACGTAAACGATAAGATCCTGATCCTCGTCCAGCTCTTCGGCGGCAATGACGGGCTGAACACGATCGTTCCCGCGAACGACGATACCTATTACACACTGCGGCCGAATATCGGCATTAAGGCGACGTCGCTCATCAACCGCGGCGGCCCGAACGGGTTTTATATGAACCCGGGCCTGGGATTTGGAGACAAACAGGGATTTGCCGGAATGTTCGACCTCGGGCAACTGGCGGTCCTTCGCGGCATCGGCTACACGCCCCCGAACCTTTCGCATTTTCGTTCCACAGATATCTGGCTCTCGGGTATCAACGATAGCAATGCGAACGATGTGCTTTCGACGGGCTGGCTCGGAAGGTTTTTGGAACAGCAATACCCGAATTTCCCGAGCCAGTTGCCGACCGATCCGCTCGCGATCAACTTCGGCGGGTTCTCGCTTGCACTCACGAGCGAGAAAGGCCGCATGGGGATCGAAGTCGATAACCCGAATTTGCAGTCGGGTTTTGTGAGCGCGGCCGGCGATACGCTCGACGACCAGTCGGCCGGAACGCGTTATGCCGTTGAATATGCCTTCGTGCAGGATATCGCCGCCCGCTCGAATGCGTATGCCGAGCGCGTGAAGAACGCGTTTTCGACCGGCGTTTCGGCACTGCAGGGCCACTATGCGACCAACGGATTTGCGCAGCAAATGAAATCCGTTGCCGCACTCATCGCAGGCGGCTTGAATACGCGAGTTTACGTCGTCAATATGGGCGGCTTCGATACCCACGTCCAGCAGGCAGCGACCGACGGGACCGGATCCGGGACCCAAACGAACCTGCTCGGACAAATGGCGGATGCCATCGCGCAGTTCCAGTCGGACCTGCTGCTTATGGGTTCCAGTACGGCCGATCGTGTCCTCGGATTCACCCTGAGCGAATTTGGCCGCCGGCCGCACGATAACAACAGCAACGGCACGGACCACGGCGCGGCTTCCATGCAATTCGTGTTCGGGACGCGAGTCAATGGCGGTGTTTTTGGTAACGCGCCGGACCTCGTCAACCTCGACTCCAATGGCGATCTCGCGGTCCAGATCGATTTTCGTTCCGTGTATCAAACGCTGCTCACCGATTGGTTCGGCATGACTTCCACCGACGCAAAAACGGTCCTCGAAAATCAGCTCGACCTTCCGAATCCGCTGGGCGGACTGATCAAGTCGTCGTCCGGTGTCGCTACCGGTTCTCCGGAGTGGCTGTCGCTTTCGCTGTATCCGAACCCCATGGTGTCGAACGCGAAGATCACGTTCGACCTGCCGCAAAATAGTTACACGAAACTTGTCCTTACAGCGATGGACGGTAGGCAGGTACAGGAAATATTTGCACGCACGCTCGCTTCGGGAACATACACCATCCCTCTCACGACCGATCTTCCGTCCGGCGCGTATTTGCTTTCGATGTGGACCTCGGGCGAACACGCGGCGACCGTGGTCGAAGTGGTGCGATAATGCATAGGATTTCTATCCGGTCTCTCCCGAAGGGATACAAGGCAAAAGCCGGGGGTGTTGGCTCCCGGATTTTGTCGTTCTTCGTCATCGCAGCGATCGCGATGACCGCGCGCGTTGGCTGGGCCCAATATCCCGCCGCGTGCGATAAAGATAAAAGTTGTGTCGGCAATGCGCTTACGATTGCAATAACGTCCGGCAAAGGCGCGCAATACGTCGATGTCGATACGGCCGTATCGCTCGAGCATTTCGATACCGCCCTTACGTTCGAAGCGTGGATCGCTCCGCAGCCGCAACCGGGAAAGATCCAGTATGTCGCGGGACTCTGGGGACCGAATAAAGACAATAACGACCAGTGGGTCCTCTATATTCAGGACACCAGGATCGTCTTTGCGCTCTCGAAAGATAATTCCTACAAAGGCGACAGCGATAATACGATCGCAATTGCGAACGTCCCGGACCTTTATACGAACGGCTGGCGGCATGTGGCAGCCGTGTGGGACGCGGTCACAACCTCGGCGAGAATTTATGTCGATGGCGTCCTTCAGGCCAGCGCGACGAACCCGATCTATCCGCTGAATAAACTCCACGTTCCGGAAGATCCCGCGCTGCCGCTCCAGATCGCGAGTTGCAATGCGCTGTATGACGACACTGTCCTGCACCGTACCTTCAAAGGGCAGATCGATGAAGTTCGGCTATGGAGCCGCGCTTTAAGTGCGCAGGAGATCGCGTGCCAGCGGCTTATCGCGCTCAACGGGAACGAGCCGCACTTGGAACTTTATTATCGCTGCAATCAAGCTCCGTCCGACCAGCTCCTCTGCGATGCAACCGGACACAATTATCTGGGACTCCTCCGGAGCGGCGCGCAGTGCGACTCGAGCGGGCGGATCGTGCCGCTTACCTATACCGCAACGCCACCGCTCGAGAACGTCACGCTCACGTGTACCGAAGATACCGATTTTACGTTTTCGCTGCTCGATACCTCGCTCTGCGGCGATCAGGTAGAGCTTTCGCTCTATGGCCCCGATGCGGACCTTTTTTCACTCTCTAAAAATGCGCTGTCGCTTACACAGGGCGTCCCGCAGTCGTTCAGCGTTCATTTGCACACGGACCTTATCGGTGCGATCGATGCCGGAATTTCTGTCTCGAATGCGAATAGCTGCGGCGATCCGCTGAACATTCCGCTGACCGTCGAGCGTGTGACCCAGCTTAAATATTCGCTCGACCGGCTCGCGCTCGATACCGTCTACGTCGGCTGCATTTCAACGACGTTTTCGACCCGGACGCTCACGATCTGCAATCCGGGACCGGGAACGGTAACTTTAAAAAACATTTCGCTCGATAGTAATCATTTTACCTGGTCCTCCCCGGGGCTGACGCTCCCCAAAGCGCTGGCCGCCGGCGATTGCGTGACCCTGACCGTGCGGATGGACGCGATCGACTCCTCGCATACGTTCTTAGATACCCTTCGGGTTGCAAGCGATGAACTCTGTCCGGGCAGCGGCGTCATTCCCATTTCCGGGCGCGTGCAGGACGTATTGGGAATTTTAAAAACCGATGGACGCACCCGGCTCGACTCGATGAATTTCGGTGAGGTCTGTCCCGGATTTATCAGCGGGACCGTAAGTTTCGAATACCGCGACCTCGCGGGCGATACGCTCTATGTCGATTCGATCGTCTACAGTCCACTGAATTTTTTTGGCGCCGGCTTCCAATTGCCATTTCGATTACTTCCGAAGACCGCGAACCAACCGACCTATGCCCGATTCAAGCCAGATAAACCGGGCCCCTTTACCGGGACGCTCACCGTGGCGGCGAATTACCATGGCTGTGAGATCGTAAAGCATGTTGCTCTCTCCGGCAAGGGATATTCGGTCGATGTCGATTTCCTGACGCCGCAAGTCAACTTTGGGAACGTAACGATCGGAAAGACGGCCGTGCAAACGGCGAATATCGTCGATAGCGGCGCCGATCCGCGGACGGTCGACGCGTACCTGCATATGGGCGACGTCTTTACCATCGTGGCTGGAAGAACGGACGCGCTGGCGTCGGGACAGACCGTGCCCATCACGGTGCAATTCCGCCCCCGGCAGCCGATCACGTATTACGACACGCTCTCCATTTTCGACGAAGGCTGCTATGAAGTAAAATCGATCCCGGTGCAGGGGACCGGGATCTTTCAAGCCTTTTCGTTTAATCCCCCGTTCCTCGAATTGGACAATGTGGTCGGGTGTTCGTCCGCGTCGAGAACGATAGCGGTGCAAAATATTTCGGGCGGCGGCCTCACGATCGCAAGTTGCGTCCTCACCGATGCAACGGGAAAATTTTCCGTCTCGAACCTGATGCCGCCCGGCCCCTTTGCGGACCAGGCGAGCTATACGTTCCAGGTCACCTATACCCCGAACGATGTCAATACGGACCGTGCGGATGAAGCGTATATCGATATCACGCTTTCCGACGGGGAAGTGTACCATATTCTGTTGCGGGCGACGAGCCTTGCGCCGCGGCTGTATGTCACGCCGCTCACAACATATGGGGTCGTCGAAGTCGGATGGCAGCGGACCGATTCGGTCCTGTTACAGAATGCCAGTAACGTCTATGAAAAAGTTACCAGCGTTACGCTTCCGTATGGCTTCAAACTGGTCAGCTCGAACCCCACGCTTCCGGTCACGCTCGCTCCGCGTGATTCGATCTGGCTGCTCGTCGAATTTCAGCCCACGGGCGACTCAGTTTACGATGCGAATTTTACGGTCGCCGTCGATTCGCCCTGCGTGAACACCTATGCCGGCGAACTCACCGGGACCGGTCATGCGGTGAAGCTCGACGTTCCGATCAGCTTTATGAATTATGGGCTCGTACGCCCGTGCGATTGCGCGACGCGAGAAATTCCGCTCGCCAATTATAGCAATCTCATCTCGATCACGCTGGACTCGATCTGGATCGATGGGCAGGGCGTGACGCCGCTGGTGCCTTCGACGTTCCACTGGACCCTCAAATCGAGCGGCACTCAAAACCTTCCCATCGTGCTTGCGCCACAGTCGTTCGACACGCTCGAAATTACGTTTTGCCCGAATATTCCGGCTACGAAAGCCAATTTGGTCAAGAACGATACGCTCCATATCGAGGCGCATACGCCCGGATGGAATTCTGCGTTCACGACGCTCTTAAGCGGTCGCCGCGAAATGAATTTTCAGCCGAACGTAACGCTCGTTCAGTTCCCAGCGACGCGCGTCGATACCTCCGCCCAACCGCAGACCGTTTCGCTTACGGTCCCCGATGTCACGATCAATCCGGATGGCGATTCGGTCGTTATCGATAACGTCAGTTTTCAGCCGGACCAGCATGTGTTCTCTGCCCAGGCCTCGACGGGGGCACCGTTGCCGTGGGTGATCCAGCGAAACCAGAAATTTTCGATCAAAGTAAATTTCTTCCCACGCGCCCCGAAGCTCTATACCGCGCGCATGCTGATCCATACCGTCTTTCCATGCAACAGCACCGATACGAGCGTGCTCGTCATGGGAGCGGGCTTTGCGCCCGCATTCGGGCTTCAAATGGCCTTCGATACGGCACGCATCGGCCAGGACACGATACGCCTGACGACCTGCGATACGCTCGTATTGCCGATCATGTCCAGCCGCGACATCCCGCAAAAATATATGGACGTTCAGTTCCATATTGGTTACGACTCGACGGAATTGCAGCTCCTGGACGGCTCCTCACCCTATACGCCGACGGTCTCCGCGATCGACTCTGCAGGCGGTGCGTATGTGACGATGAAGAACGGGATCGATATTAAGGCCGGAATCATTGCGACGGTCCGGTTCAAGGTCATCGGAGGACCGAAAATATTTCCCATCACGCTCGATGGATTTAATTTCGACAGCGATTCGCTCGTCTTTTTCCAGATCGTGGCCGGGATCGACCATGGCACGGTCGAGATCGATCAGCCTACGATCGCCATGTCGAAAACGATCGACTTCGATACCGTCGATGTCAAGCAATGTAAGGACGAGATCGTGACGGTCTATAATACCGGCGTCATTCCGGTCCGATTCGACTCGCTTTCGGGTCTGCCGATCTGGCACACGGTCTCGGCTTCGAGCAAGCCGCTGCCGGCGATGCTCGCTCCCGGCGATTCGGTGCTGCTCACGGTCACCTTCTGTCCTCGCGATTCTTCGGTCTTCGATACCACCGTCACGGCCTACTCGAACGAACCGTGTCTTGCGACCGACACGGGTTCCCTCCATAGCGTGGGCTATGCGCCGCCCTTCCCATTCCGGATGGTGCTCGCGACCGCCCAGGACCAGACGACGGCCGATATTTCCACCGCGGACACCGCCAGCGGCCGCATTTCGGATACGATCCAGGTCCCCATTCTGATCGATCGCTCGATCCCGCTTACGCCGCTGGACACAAGATTTTCACTGGATTACAATGCCCGCGCGCTCGAGTTCCTGAGCATCACTTCGAAGTATGCTGCGGTCCAGGCGAGCGGCACGCCGGGAACAATGAGTTTCGTGTTGCCCGAATGCCAGAACGTCGATAGCGGCGAGATCGCGCGCGCGACTTTCCTCGTTGCCGTTCCCGACAGCGTGACGTCGACCCTGGAGCTCCATCCCGGCACCTTTACCAGCGATTCCATCATGTTCATCAAGCCGCGGCCCGTGGGTGACACCACGACGGTCCACGTGCTGCCGCGATGTAACATCACACACCTGGAGTTCCGCGATCTTTCGAACTCGATCTCGCATCCCGTACCTAATCCGACGTCCGGGACCACATCGATCGACGTTTCTTTTTTGGAAAACGCCTATCCTGAACTCTCGATCGTGAACAGCGCCGGCACGCCGGTGATGACGCTGATGGATGGCAGTACGCTCTACGAAGGCGGCAGGCTCCATATTTCCTTCCAAACGCACTCGCTCGCCGCGGGACAATATTTTATTCAGTTCCATGCCGCCAACTATAATGCGGTCGAACGATTGATCGTAACGAAATGAAGCGCGCAGCCCTGATCGTTCTTCTTATGGTTCCCACCCTCGCGCGGGGACAGGACGCCATCGTGACCGCATTCCATGCCGGGCTTCGGGCCGGGTACCTGGAGAATTATCACAATACCGAAGCAATCTGTCCCACGTGCGGCACGTATTCGAATGGCAAAGGCTCCGGATATGAGGTCCAGCTCTTTGGCGAGGTACCGTTCAACTTTTTTCGGCGCCTGAACCTGGCCTTCGGGCTCGGGGTGCTCGATCGGGGAGGGAATTTTGGGGATGCCGTGGGAAACATTCCTAATGTGCTCGACCCCGTCACCAATACGTACCTGCCGCTCGTCACGCAAGGCTCCTACAGTGCGAGTCTGCCTTCTATCGATATCATGGGCGGCGTTCGCATTCAGCCCCTTGCGCGATTTGCCGGGTATTTCGGACTGCAGTTCCATGGCGATCTTCCGCTCGGCACGTCTTCGACGTTCGTCCAGACGGCTCGGATCGTTTCTCCGTCGGGCGTCGTCTTTCCGGAAAGTCATACCACGGTGCGGACCGATAGCTCTGGAACGATCCAGGGGATTCAAGCCGCCTTTGGAGTCAGCGGCACGATCGGTTATGAACTTCCGATCAGTGCGCTCTTTACGGCTTCGCCGGAACTCTCGTATTACCTTCCGCTCTCGAACGTCGAATCGAGCTATCGCTGGAAAGTCGCTTCGGTCTTTGCCGGAATCGCCATTCGATGGAATCGGCCGTCGGAATTCGTTCCGCCCGCTCCGGCCGCGAGACCGGCACCGCCGCCCGTGGTGTCCCGCGAGGACGCCAATGCGCTGGCCCCCAAACTGGCCGCGACCTCGCTTGCCACACAGCCGTTTCATATTATCGAAACGACCGTTACAGAAACATTCCCAATTCTTCCGTATATCTTTTTCGATAGTGCGAGCGCCACGTTGCCAGGCCGTTTTGCGCAGCTCACACCGGAAGCGGCCAGCCGATTTAAAGAAAGCGAACTTCCACACCGTTCGCTCGAATCGTACTACCAGATTTTGAATGTGATCGGAAGCCGCCTTGCGTCGAACCCCACTGCCACCCTTACCATCAACGGCACGACGGACGGGAAAGAAGTCGCGTCCGATTCCAGCACGGAAATCGCCCTGGCCCGGGCAGACGCCGTAAAACAATACCTCATGAGCGTCTGGCAGATACCGGGAACCCGCCTGATGGTAACGACGAGCGATGCTCCGCATAATCCATCGAGCACGCAGTATGCCGAAGGCTTCGAAGAGAACCGCCGTGTGGAACTGAGCTCTGCCAACGATCAGATCCTGAAACCGATCGTTCACGAACGGTTCCGCGAAGAATCGGCACTTCCGAAATCGCTCCCGGTCCAGCTTTCGGCCACAAGCCGGATCGGCGTCCGGCAATGGGCCCTCCGTATCCGTTCCCACGGAGCGACCGTCTATGAAACTTCCGGCGAAGGAGCGCCGCCTGCATCGATCGATTGGCAGCCCACGGAGGGCGAGATCGAATCGCTCGCGCACGCGATGACCCCTGCCGATTCGCTCGAATTTGTGTTTTCGGCCGTCGCCACGAACGGAGCACATTCGGAAACCCGAATTTCAGTTCCCGCCTCGAAGTCGATCAATCCCTTCGAGCTCAGCCGCCTTTCCCTCATCGTCTTCGACTTCGACCAGGCGGCGATCGACCGCCAAAACCAGCGGATGATCGCCGCATTTGTCGCAAAATCGCTCTATTCCAGTTCCACGGCGACGATCACCGGTTCGACCGATAATCTGGGGGAACTGGCCCACAACCAAAAGCTCTCCGAAGACCGGGCGTTCAACGTACGGGACCTTATTCTAACGGATAAATCGTCGGCGAACATCACGAGCACGAAAGGCGTCGGACCGAATCTGCTCTACGATAATCATCTTCCGGAAGGACGGTATTATTGCCGAACGGTAAAAGTCGAAGTGGAAACGCCGCTCGAATCGATCCTGAAAAGCGAAAATTAAAATTCCGGCGACAATTCAGAGTTCGTCAACAATTAAAAATTCGGCAATCCTAAGCCAGAACCGGTATGGTTCATAATCGCCTCGATTTTCGAGACCAAGACCGTTGTCGCTCCGCTCAAATCCTTTTCGTCCTTTTCCGTGAATCGATCGGTCACGGGCGCGTCCACGTCGAGCACGCCGAACAAACGGCCGTCCGAAAGAATGAGAGGAACAACGATCTCCGACCGGGACGCCGGATCGCAGGCAATGTGCCCGGCAAACGCATTGACATCCGCAACGCGGATCGTTTTTCGTTCCTCAGCCGCCGCGCCACAGACGCCGCGGCCCATCGGAATCACGGTGCATGCCGGTTTTCCGCCGAACGGTCCCAGCACGAGTTTTTCGCCATCGAAAAGATAAAATCCGCACCAATTGATATTCGGGAGCGAATGGTAGAGGAATGCCGCCGCGTTCGAAAGCGCCGTGATGAGGGGCTCGTCGGTCCGAATTAAAGCATCGAGGGTCTGTTCCGTCATCGTTCGCACGAACGCGGAATGCTCCGATACGGTTTACGTAAAAAATCATCTGAACACACTATGAACTGGCCCATCGTAAAAGGCAAAGCAACCCGGCAGGCGCATGTTGCGCTGCCCGAAGGAACATTCGAAGAAGAGCACGGGCGGGAAGGCTTTTATGGCCGCGTTTCGCACCTGTACCATACGCATCCGCCGACCGGCTGGACGCGGATCGAAGGGCCGATGAAGCCCCACGCCTTTTATCTTGACCGCATTACGCCTTCGGATATGACCGATCCTCGCGGCACTCCGGAACCCGTTCTCTATAACGACGACCTCGTCCTATCCATCAGCCGCCGCTCGGAACCGGCGCCATTTTATTCGAGGAACGCCGATGGCGACGAACTCTTCTTCGTTCACAAAGGCACCGGGAAGATCGAGACCGATTTCGGCGTATTACTGTATGAGCCGGGGGACTATATCGTCATTCCTCGCGCGACGACGTACCGTTTCGTTCCTGAATCGAAGGACACGTTTATCGTCGTCGTCGAAGCCCACGGTTCGGAGATCCTTCCTCCGACGCCCGAGCAAAAAGGGCTGATCGGCATGCACGCGCTATACGATACGTCGGCCATGACGATCCCGGATTTCATTCCGTACGACCCGAAGCAGGAGTCCTCGAACGGGAAGGAATATGAGCTCCGCGTAAAGCGGCTGGGCGAATATACTTCGATCTTTTATCCGTTCCATCCGATCGACCTGGTGGGGTGGAAGGGCGATCTCACCGCATTCAAGATCAATATGCGCGATATTCGGCCCGTGATGTCGCCGCGCGTGCATCTTCCTCCTTCGGCTCACACCACGTTCCTCGCCGATAATTTTGTGATCTGCTCGTTCCTTCCGCGTCCGCTCGAAGAGGACCCGGACACGTTGCGGGTTCCCTTCTATCACCGCAATACAGATTACGATGAAGTGTTGTTTTATCACGATGGCGATTTCTTTTCGCGCGATAACATTAAGCCCGCGATGCTGACGCTGCACCCGCAGGGGATCCATCACGGCCCGCATCCGAAAGCACTGAAAGCGAATCCGAACATCATGCGTACGAACGAATACGCGATGATGCTCGATGCCAAGCATCCGCTCAAAATCGCTCCCGCCGGCGAATCGGCCGAATGGAAGGAATACTGGACGAGCTGGCAGGAGAAAAAGGCCGAGGCTGCAACGGCATAGGGCTTGCCAATGCCGACAGCATTGCCCCACGTCGTTATCGTCGGAGCCGGATTCGGCGGGCTCAATGCGGCCGTTGCTTTGCGGCACGCGCCCTGCCGCGTGACCGTCATCGATAAGCTCAACCACCATCTTTTTCAGCCGCTGCTGTACCAGGTCGCCACGGCCGGACTTTCGCCGGGCGATATCGCTGCGCCGATCCGGCACATTCTCCGGAATGCCCGGAATACGGAAGTGTTGATGGCGGAAGTTACCGGAGTCGATGTGGAACGAAAGTGTGTCCTTCTCGCAGAAGGCCGTTCGATCCCATACGATCATCTTATTATTGCGACCGGTGCGCGCCATAGTTATTTCGGTCACAACGAATGGGCGGCGCATGCGCCGGGACTAAAGTCGATTTCGGATGCGACGCACATTCGCCGGAACCTGCTCTGCGCCTACGAGGCTGCAGAAGCCGAAAGCGATCCGGCAAAACGCACCGCGCTGCTGACCTTTGTCATTGTCGGCGGGGGACCGACCGGCGTCGAAATGGCGGGGTCCATCGCCGAGCTTGCCCACCGCGCGCTCGCGCGCGATTTCCGACATTTCGATCCCGCCGATACACATATTATCCTGGCGGAAGCGGGACCGAGAATTTTAAGCGCCTTCGACGAGTCGCTCTCCCGCGCGGCCCGGAAAAAATTAGAAGCGCTCGGAGTCGATGTCCGGACGTCCACGCGTGTCGAGGCGATGACAAATACAACGGTCCGGATGAACGGTGCGGAGGTTCCCACGCATACCGTCATGTGGGCGGCGGGCGTGCAGGCGTCTCCGGCCGGTTCGTGGCTGGGCGTCTCCACGGACCGCGCGGGTCGCGTGCCGGTCAATCGATGTTTAGAGGTCGAGGGGAAGCCCCACATCTATGTGCTCGGCGATACGGCGCTCGCACTGGACGAGCAGGGGCAGCCGTTCCCGGGACTGGCTCCGGTCGCGATGCAGCAGGGGAAATATATCGGAACGCGGCTTCAAAAAATGATCGCCGGCACGCCCGCAACGGAACCGTTCCGTTATATCGACAAAGGGACGCTTGCGACCGTCGGCCGAACGTTCGCCGTTGCAAAGATCGGCGGTTTACGTTTGAAAGGGACACTGGCATGGCTGGTGTGGGTGTTCGTCCACATTCTGTACCTGATCGGGTTCCGCAATCGGTTCGTCGTCATGTTCGATTGGATCTGGGCCTATGCCACCTACGAACGCGCCGTGCGGCTGATCGTGGAAGAGAAAAGTTAGCCTTCTTTAGAAAAAAGTTAGCCTTCTTTTTCCAGGAGCCGCTTCGCCTTGTCCATTTCCTTTTCCTGCTGCTTTGTAACAGTGGGGTATTCCAGATCGAGCGATTGTAATGTTTTGACGAGAATATTGCCGATCGCAACACGCGTGTACCATTTATGGTCGGAGGGAATGACGTACCACGGGGACCATGCGGTGCTCGTGTGCCGGAGCATCGCTTCGTAGGCCGACATATAATCGTTCCAAAACGTCCGCTCGTACACATCGGCGCTCGAAATTTTATAGTTCTTGTCTTTTTCGTCGATGCGGTCGAGGAGCCGCCTTCGTTGTTCGTCCTTCGAGATATGCAGGTAAAATTTCAGGACGGTAATGCCGTTGCGGGTCAGGTAGCGTTCGATCGCATTGATATCGTCATAGCGTTCGTTCCAGAGGTCTTTTTTTGCGGATCCTTTCGGAAGTTTCTCGTTGGCCAGGAGTTCCGGATGGACGCGCACCACCAGGACCTCTTCATAATACGACCGATTGAAGATCCCGATGCGGCCGCGCTCTGGCAGGAGCCGCAGGGCACGCCACAGGAAATCGTGGTTTAATTCTTCGGAGCTGGGAACCCGAAAATTATGGACTTCGATGCCTTGCGGGTTCACTCCGGTGAGCACATGCTTAATGGCCCCATCTTTTCCCGCGGTGTCCATCGCCTGCAGGATCAGGAGCACGCCATGGCGCCCCTGCGCAAAAAGCTTCGATTGTAATTCGGCGAGTTCTTCAATATCTTTCGTGAGTTTCGATTCGGCGCTTCGTTTGGAACGAAAACCTGGCGTCCGGGACGGTTCGATCGCGTCCAAAGAAAAATCGCTGCCCGGGGCGACGAGAAAATGTTCGAGGTCCATGTCAGACTTGAATTATCTTTTCCGATGGCACGTTCCCGTGTTTCTCTCTCTCCGATGCGATCTTGCCCATGTTCGTACCAAAACTGTTCACGACCCTTAGACATTACGATCGTAAAGCCTTTATCGCGGATGCCACGGCGGGCGTGATCGTCGGGGTCGTAGCGCTGCCGCTGGCGATCGCCTTTGCGATCGCCAGCGGCGTTTCACCCGAGAAAGGAATTATTACTGCGATCATCGCGGGATTTATTATTTCTGCGTTGGGCGGCAGCCGGGTGCAGATCGGCGGCCCGACCGGGGCGTTCGTGGTCGTTATTTACGGGGTGGTCCAAAAATTCGGCATCGATGGACTGATGATCACCACGATGCTTGCCGGTGTCGTGCTCGTCCTGATGGGAATTGCGAAATTTGGTGCGGTCATTAAATTCATTCCCGCGCCCGTCATCACGGGATTTACCAGTGGGATTGCCGTCATTATCTTTTCTTCGGAAGTTAAAGATTTTCTCGGCCTCAAAATGGGTACGGTCCCGGCAGAGTTCTTCGCGAAGTGGACGGCCTTTGGAGAGAGCATTTCGCTCATCAACCCCTGGGCGATCGCGGTCGCTATGCTTTCCCTCGCGATCATTATATATTGGCCCCGTGTCTCACAAAAGATTCCTTCCCCATTTGTCGCACTGATCGTCATGACGACGATCGTACATATGTGTAATCTTCCGGTCGAGACGATCGGGACTCGATTCGGCGTGATTTCCGGTGCGATCCCTGCGCCACAATTTCCCCATTTTAGTTTGGCACTGGTCCGTACGCTGATGCCTTCTGTTTTCACCGTTGCGATTTTGGGGGCCGTCGAGTCCCTTCTTTCCGCGGTGGTCTCGGATGGAATGATCGGCGGGAAGCACCGCTCGAATATGGAACTGGTCGCTCAGGGCATTGCGAATATCGCAAGCCCGCTTTTCGGGGGCATTCCGGCGACCGGTGCGATCGCCCGAACGACCACAAATATTAAAAGCGGGGGTCGCACGCCGATCGCCGGTATTGTGCACGCGGTCACGCTCCTGCTGATTTTGCTGGCCTTCGGCGCGTGGGCGTCGCTCGTGCCGCTCGCCGTCTTAGCCGCGATCCTTGTCGTCGTTGCCTATAATATGAGCGAATGGAGGACGTTTCGTTCCCTGCTCCGGACCACGAAGAGCGATATTATCGTCTTACTCGCCACATTCGTGCTTACCGTTGTCGTCGATCTGACGGTCGCGATCGAAGTAGGGATGGTCCTTGCGGCGTTCCTCTTCATGCACCGCATGGCTACGGTCACCAATGTAAACGTCATCACGCGCGAAATCGAGGATACCGAAGGTCCGTTCGAATGGGGAGGACTATCGATCCCGGACGACGTTCAAATTTATGAAATCAACGGTCCGTTTTTCTTCGGAGCGGCCGAGACGTTTACGCAGACAATGAGCTCCGTCGGTAAATTTCCTCGCGTGCTCATTGTCCGAATGCGCAATGTCCCGGCCATCGACGCGACCGGGATGAAAGTCCTTGCCGATATCCAAAAACGGGTACTTCATGCGAAAGGCCGCTTTATTATTTCCGAAATTCATTCTCAGCCGTATCTCGCGCTCGAAAAGGCCGGGTTCCTCAAACAGCTCGGAGAAACGAACCTCGCGCCGACGATAGAAAAAGCGATCGAGAGCGCGATCGAATAACGCTTCGACTGGAATTCCGGGAAATCTCATGATGAAAGAGGATGTTTGCTTTTACTTCTGAAATGGCGAATAAACATCTCACCGAACTCAAGAATAGACTTGTTTTTATCACGGGCGCTTCGAGCGGTATCGGGCGAGCGGCAGCGGAAGCGTTCGCCAGGGAAGGCGCAAGGTTGCTGCTCTGCGCACGCCGGATCGAACGGCTGAACGAGTTCAAAGCGCGGCACCCGAATACCGAGGTCCATGTGTTTCCTCTCGATGTGCGCGAGCGGCGGGCGGTGGAACACGCCCTCGAAACGCTGCCCGAAGCATGGAAGGAGATCGATATTCTCATCAACAATGCAGGACTTTCGCGTGGGCTCGATGCATTTCAGGATGCTTCCCTCGAGGACTGGGAAGAAATGCTGGACACGAACGTCAAAGGCTTGCTCTATGTATCGCGAAAGATCGTTCCGGGTATGATCGCCCGAGGGCGCGGACATATCATCAATGTCGGTTCCATTGCCGGACATGAAGTCTATCCCAAGGGGAATGTTTATTGCGCTTCGAAATTTGCGGTCGATGCGATTACCAAAGGACTTCGACTGGACGTTGTCAACACCCCCCTGCGCGTAACGACGATCGATCCCGGCCTCGTCGAGACCGAATTTTCCGACGTACGCTTTCACGGAGATACCGAGCGGGCCAAAGCGGTCTATAAAGGATTGGAACCATTACACCCGGAAGATATTGCCGAGACGATGGTCTGGTGCGCCACACGCCCCGCGCACGTCCAAATTGCGGAAATCGTTGTTTTCCCAACGCATCAGGCCTCGGCGGCGGTTGTGCACCGCACGTAAAATGTGCACCGCACGTAAAAATCGTTGGGGCGCACTGCACTGCGCCCCATACATTCCCATTTACATTTTTTCTTGTTCGATCGTCTATTGCTCGATCGTCGTCACGGTATATCCCGAGCCGCCGATGCTCTCCGGGATGGGGCCCGCGCGCGGACTGATACCATATCCAGCCGTTTGATCGACGCCTTTTTCATTGTGGACATGCCATGCCGCGCCATGACGGTGCCGGAACGGACTGAAATACATTCGATCGTTCGCGACCGGAACATCGAATCCGCCGACGGTCACCACATTCGGCAGCGCATACGTCGCATAATAGTTGTTCACGTTCGTATCCGGCGATAACGCAAAGTGTTCCATCTGTACCGGCGCGGGAACGATCGCCATCGTATCGACCGACGTTATCGTATCTACCGCCATCGCCATAACGTTACACCCGGAAGCGGGGTCCACCGAAGGACATAAGACCTTCGGTGGATCGTTCACTGGTGGTGGATCGGCCGTTGGATCGTTGGAGGAACGATCGTTCCCAACGCCCACAGGATCGCTTTCCGGAACCGCTTTCTGCGGAGGGAACGCATGGATCCCGAGGCCGCCGCCGGCCCCGACGCCAACGTGGATCGGTCCAAGACCGACGCCGACGTTACCGTTCGCATTGACCCCATGACTTCGCGAACCGCGATAGACGGTCCGATAGACGACCCGCGTATGCCGCGCGCGAACACGACGGTGATGCACTCGGGCCTGAGCCGATCCCGGCGCCAGCCCTAAGGCCAGTCCCGCCGATAATAACATGACAAAAATAAAACGTTTCATAACTACTCCGATTTTATAGAATGATAACTATCGAATTTCTTCGAAATATCAGAGTACTCCTTCAGGCTCCGTACCAACATTAGGTAGCGGCTCGAAAGAAACCGTTGGCCCTGGGTTCTGAACATTGGATGAAAATTTTTTTAATAGCGCGCCTTTTTTTATCGTATTTTTGTCTCGCGATTTTCCACTGATGCAAAAAGTGGATAGAGTTATGGAACTTTTGAGTGTCGCATCGATGGAAGATTGTCGTGTTTCTGATGTCGTTTCTGATGTGTGAACAGAAAAGATTGAATATATAGAAAGGGACCTCGAATGCCTTGTTCTCCAAAAACGATCGTTGCTGCTGGCTCGATCGCCCTGTGTATTATTAGTTCCGCCGCATTTTCCCAGACGGACACCGTAAAACCCTATCGGCCTTCGTTTCAGGTCGGGAGCTTTAATTTTAGCGCGGCGGACCTGCGCGCGAATTACACGTTCGGCTCCGGCTTTAATCAGTTCGGCCTGGGCGGCGGGTTGCAGACCGGGCCCCTCGGCGGGATGTCGCAGTTTCAGCTCGATCCGAGTTATCGCCATTATTCGAATGGTGGCAGCGGCGATATCGTCGATATCAACGCGATCTATTTTTGGAACCAGGACGCCTGGCGTTTCGGGCCCGTGGCCGGCTACCATTGGAATACGTGGCAGAGCACCACCTCGTACTTCGGAATGAATTATACCGACAGCTATAATTCCCATGCCTGGAATTTCGGCGGGTACGCTCGATGGTTCCCGGAGTGCAATGTTACCGGTTCGCTGCACGCGGGATATGTCGCAGGCGATAACTCCGGACTCTATGCCGGGCTCGACCTCAGTTATTATTTCTGCCCGGAGTTCGATCTCTGCGGCGGGTTCGGGTATACGAGTTACGATTCCTGGAAGGTATTTTCGGTGCGAGGGGAGTACCAGGTCTCGCAAACCGTCCCGGTTGCCGTTTCGGCCGGATATAATTTTTCTTCGACTCCCAATAGCAACCAAGTTTCGCTCGGGCTCAAATACGAGTGGAACATTCCCACGGCCACGACGCTCGAGGACCGGGACCGATACGGTTTGCTGACGGGATATGGATATCGATTTTAAGAATTTAAGAAAACTTTCGTATATTTGTTCTGACCCATACGCTTAGGGCCGGTGCCGTCCGGTACGGCCCTCGAGCATGTTCTTCCGCCCGCGTCCCGCGGGACTAATTCCAAATAGGAACGACCCTGGGAAGAAGCTGCGAATTGGTTGCGATACGTAGTTCAGTTGCCAAAAAATAATTGGAGTGGTGTGGCAGGCAGCATGGCCGCCTGACCGTGCCTTGTCGCAACGAGTTTGTAGGAGAAAAGTGATCGTGTTGAAAAATGAAGTCGTGTTTCGTTCGGACCCCAGAATTCGACTGGTAGAAGGCGGATTCGCCGACACGGAGTTTGGTCCTGTGCTGGCGCGAGTGAAATCCGTTCCGTTGCCAGGATCCATTCCCGAGGGACCGCCTCCCAAGGGACGGATCACCATGAGGTCCACTCCACCCGCCACGATAAAACGGCGGAGAAAAAAGCGGCATTTAGCGTGGGAGCAGGCCGAACTTTCGAGCGGCGGCGTCTACGGACGCAACCTGGAGGCCATCGCCTGGGAATTCCCACAACTCACGCCGATGGAAGCCCGGGTTTCGGCATTGGTCCGCGCAATGCTGCCCAGTTGGAAGATCGGAGAACTCTTAGGCATCACCGAAAAATCGGTCGAAAACTATCGCGTAAAAATCCGCCGGAAGACCGGCTGCTGCGACAAACGCCTTCATGCGCATTTAGCCGGCATTGGACCGAATTGATGGGGTTTTGATGGGGTGATTTTTCCAATGCGAATGTAACTTTGCACCGTTCTTTTGCACCACGCGATGGCGCGTGGAGTTCTTGTTCTTTCTTAGACGAGCGGCATGGCCCAACCCGCGTTAAGCACGATCAGCAATGGTCTGCGCAAATCGAGCCCTCCGTCCCCTTGACGCCAGAACGTAGCGACGATCTTCGGACCGACACCCCGAAAGAAGCTAAGTACGGTGAGACGGAATTCGAGGAATAATTATGCCCATCATCGTTCGCACCATTGGTGCTAAGGCGACACACATTCGTGACGTGAGGTGGGTGCTTTTCGGGAATTGTTCTCGAACGGAGGAGGCCGAAAATCCGCCAGAGAGTAGGCCGCAATAACCTTTTTTGAAGAGCAATGAAAGCATTAGATATAAAATCATTCGTGATCGGAATACTTATTACAGTAAGTATCGGTCTTTCTATAGGGTTTCGAGGAAAGCCATTGCTGTCAAATGATGGAGCAAGGCTGATGGGGCATTTTACTATAAAAGAGATGCATACTGATGGCAGTATTGGACACGACATCGGAGTAGCATCGATAAATGTTCTTCATATAATCCGGATTGAAACGAGCAATCATGGCGCACCGCAAGATGACGGTGCACATGGAGCAGCCACAAGCATTTATCTTACTGCAACTAGTGATATTAATCCCCAAAACTCGTCAAGAGATCATTTGATAGTAAGGGGAAATATCGATGAAGTGGAGACTGAAATAGCTGAAACTTTGGCTGGACGACCATAACAACCGGAGTAAAATGAGAGCAATGATTTGACTCACCCGCCCCTGGTCACGCCAGCACGCATTTGCGATGCGAGACGGGTACAAACTCATTAACGTAATTCATACGAAGTCATGGCTGAATGCAATGGTTGGCACAATTTAAATTTGGACTGGGTCGTTGAAAAAGGTTTGAAGGAAAAACTTACAGCGCAGGAACTTGCCAAACAGCTTAAAGATCTTGCCGAAGTAAAGAGCGGCGGTATAGCATCGGATGCTTCTTTGGAAAAAGCACTCGATAAAGCGTTAGCTGAAATTCAACAAAAAGCAGAGGAGTGGTGTAAAAAACAATTTTGTTTTGCCGGTAAATGCAGGAATGTTGATTTTGATGTGCAAATACAGTCCTTTGAAGACGCATCCTACGAATGGACGGTCATGGTCTCCATTACGAAAATCGAATGCACCTGCAGCGACACGAATATCATTATCATCAGGCCCAAGGGTAAGAAACGTTCCGCCATTGCACTAAAGGAAAAAATGAAAGAAGGCGGCCTAACGCCCGGACAAATTGAAAAAATTAACAATGCTAACTGTATCCTGTCTATCCGTAAGAAATCAAAAGTAACCGAAAAAGAGAATGAGAAAAAAGAGAAAATCCAAGAGGTAAAGATAATCAATTATGCTGAATGCATTCCGAATAAGGAGAAGCCTTGCGAAGAAGGCAAAAAATGCAAACTAATAAAATATTCCATTGGAGACGATGAAGATACCGGTAAGGAAGTAACAACGCCATTCGACATGGATGACCTGGAAGAAGGGTATTTTGTTCTCTGCGAATGCCGATAAATCCAAAAGTTTTAACCCGCCTCTGATCACCCCAGCGCGCATTCGCGATGCGAGACGGGTACTATTTAAAGAACTTTTAGCATGGGGAGAAGATCGAACATCCCGATAAAAGTAATTAAAAC
>JAJPIQ010000011.1 GCA_021324685.1 Bacteroidota bacterium
CCTTTGGGAATACCGGCGGGCATTCCGCCCAGCGATGCGCCATAGTGATGTTCCGAAGTTTCCTTCATGGAATCGAAGGCGATTTTCGTTCCAAAATCCGACAACAGCCAAACGGTCACGATCGAATCCGTGGGATCGTAAGGGTCCGCAAACACATCGGCGGTGACGGAGACCGGATATGGATAATCGTTCCAAACCGTAGCGGAGTCGATCGGGGTGTGCACGATCATCGGCCCCGCGCTCCAGGCGTAATCGGCAAAGGCCGTAAGGAACGAATAATCGTCGGCCCAGGTGGTGTACATCATCCCGCGCATATCGGGGATCGTATCCATCGCGAGGCGCCAGGCGCGAATATTGTTCGTGTTCGGAATGTCGTAATAGGGACTCGTGATCTGAGAAAAGCCAAGCTTTGAAAAAAAGCTAAGGCTTTGGGACATACGACCGCCGTTCCAGTTGACGATCGTCAGATCCTTGGGAATTAGATTCCAGTCGCCCGATAGATCGCCGTTCACAAGATAATAATTGCTATGCGCGTTATGGAGGGAGTCGAACATATCGCTCCAATCGAAGACTTCGGTGCCGGGGTGTACTTCATGCATGATGGAATCGCATTTCCGGACGTTATCGGCGAGCAGTTCGCCCGGAGAAATCTTTCGGTCCTGGCACGCGGAATCCCAGTTCATTTCCCGGATCTCGTCGTGGCTCATAAAATATCTCCCAGAATGATATTGCGCATCGACCCGGTGCATCTGATCCTGCAGGATCGAGTAGAGCGTGTCCTCCGAGATGCATGCCATCGTCGAGCCATCGCCCGTAATATCGTTGACGACGGGATTGGGTCGAATAAAATGGACCTCGACCGTATCGCCATTCTGAATGCGGCTCCCGGAGAGGACCTTCAATCCCGGCGACGGGTGCCAGCGATACGTTCCCTGAGCCTGTTCCATCGTACTATCCGCGATCGTGGCATAATCGCGGCCCTCGGAATACGTTCCGGCTTTCCCGGTGACCGTCGGGAGGTCCGAAGGGCGCCGAAGAAGATTCGTCAACCCGGCGTCCTCGATCTGGAAGTCGTCCATCCAGATCGTTCCCGCCTGACCGCTCCACACGCCGCAATAGACATACAGGGAATCGTACTCCAGCGTATTGAAGACGACGTTCGCCTGCTGCCATCCATTGCTGGTCGCAGGAACAGAAAATTGGGTGAAGGTGAGCGTCCGCGAATCGCTTCCGTGAAATCCGATAGCCAGCAGATTGAATTCGCCTTGAAACCCCTTCGTGTTGTACCAGGCCGAAAGATGATACCCTGTGTGCGGGCTGCAGGGAAGGAACTTGATAAACCGGCCATTGGGCGTGGTGTCCGAAAAATTCGTCGCGCGGGCGCTATAGCGTCCGCGGTGAACATTCGAACTGTCGACAAAGATCGTGGGATCGTACCAATTCCATCCTGGGAACGAACCGTTCGACGCATTTTCGAAATCGCCGTGGGGCAGCGTGACGCGCGGATCGCCCAACAGCGTTCCCGTGTCGGCCTGGATCAGGAACGATGCTGTGGTCGGGATGCCTTCGGCAAGGTCGGGATCGTGAAACAAAATGCCTTCCGACCAGCCGATCGGGAAGAGACCGGGGATAAGTTCCACGTTTGACTGGCTGGAATACGCCTGCAGCGAATCGACATTATAGAAATACTGCGGGTAGGTCGAAAAAACGTCGAGAATATTATTCTTAAAATCGTTTTGTTGGAGGCCGTTCAGCTTGTGTGCCGCCATGGTGTCTTCGATGCCCTTGAGCTCCGCGATCGCCTGCTGGGTGATCAGATTGTGCGTGGAGAACACCCAGCGGATCGGATAATCGGGCCAGTCATTAATATGAAGATGGGGCAAATAAGCGCTAACGGAATCTTTCGTTTCGCGCATTAACGCGATCAGCGTGGAGATACCGTTAAATGTACCGCTCGAATCGGCTCCAGCCAGGACCACATTGCCGTTAACATCGAGCAGATAGCCTTCGGGATGCAGCGAGTCGTTAAACGCTGATTCTGAAATGGCGCGTTGAATCAGGGATTCGCTTTTTTCCCCAAGGACGACGACCCCGCCAAAATAAAATTTTGTCAGATCCGAGGTAACCGGGATCGTATCTCCTCTCAGGATACGGAGCTCTTTTTGGAAATATGCAAGCGCACGTAATGTCCCCGCGGTTGGAGCCGTATCGATAATGATGGTGCGGCCGGCAATCTGGAACGGAAAGCCGGGGCCGCTATTCGCGTAAAAATAGGAGACGTGCGGCCGTGGATGAAGGTTCATAAGCAGGCTAAGCGACTGCGAGCGAAGAAGCGCGGGGACCAAAAAAAGAACAAAAAAAGCAATGGTGGGCAGTGACGTGCGTTTCATCGGTTCGAACGGGGAAGATTGCGTATTGGACGCTGTGGAAACCGCTGGACGCAGGGAATCGGTTCTTTCATCCTCGCAACCCGCCGTAGCATGAATTTCCTCCTTCGTCGTTCAGGCATCGTTCTTACTTCGCTTCTTTTCGCCACTGCGTTTGCGCCTTCCTTCGATCCGCTGTTGGCACAAACGCCACACGTCCTAAAAGGCGCAACAGAACACGCAGCGCAGCCTTCCGCGCTTATTGCCATTCCGGCCAAACTTCCGGACCAGGACTCGGCCGACGACCGGCCCTGCTTTACTCTCGATGGGCGCCAAATGTATTTCGGGTCTCGAAGGGCTTCGAAAGACGCCTGGCGCGCGCCCGATAACAGTATTTTCAAAGATCCGAGCTGGAAATGGGACGGGGACCTATGGTATCGCGTGTTAACCGATAGCGGATGGTCCATTCCTATCAATATTGGACCGCCGATCAATAATTCTGGCGCACAGATCAATCCGACGATTTCTCCGCGCGGCGATGAACTCTATTATGTGGGCGGGGGCGCCGGGGCGACCTTGTGGCGCGCCAAGCTGATCGATGGGAAATGGCAACAGCCGCAGCCGGTGCCGGGACTGCTCAACCGCATTTACGCCGTAAAAGCGCAGGCGATGGAGTTCTTTCGCGATTCGATCCTGCAGGTCGTGAAGAAAGAAATGATTCCAGACTCGGACCTGAAGCTGCGGGCGCCGGATGCCTACGATCTTCACTTCAGGGAACGCGTGGTCGATCATTTGAAGACCCAGATGGCGGCCGATTTTTTCCGGCAGTTCGAGCGGTGTGAATCGACGATCTCGCCCGACGGTGAAGCTGCGATCTTCAGCGAAAATTTTGGACAGCGCGGCGCCTACGGCATGGATGGCGAAGGCGGCGACGACCTTTGGTTGGTCAAAATCAGTCCCAGCGGCAGTTGGGACAGTGTCTATCGTATCGATCATGTGAATTCGGCCTACGATGAATCCTATCCGTTCATCGCGGCCGATGGAGAGACACTCTACTTTACTTCCAATCGCCCCTGCCCGACGTGCGGGCCTGGAACGAGCGGCCAGCAGGATATTTACCGAACCCAATGGACGGGGCGTCGATGGACCGATCCCGTCCCGCTTGGACCGCCGTTCAATTCGCCCGCGGACGACTATGGCTTTTCGATCGGTCCCGATGGGAAGACGGCCTACTTCATGAGCAATAGGGAAGGGAAATCGCGGTTGTATCAGGTCGATCTTCGCCCGGAGGATTCTGCCATCGCGCCGAAACCGGTCGTCATCCTGCAGGGAATTGTGACCGACGCGAAAACGCATAAACCGCTCGAAGCCCAAATTTTTGTCGACGACCTAACGGCGGAAGCCAACGAGTTCAGCGTGACGACCGATAGCATCTCCGGTGCGTATGCGCTGGCGGCGAAACGCGGCCATCGGTTCGGCATTCAGGCGATCGCCAGTGGACACCTTCCGCATTCGGAACGATTTACCGTTCCCGCCCGGGAAGCCTTCGACCGGACGAAGCTCGATCTCGAGCTTGAACCGGTCGGGCTTGGCGCCTCGATGGAGTTTAAAAATGTTTCTTTCGGTTTCGGCAAAGCCGATCTTCTTCCGGAAAGCAAATTGGAGCTCGACCGCGTCGTGGAATTTTTGAGGAAATCCGCGAATATCTCGCTCGAAATCGGGGGCTATACGGACGATGTCGGTTCCAACGCGGCGAACCAAACGCTTTCCGAAGAACGCGCGCGTGCCGTCCGGGATTATCTCGTGAGCCGGGGTATTCCGGCGGTGCGGTTAAAGGCCGTTGGCTATGGTAAATCGAAACCCCTGGTGAAAGGAACTTCGGAGGAAGCCCGCGCAAAAAATCGGCGCGTCGAAATGACCATTACGAGTGAAACGAATTAATGCTTGAACACCGCAGCATCCGAGGGGTTACGCTCGGCTTCGAATGGATCGATAATGACGGCGAGCTCATCGTCTTCTTGCATGGCGTCGGTGCGGACCGAACGTCATGGGAACCGCAGGTCCGTTTTTTCAGCCAGCTCGGATATTCCGTTGCGGCGGTCGATATGCGGGGCACCGGAGAGTCGCAGGCTCGCGACGAACGCGGAATTGCGGTCCCTATTTCGATCGCAGATTTTGCGGCGGACGTCCAGGAACTCATTCTGGAGCTGGGGTTCGAAGGCGCCCACTGGGTCGGAAACTCGATGGGCGGTGTTATCGTCATGGAAGCGTTAACGGCGCGCTTCCCGTCTGTTCGTCACGTGGTTCTCTCGAACACGTTTGCCCATTTTCCCGACTTTCACGTGCTGTTGCCGCGCCCCGCACAGGCGCTCAGAACGAAATCGCTCGAAGCATTCGCTAAGGAACGAATTCCCGCTGCCCACCGACCCGACATCGATCCGAAGACACTCGAGGCAAGCGTTCGGGCGATGGCTTCGAAGGACGTCGAAACGTATCTTGCCAGTTGGCGCGAGACATGGAGCCACGATTACCGAGAAGCTTTAAAGCAAGTTCGTTGCCAGGCGCTCGTCCTTACCGGCTCGTTGGATAAACTTACGCCGCCCGCACTCGGGCTGGAGATCTCCGGACTTATTCCCAACGCACGCTACCACGAGATTGAAAATGCCGGACATCTTTCGAATCTCGACCAGCCGGAGGAATTTAATCGCGTGGTGTGGGAATTTTTAAAACAAGCATGAAGCTCAATGATCTGAGCGCTCTTTCCGCGTTGCTCTCCAAAGAAGAGGCCGATTTGCTTGCGAAAGAAGCGGCGTTCACAGCATCGAAACGAAAAATGGGGACCGGGCAGGATGTCCGGGTCTATCTCGATAAAAAAGCGCGACGCGGCAAAGCGGTCACGATGGTCGAAGGGTTGCAGTTATCTACCGAGATGCGCGATTCGCTCGCTCGCGATCTCCGGCAGCGCTTCAGTGCCGGCGGGACCGCAATGAAGGACACGATTGAATTGCAGGGCGATCATGTTACAAAAGTGAAGGAATATCTGAAACAGAACGGTTTTAACGTACGATGACCGGTCCGAAAGAGTGATCCATGTTCAGGAACTTACCGCCGCTTTCAAAAGGAATTATTGTTGCGCTCGTCGTCTCGGTCGTCGTTTCCATCCTGGTCCCGAGCCTTACGGTTTCCGTATTGCCGCTGTTTCCGGAGCTCGTTCGTCGGGGGCAGGTCTGGAGGCTGATAACCTATCCATTCTTTATGTTTGCCTCCATGCACGATTTGCTGGGAAGCCTTTTTACGCTCCTGTGGAATGGCTTTATTGTAGTGCTTTTTGGTGCCGAGTTGGAAACGATCGTCCATACGCGCCAGCTCGCATGGGCGCTTACGGGAAGTGTCATTGTCGGAGGCGTGGTCTTTTCGTTCTTGAGTCCTGAAGGCGCTTTGGCAGGCCCCGGAATTATGACCCTTTTCCTGCTTGCCGGCTTTGCCTATCTCTGGCCCAAACGTGAGATTTCGATCTGGGGACTGTTCTGGGTTAAATCCTGGATTGTAGCACTCGCAATCTATGTGCTCTCGATTATTCCGATGAACGGTATGCAACTCGACACGAGTGCGACGAATTTATTCGGACCGACCTTCGGTGCGATTGCGGCCCTTCTGTATTTCCATGTCGTTTATCGGCAGTATCTGTTCGGACGTGGATTCCTGAATCGAATCGATGGCATGTTTGGGCGCCGCTCACGGGCGGGCACGGGTAGCCGCTCGCGAGTGAACGCCGGTTCCGTCCAGACACAGATCGATGCCATTTTGGACAAGATCGCATCCCATGGAATGCAAAGCCTGTCCAAAGAAGAGAGGGAATTTTTATTGAAGAACAGCCAGTAGCCCGAACCTTGAATCACGGAGATTGTTCATAAGGACGGTTCTTGACCGGTATGAGTTTTCAACGCGCTCTCGCCTGGAGCACTTTTTGGATCGGCCTTTCGATGCTCGTTGCCCTCGGCATATACGCCGAATGGGGAACGCTTCCTGCGGAAGCATTTCTTACGGGCTATGCGCTGGAGAAGGCGCTTTCCGTCGATAACCTTTTTGTGTTTCTCATGCTCTTTACCTATTTCGGTGTGGAGCGAGAAGCCCAGCGGCGCGCGCTGAACTTTGGGGTCATCGGCGTGCTGACCCTTCGAGGAATTCTGATTTTTGCAGGGGTCGCGCTGTTGGACGAGTTTGCCTGGGTCCTGTACCTGCTCGGTGCGATCGTACTTTATACCGGGTTTGTGATGGCCTTTGGCGGAGAGCATACGTTCGACCCTGCAAAAAGCCGGACGGTCCGCCTGGTATCCCGGTTCGTCCGAGTTTCGGACACCTACCATGGGACGAAGTTCTTCATTCGCGAGAATGGCCGCAGGATCGCCACCCCGCTCTTCCTGGTGGTCTGTGTGATCGAAGCGATGGATGTGCTCTTTGCCGTCGATAGTATTCCCGCGATCTTTGCGGTGACACGCAATCCCTGGATTATTTTTTCCTCGAATATTCTTGCGGTGCTTGGCCTCCGTGCGCTGTATTTCCTTCTCGAGCGCGCTCACGATGCGTTTCGTTTTGTCAAGCAAGGCGTTGGGCTCATCCTTTGGTTTATCGGCGTCAAGATGATCCTTCCGGCATTCTGGCCGACGGCATATATTAGTAATACCATTGCGTTAGGCGTTGTGATTGCGGTCCTGTTGCTTTCGGTTGTGCTTTCCGTCACGATAAAAAAAGCTGGTCCCGAATGAACGATCGGCGCCCATTCCATCATCTGAAGCCATGGCCGTACGCCGTTCCGATAACACTCGGCCTCTGTGCGATCGTCTTATCGTGTACGCTCACGTATCCTTTTAACAACGATAATGCACTCTACGCCTATATGGCGGATCTTGCACTCAAAGGCCACATGCCATATCTCGGCTCCTGGGACCAGAATTTCCCGGCGATCGTTGCGGTCCATGCACTCCAAATTCTGGTCAGCGGACGTTCGCAATGTGCCTTTCATGCGTTCGATATCATTCTTCAATTGATTGGGAGCTATTTTCTGGTCCGGGTTGGCGCGAGGTTGTACGATCTTCGAGCAGGACTTCTGGCGGCGCTCCTCGCAAGCCTTTATTATGTTCAACAGGGGCTTTGGATGGCAGGTGAGCGCGATCCGTATGTCTCGATCCTTCTGATCATTGCATTTTATTTCGCGCTCGATCGCCGGCACGCGGTAAGCGTGGGCGCGCTCTCGGCGATCATGTTCTTGTTTCGCCCGACGTATGCGTTGTATAGTCTCGTCTTCCTTGCCTGGTACTTCAGGAAGCGCGACAAGGCAGCAATAGAGTTTACGTTGGGTGCGATATTGCCGCTTGTCGTTTTCGTCCTTTGGTATGCTGCTATTGGCGGCCTGAAGGATTTTTGGGATGCAACGATTCTTTTTAACCTGAAAATCTATAGTGGGCAAGGGGCGTCGTTTAATATTTGGGAACCTGTTCGTTTTTATGCACTGTCGGTTATCGCGGTCCTCGCGGCAAGCACGTATTTGTGGAGGCGCGAACGCCCGGCATTCTGGCTATGGGCGGGACTGTTCGCGACGAGCGTTATATCGCTTGTCGTCCTTTACCGGCATAGTGTATATCATTACCATCCGGCGATGACGCTCCTGCTTCTGCTCACCGCGATCGGATGGATACGGCTGGCAGATTTCATTCCGCGCCGAATGGTGCGCGTATCGTTTAGCATCGCCGTCGTACTCTATTATGTGTTTTCGACATTTCGAGGCAACACCATCGAGCATGTTCTTGCCGATATCGTGAACGGACGGATTCATTCATTTGCACAGTCGTACGATCGGTATGAGCCATCGCCAATGTTCGGCGTTGGCGTTCAGACCGAAGTGGGGGATTACTTGAGTGAACATACTCATCCCGGAGATACCGTGCAAATGTTCGGGCCATACAGCTATCCACAGTATCGGGCAGAATTGGTCTCTGCCAGCCGTTTTCAAACGCTGCACGCGGTCGCCATGCGTGGAGCGGCAGATACGCTGATGCCTTTTCAAAAAGAATGGCGGAAGGAGTATATGAACGATCTGCGCAGTAAAAAACCGCTTTATTTTATCGTTTGCGACGCTCCGGAGGCTTTTCGGCAGTATTATGGCGGCCGGTTAGGGCACGAAATCTTAAAAAATGATTTTCAGGAACTTGGATTTTGGGTCGATTCGAACTATTATCCTGAAACGAAGATCGGCGCTTTTACTTTATATAGATTCCACCATCTGCCCCGTTAAACATGCCGCGCTCTATTTCTATTGTCATGCCCATCTATAATGAAGAGGCCTTGCTCAAGGAACTCTTCGAACGCATGACCCGCGTCATGGACGGGATCGAGTCCGAATTTCGCCTCGCCTGCGAATGGGTCCTGGTCAACGATGGTTCCCGCGACCGCTCGTTCGAAATCCTTTGCAATTTTTCGGCAAACGATCGTCGCCTCGTGGTGCTCGATCTCTCTCGAAATTTCGGGCACCAGCCGGCTATTCAGGCCGGCCTTGAACATGCCTCCGGGGACGCCGTGATCGTGATGGACGGCGATCTTCAGGACCCTCCGGAGCTTATTCGTGAACTCGTCCGGTCGTGGCTGACGGGGAACGCCATCGTTGTCGCGGAGCGCCGCTCGCGCGCCGAGCGGGGTATTAAAGGTATGATGTTTTCCGCGTTCCACGCGATGCTCGGGAGGATCAGTGATCTTAAGATGGAAACCGGCAGTGGCGTCTTCGGCCTCATGGACCGTCGAGCGTTGAACGATCTTCTGAAGCTAAAAGAACGGAATCGTTTCCTTCCCGGATTGCGGACCTGGGTGGGCTACCAGCAGGCCCATGTATTGTACGACCGGGAAGAACGCGCCGCCGGAAAGCCGAAACAAAGTTTCACGCGTCTCTTTCGCTATGCGTTCGATGCGATCTTTAGTTTTAGTTTCAAGCCGTTGCGCGCGATCTGGACCCTTGGTTTTATCGTTAGCTTTTTTTCGTTTTGTTATGCCCTCTTCCTTGTCATCGTCCGGTTGCTGCATATTAATGTCGTCGCCGGTTTTACGACGCCGACGGTTGCGATCCTTTTGTTAGGCGGCATTCAACTCATTTCGATCGGGATCCTGGGAGAATATCTGGCCCGCATTTACGATGAAGTGAAGCAGCGGCCGCATTATGTTATTCGGGAGATCGTTCGCGGCGAACCCGCCACGGTGCCCCCCGCGCTCGTCGCCACCGGAGGAGCACTCTAAAGCCTGAATATGGAACTTTCTGAGTACGATGCACTCGAACGGGTCGAGCGAGAGCACTGGTTTTATAAAGGCAAGCGACAGCTCGTTCAGCACTGGATCGATCGCGCCGTCGAGTTTGCTCCGGGCGACCGCATTACGGATTGTGGCGCCGGCACGGGCGAACTTGTGCGAGAACTCAAAGGAATCTTCGAATACCGAGGCATTGGCGTCGTCGGCATCGAATTTTCGGAGGAGGCCCGTCGCCTCGCCCGAGAGCGAAAAGGGACGGAACTTATCGCCGGTTCTATTCTCAATCTTCCGATCAACGATGGTTCCACTGCGGTGACCATTGCGCTCGATGTACTAGAGCATGTGGAAGACGATCGCCTTGCATTTTCTGAGATGCTCCGAGTGACGCGCTCCGGTGGACTTGTAATTATTAATGTTCCCGCGTTTATGAGCCTTTGGAGTGAGTGGGATGTATCGTTGGGCCATTATCGACGCTATACGAAAGCACTGCTTGCGGACGTGCTCGCGCCTTATCGGCATGAATTCGACCTTCTGCATTTCGATTATGCGAATGCCTTTGCATTTGTACCGATCCTCACGCTTCGCACGGTGCAAAAAGTCCTGCGTCTGAAATCGCGTTTCGAAGACCGCATTCCCGGCCCGCGCGTGAATAAACTACTGCTCGATCTTTTTGTCGGCCCCAGCCGAGCAGAATGGTTCCACCCGCCGTTCGGCTCTTCGCTGTTTTGTGTGTTGAAAAAACGATGACGTTCGAACGCACGACTCGCAATGTTGCTATCGCCCTCGCGAGCGCCTTCATCGTGCTTGTTCTTGCGCTTTCGATCCTTCGCCTTGCCTATCCGTATGAAGTCGAATGGATGGAGGGCGCGATGATGGACCATGTGGTGCGAGTCGTCCATCAGCAGCCGATTTACACTGCGCCCACGATCGATTTCGTTGCATGGCTCTACCCCCCGCTCTATTATTATGCGGTCGCAGCCGTAGCAAAAATAACCGGCGTTACTTTTCTTGCTGGGCGCCTCGTCTCGTTCGTTTCCACGCTGCTTACCGCATTTCTGCTCGGTTGGATCGTCGCTCGCAGTACGGATAAGCGCCTGTTCGGTTTTTTTGCTTTTGCTCTTTATTTTGCGAGCTATGGCGCGACCGGATTTTATTTCGATATCGTTCGAAACGATGCCTTCTTTACGTTTCTGGTCGTCCTCGCGGCATGGTCTGCCATTGTTTTGCCGCGAAGGGCTTCCTACGTTACCGCCGTTATTCTGGTACTCGCATTTCTTACGAAGCAGCAGGCGATTTTTTTCCTTCCCGCGATTGCGCTCTGGTTCTGGCTCCGAAATAGAAAAAGCGGGGTTATTTGCGCACTTACTTCGATTATTCTCATTCTGATTTCCCTGCTGGCTTTGAACCTCCGGACGCACGGATGGGCCAACTATTATATGTTTCGAATTCCGAATGCGAAGGAAGCCGATTTTTCGACCATTCGAATGCTGGATGTTTTTTCGAATTATGCGCTCAGCACTTTTGCGGTTTCTTCCCTTGCATTGATCGCTCTTCCGGTTCTCTTCAAAGAACGACGATCGCGATCGCCATCGAGGACCTGGCGTGCATTTATCTCGACCGATCCGGGTCTTCTCCTCATGATGGCGATCGCCGGACTTGTTGCGGGGGCATTCAGTTTGGGAAATGAAGGAGGGTATAAAAACGTCATGATGCCCTTTGTTGCGTTCGTTTTACCGCTTCTGCCAATTGCGGTTCATGAGATCGGGGAAAATCATCTTGTGTTTCGGCGGTATGTATACATTCCGATCCTGTTTCAATTTATCGCTCTATACTTTAACCCGCTTTCGGAAAAAATGCTGATCGCGAGTCCGCACCAGCGCCTCGGCGGGGACCGCTTCATGCAAAAGCTGGGGGCGATACCGGGAGAAGTGTTTATTCCCTATCACGGCTTTATCGCCACGCAGGCCGGGAAGCCTTCCCATGCCCAGATCCTCGCCTCCATCGATGTTTTGCGAATGCATGACAGTACCGCCCGGCGCCTGCAGGCCGAGTATGACAGTGCCTATTCCCAGCACCGCTTTTCGGCGATCGTGATGGAAGAAAGCGACGATTTTCGCACCGATTCCATCGCCCATTATACGCTTGCCGGCCGTATGCTTTCGGAACCGAACGTGTATCTGACGCGGGTTGCGGACGATGCGACACGGCCGGAATTTATTTTTGTCCCAAAGTAAGGGACTGGGATTCATTTCGGGTGTTTCTTCTTTTACCTATAACGTAGTTCATTTGCCCCGTGCGTCCTGTAGAGCTTTCTATTGTTATCGCTGTCTATAACGAGGAAGCCGTGCTCGAGGAACTCGAGCGCCGGCTAACGGCCGCGCTCCGCTCTATCGGGCGGAGCTACGAGATCGTCCTCGTCGATGACGGTTCTCGCGATCGTTCGCTCGAACGGTTACTCTCGCTTCGCGACAAAGATCCCGAACATATCCGGATCTTCAGTTTTACGCGCAATTTCGGCCATCATATCGCCCTTACCGCAGGGCTCGATCATGCGGAAGGCGAGATCATGGTCATGATGGACGCCGATCTCCAGGACCAGCCCGAAGAAATTCCCAAACTGCTGGCAAAGCTGGATGAAGGGTATGAGGTCGTCTGGGGCGAGCGCGAACGACGGCAGTTCAAATGGTACAAGAACCTGTCGAGTTATCTCTTCCTCTGGGTGATGAATACCTTGGCCCGCTCGGAAGTACGACTCGATTCGAGTATCTTTCGGGCCATGCGAAAGAACGTCGCGGACGACCTTCGGGCCATGCGCGAAAAAGCGCGGTACCTGCCCGGGCTCGTTCGTTGGATCGGGTATCGTCAGGCGAGCGTCCCGGTTGTCCATGGTAAACGCTTTGCCGGCGAGACCAAATATTCGTTCTGGCGGCTTATCAAGCTTGCGCTGAGCACAGCCACGAGTTTCAGCGCTGCGCCACTCCAGTTTGCCACGGTTTCAGGAATGATCACTGCGGGCGTTGCCGTCCTGGCGGTGATCTATATTCTTATTCGAAAGATTTTGGGAGCCTATTCCGTACCCGGATATGCTTCTATCATGATCGCGATTTTCTTCTTCGGCGCTCTCCAGCTCATTGTGATAGGGCTGATGGGCGAGTACATTAGTCGTATCTATCGCGAAGCCCAGGGGCGGCCGCTCTATTTGCTGAAAGATCTAAGTCCTCGAGTTTCCCGCTCGGTGGTTCTGGATCGTGTCTCGGATCTGCCGCACCGGTTTTCGGAACTATCCGAACCGGACCGCGGGGAGTTTTTATCAGCGCTCGAACGAGATGCGGCGCTGCCCATGAAATTTCTGAACGGCGACCCCGGGCCGTACTATTTCGAGCAATGGCAAAAATCGAACCCCTCTGTTTTTTTGCGGCGGGAAAGGGATCGCCTTGCCGCGGTCTGTTTACTTTCGGAGCTCGAATGGGATACGCGCGTGCTGGGGGTTCCTGCGACGAGAATCTTGTATGCGAATGCGTTCGGTAATACGATTGACGACCGTCGGATCGTTGGGCTCCGATCGGTACTTCACGATGCCGTCGAATTTGCGAGAAGGAAGAACATCCGTCTGATGGACGTCCGAGTGCCGAGCGAAGATCTCTTCATTATGCGCGCCTTCGAGCAGGAAGGCTTTCATCTTGTGGATGTTCTGGTCACGCTCGGAGCAGAACGATCGCACTTCGATCGCATTCTTGACCGTCCGAAGGTTCCTTTCAAAGACATTCTGATTCGTCCAATGAGGCCAGGCGATGAAACCGTGCTTGCAAAGATTTCAGAAACATCGTACGGCGATACGAGCATGATCCAGGACCGGTTTTTTCTGGAACCGATGATCCCCCACGAACGGGGAGAGCGGCTGTTCGTCGAGTGGTTCGTAAATATAGCCCGACGGCACCACGAAGGCAACGCCACCGTCCTCGTCGCAGAATTCCAGGGATCGCCCTGCGGCTATCTGGCCATGGAACCGTTTCCGGCAAGGAATGGCGAGGTATGGCTCCGGGATTCCCTGAATGCCGTAGCCGCAGAAGCGCGCGGGCAGGGGCTGTATCGCTCGCTGGTGATCGAGGCCATTCGCTACGCGCGGGAATCGGGTGCCCCGGGTATCTTTACCAAAACTCAATCCTCTACGTACCGTGTTATCAATACGTGGCTGCATCTGGGAGGAGCGATGCTCGAAAGTGCTGCCACGCTGCATTGGACCAATCCGTAGAAACGCCCCGTTGTAATCGTTCCTGTTGTTCACTTTTATTTTTGACTCTTGAAGACCATTCTCATTACCGGCGGTGCCGGATTTATCGGAAGTAATTTTCTCGAATTTATTTTTCGGAAATATCCGGACTACCATGTGATCGTCCTCGATGCGCTCACGTATGCCGGCTCCCCGGATAATATTCCGGACGACATTAAATCTTCCAAGCGCTTTGAATTCTGGTATGGGAACGTTACGAATGACGATCTCGTCAGCCAGCTGGTAGGCCGGTCGGACATGGTCGTCCATTTTGCAGCGGAAAGTCACGTCGCGCGTTCGATTTTCGATAATAAGATTTTTTATATGACCGATGTCCTCGGCACGCAGGCCGTGGCGAATGCCATCGTACGTAAAAAAGACCTGGACCGGTTTATCCATATCTCGACGAGCGAAGTCTATGGCACGGCGCATTCTGTTCCCATGACGGAAGAGCACCCGCTGAATCCGCTTTCGCCGTATGCCAGCGCCAAAGCCGGGGCCGACCGGCTCGTCTATTCCTATATTGCAAGCTATGGAATTCCCGCCTGCATTTTGCGTCCGTTCAATCAATACGGGCCGAAGCAGCATCTCGAAAAGGTGATCCCCCGGTTTATCACGAGTGCATTGCTCGAAGAGCCGCTCACCGTGCATGGCTCTGGCGGCGCGATCCGCGATTGGCTCTATGTACAGGACACTTGCGAGCGCATCGACAAAGTCCTTCACGCACCGATCGAGCGGATCAAAGGTGAAGTATTCAATCTTGGTTCGGGCTACGAACTCGATATTCTGAGTATTGCAACGCTGGTACTCGACATTCTAAAAAAACCGAACGACCTCATTTCTCATATTGGGAACCGCCCCGGGCAGGTGGACCGCCATATTTCCTCGACCGATAAAGCACAGGAACGGCTAGGAATCGGCCCGGGCCGTTCGTTCGAGCAGGGCCTCGAAGAAACGATCGATTGGTACCGAACTCACCGCTCGTGGTGGGAAAAATTGTTATGGATGCGTCACGTGCCGATTATCACGGAAAGCGGAAAGGTTGAATATCACTGACGCGTCGTATTCCGGTCCCACGCCGTCTGACTCCGGCGGTATGCGTAAGAAACGATCGCTTACGCTTTCGGTCCCTCAGCGCCTCGAGGGGCTGCTGGCCGTCGTGCTTGTGATTGCGATGCTCTATTGGCTTGCAGAAAGTGCCCATAGCCTCTATCTTTTTCCAGTCCCCGATAGCTTCCGTTGGTACGGCGACGAGACGTGGATGCTGCTTGCCTGGAAAAATTTGCTGACGCATGGCCGGCTCATCCTTCCGTTTGCGCGCGGCTCGACCCTCGAATCTTCACCGGGGCTTCTGCTGGGTTCGCCGTGGCTCGCCGCACTCGTGTACGGAGCGCCTCAGATGTTAGCGCCGGTCGATACCGACGTGATCACGATCGGTAGGACCGTAAGCTTTATTTTAGGCCTTTCTATTATATTCGTCATCGGTTGGGGGGCATACCGCCTCGGTATCAGCGGTCGTGCGGCGATACTTTCGATGGGCGTGCTCGTGACCGCGTCGAGTTTTACTTTTGCGTCTCACAGCTCCCGTTACGATATGATGACGGGGCTTGCCCTTTTGACGTTTGTCGTTGCATGCGCCACCGCGCGAGTTTCGAAGAAGGGCGTGCGACGCCGGCGACCGAGCACCGTTTTTTGGATCGGATTTGCAGGAGTTTTAACGGCATTTACGATCAGTCCGCATCTGGAAGCGTTGCTCGCTCCCGTTTTACTTTTTATTGCGTGGCGCGCCGCTGCGTTTCGAGGCCCAAAGTGCATTGCGGCTTTTATTTCTGGCATTGTGCTCGCCTTGTTTTTGCTTGTCCTGGTCTATTCGATTGCAAACCATTCGTTCTCCCTGGCCGGGGGAATCACTTCCGATAATCAATTCGGTTCGGTACTGAATAATCTGCCGGTACGCCATTTATTCTCATGGTCCGCGCAGCGGCATCAGCTCTGGGCGAAAGGATATTATTTATGGGCTGAAGCGCCACTCTTCGCGATTGCGATCGCACTTATTCTTATCAGCGAAGTCATCCTACTGGTTACGAAGCGCCCGCATCCGAGGACGGCCTATTTGACCGCATGTTTATTCCTTGCGACGGTCAGCGGTCTTTTTTTACAGAGCACGTTGCCTTACTATCTCGTGCATCTTCTTCCTCTGGCGGCCTTTGTTTTCGCTGCGCACCTGAATGAATGGAGACACACGACATGGCTGCATCCGGCCGTTGCTTTCGCGAGCCTGGGCGTCGCCATCGCTATTGCGATCTGGTGGGTTCCCGAACTTCTGAATGCGGGTCGGATAGGAAAACGAATCGACGAAGCGAATTCGGCCGCGGTTCAGGCCGCGTTTGAAGCACAGCGACCGGAAGCCGGTTCGATGAAGCCGTTGGTCCTTGCGCAGGCTCCGGCCTTACACGAGTTGCTTCGGGATTCTTCGGTCCGCGCCATGTCGGAAGCCTTTCTTTTCTTTCCACTGCGCCGAGAGCCTCCCGATTCGACGGTTCGGCGACTGGGCGTTAGATTTATCGTCGATTATAATCATCCCATGACCGCCGCGTATGAGCGAATGGTCCGTAGCGCGACGCCGGTATTTTCCCGAGCCGGGGCGTTACTTGATCGAACGGTCGATTATTTTCACGATACGACGGGTGAATGGGATACGCTTACGCTCTATCGGATCGATTCCGTCCATGAGTAACACTCGGCTCTGGTTTCTTCTGTCACTTGCCGCTACGGCCGGCATCCTCGCCGTCACACTCCTCCTTCCACTCGGCTTCGATAATGATGTGTATGAAGCCATGGGGCGGACCCTCTACGCGTATCATGGCCTTCCTTATCTCGCCTCATGGGACATGAATTTCCCTGGAATTATTTTTATTCATTGGGCGAGCATTGCGTTGTTCGGTGCGAGCGATTTCGGGTTTCGACTGTTCGATTACCTTACGCATATTGCCATGGCGGGAATGTATTTTGCCGTCCTTCGTGAGTGGCTGAATCCATTCCAACGTTTTACGGCCGTGACGCTGTACGCCTTGTATTATGCTTCCGGCCAGTGGGGCCTTGCGGGGCAGCGCGATGAATACGCTGTTCTATTCCTGCTGATCGCTGTCCTGGTCTATTTTCAATGGTACGCAAGGCCTGGATCGAAGCGATCGTATGGGCCGGCTGTCATCATCGGAGTTCTGTGTGCGCTGGCGTTCCTGGTCCGGCCCACGTATCTTCTGTTCCTTCTCTCTTTTTCGATTGTATTCGCTCGCAACCCATTTTTACCGTTAAAAAAAAGTTTTCTTTCTGCGTTAGTGGTTGGGTTTGTCGTTCCAACCTCTATTCTTGTGCTCGCCTATGGAGTGGAGCGGAACGGCATCGTCCAGCTCTACAATTCTGTCATTCGTTTTAATCTCGAGGCCTATTCCGGAATTTCCGTTCCTGTGCATTTATTTACGATCGGTCGAGCGCCGATCTATATTGCGGCCGCGATCGGCCTTTTTTTTATCGCCCGCAAAAAGCGGAGCAAGGGAATGCCATCATCGACGCAGCATGCTGCTCTCAAACGCGAGTTATTGATCTGCTTTGCTGTGAGCGCGCTGTTGTCGCCGATCGTGATGGGGAAATATTTTACGTATCACTTCGCGCCGTTTATGATGATCGCCATCGGATTTGCAGCTGTTGGCGTGAATCGCATGGCAGAATGGATCTCACTTCCAGCATTACGCCCATTAAGCGTTGTATCGTTGCTCATTGTGTTTGCAGCCTGTTATTATCCTCGACAGCTTATTCGAATATTCTTATCTGAGCTGGGGAATGAACACCCCGTGGAGAGGACGTACGAGCGTGTACTGGATAATTCCCTCACGGGGATTCGGGCCCAGAACGACGTCGTCGCGTATATCGACCGAACACTGGAGTCCGATCGTCCGATCGAAGTCGCTTCGTTTTTTCCCTCGCTGCGCTGGCGTTCGGGCCGCCCGATGGCGACACGGTTCACTTCCCTCGTTCCTCTTGTTCCTGCGGTGCGTTCCGTTCCCGGTTATGTCTCGGAATGGCAGCGAGAATTTATAACGAACATCGGTACCGTTCGGCCAAAGTACATTGTCCTTTCGAAGGAACACCTCTGGTGGCCCTTCGCTCAATGCTATGAAGATAGTGCGGCGCACCAGGTTCCCGGTTTTGACAGCGTGCTCGCGGCGAATTATCGTTACGATACGACGATTCACGGATACCGTTTATACCGGCTTCGATGAAGTCCACACGCACGTTATGGGCCGCAGCGTATATTGCCGGAGGGCTTTTTACGGTACTGTTTCTTTTTTTAGCGGCGCTCCGACTTTTCTATCCCTATGAAGTAGAATGGAACGAAGGCGCGGTTCTTATCCATGCGCTCCGTGTCCTGGAAGGGAAACCGATCTATGCGATGCCTTCGCTCGATTTTTCTGCGTTCGTTTATACTCCGCTCTATTATTATCTCACGGCATGCGTAATGAAGGTCGCAGGCATCGGACTCTGGGCCGGGCGCTTGGTTTCGATCGTTGCGACGTTCCTGACAGCGTTCCTCTGCGCGAACATCGTTCGGCGAGAAGCAAGATCATTCCCGCTCGCAGTACTGAGTGCGGCGTTATACCTCGCGTTTTATAGAACGAGTGGATATTTTTACGACATTGTACGGATGGACGCGCTGGCGGTTTTTTTTGCGATCCTGACGCTTTACATCGCCCTGTATCACCGGCGGGGCTTCCTGTTCGCCGCAATCGTTGGCGCGTTTGCCTATTTTACGAAGCAGCAAATGGTGTTCATCCTGCCGGCCGTCGCCATTGGCCTGGCTACTCGAAATAAAAAACATGCGGCACTCTTCTCACTTCTTTCGATCGCCCTGATCGTCGTGGGAACGATCGCATTCAATACGGCGACCGAAGGGTGGTATCGATTTTTTACATTCACGATCCCGTCGGTGAAAGCCGCGCAGGGATTTTCCTTGCAAACGGCACTCGAGTTCGTTCCTAAGTATCTTTTCGGTTCCCTTGGCTTTTTTACATTGATACTGATTCTCGCTACGGTCCGCCTCAGAAGCACCATCGGTGTTTCGAACTGGGTGTTTCTTATCGCAGCGTATATTGCAGCCGTCGGTTCTGCTGCGGTGGGCCTTGGAAATCCGGGTGGATATAAGAACGTTCTCATGCCGCTTTTGGGAATCATCGCGATCGTGTTTCCGCTCTGCGTGGAAGCCATTGAGCAGATGGTCCCCAGGCAGCCGCAGGTCGCTCCGGTGATTCTGTTGCTTGGATTTCTTTCATTGGTCTTCAATCCCCTGGGCGAAAAAATGCTGCTTGCGAGTGCCCGGCAGCGTGAAGCCGGGGACGCGTTTATTGCGAAACTACATTCGATGACGGGTGACGTTTGGGTACCGTTCCATGGATATCTGAACACGCTCGCGGGTAAGCCGGAGCATGTCCACTTCATGGCGATGAACGACGCACTGGTTCCCAAAAATGCCGCCAGCAAAGCGTTCCAGCGGGAGATCGATTCCGCGCTTGCTGCGCATCGTTTTTCTGCCATTATTTTAGACGAAGAGCGTGTCTTCCACTGGGATTCCGTACCGCACTATAGTCGCTCGTCTTCGATCTTTCAGGTCCCGAATGTCGGTCTCTCACGTATTGGCGATGCAGCAACGCGGCCGCAATTCATTTACCGGCCTGCCCCATGAACGATTCCTCTCGCCGTATTCTTGCGCTCGTACTTGCGGTCCTTACGCTTGCGGTCCTGATCGACCAGGCACGGTTTCTTTTTACGTACCCCGTTCCTGACACCGGTATGTGGTTCGGCGATGAAACGTGGACGATGCTGACCGTTCGGGCGATGATTACCAGTGGCGTCGCTCGGGTCCCGGAAGCGCTCGGTTCTTCACTTGCGCATTCGAACGGCCTTATCAATGGTTCCATCTGGATTTCCGCGGCGCTCTACGGAGTTCCTGCGGTGCTTGCCGCGCAGCGCTTGAGCCCGGTAGAGATCGGGAGGGTGATAACGTTTCTGCTCTCTCTGGTCTCTTTATTTACAATGTATCGGTTTTGCCGCTTTCTCAAACTTCCCGGATCGGCGGTGCTCACGGCGCTCTTCGCACTTGTTATTTCGAATGCGTTTTATTTTTCCAGCCATTCGGCGCGGCTTGATGCAGCAACGGGGCTTGCGGTGTTGCTTTTGTTTTTTTTGTTGTGCACCGTGTTCGATCGTTGGCAGCGCATGGGAGCGATTGGCCAATGGGCGTTCTGGCTTCCCGCCCTTGGGGTCTTTTCGATTGCCGTCTATGTCCATGTGCCGGCGCTTATGTTCTTGCCGCTGCTCTATTCGTTATGGCGTTTTCGAGTCTTTCAACGTCGGCGGCCATTCGTGCTGGCTGCGGCTGGAATGCTTACCGGACTGCTCTCGATCGTCGTTCTCTATTGGTTTTCGACACACTCGCTCCATTTATTGGGAACAGGATACAATCAATATTACAACGTCGCAAACTCGCTGCCGGTCTTGCATCTTCGGTCCTGGCGCGTGCAAAAGATCAATACGATCGATCGTGCCATTCAAGTCTGGCAGGTAGCGTGGCCGCTTGTCGTTCTGCTGCTGGCCGGCACCGGGGTACGGGTACTGCGCCGAGTTCCATTTTCAACGTCGGAACGATTTTTTCTCGTCAATGCGGTGCTTTTAGTGTTAGGATGGGGACTGTTTGGTGGCCCGGCTGTTTTCTATAATATTCATGTGCTCCCCGTTGCAGCGGTCGCCGGAGCGATCCTTATTGAGCCCGCTTTTTCGCAGCCGGCGAGCCGGGCGACGACGTGGGGATGCACTGTCCTGTTTATCGTTCTTACAATAATGGCCGTTCTTAGACAGGAACGATTTGGCGCGGTCGGGGCGAGACTCGTCCGCGAGAACGATGCCGCAATACATGCCCTCGTCGATCCTGTTGCTTCGATCCAGCACCCACCCTTGGTCCTCACCGACGAACCGGCCATCGATGCGATCGCAGGAATGAATGGTGTTCGGCTTATGACGAACCACCTTCTTCTGTTTGGGGACGAGAACAAGGCTCTTCCGGAAATTTTGCGAGGAAAGAATGTGAACTATTTATTGCTGTATTCCACATCCCGGTGGACGAGTCCGTTTCGCCGGCTTGCGGACTCGCTGTATACCATGATAGCTTTTCGCGTGGGAAGGCTTACCGATCAGGCGCGCTCCTACGATGAACCGCATTGGAACGAAATGGACACTCTTCGGCTCTATACCGTTCGATGAACGAACCGCGCTCGCTCGTCATAGAACAGGTCGTGACGTGGGTCCTCACGACATGCGTTATCGTCGTGCTCGTCCTGCAGGTGCGCCTGCTGTATGATTTTCCGCAGCCGGACAGCGCGCGATGGTGGGGCGATGAGACCGGCCAGATGCTCGAACTTCGTGCCGAATTGCAGGATGGATATGCGCGGATTCCGACGGGAATCGGTTCGAGTGTCGCCATTACCAATGGACTTGTTCGGGGGAACTCGTGGCTGGCGGCGCTCCTCTTCGGGGTTCCATCGCTGATCTTTGCAACGAGTGCCGATCTCGTCTCCATCGGAAGGACCGTCACGTTTGTCTGTTCAATTCTTCTTCTTTTTGTAATATACCGTATGCTTCGGGGCATTCGAGTATCCCCGATGCTTGCGGTGTTCGCGCTTCTACTGCTCGTGACGACCCGAAGCTTCTTTTTTGCGAGCCATGCCGCTCGGTTGGATGTCGTTGCCGGCGTTGCGCTTTTGGGGTTCGTGTGGTATCTTGCCACCCGTTTCGAAGTTACTCGGGACCGGCCATGGATGAATTCGCCTCGCTGGTTTTTTTTGTATGGCGCCATGGCAGTCCTTTTTGCGACGCTTTCCATTCATTTGCTCGCGCTGCTTTTTGTCCTTTCCCTCTATATGCTCTGGCGTTCTCGAATATTTCGAAATGTTCCCGGCGCGATGGCAGCCATGGGCGGGGCCATTGTCGTGCTCGCATTGCTCCTTTCTATTTACGCACTTTCGGGCGCACCGGTCACGATGTTCGGTCCATCGATCGCACATAACCAGTTCCAGTCGGTGGCGGGCGGACTTCCGATCCTCCGACCGTTCTCACGATCGGTCCAGGTTGCCAATATCCTGGAACGGCTTCATGGCCTTTGGAGTGAAGCGCCGGCTGTGCTTTTGCTTTTTGTTATCTCTATTGTCATTTCGCTTTTCCGGGGCGATCGAGCGAAGGATCATCGGGCGTCGTGGCTTTCGGGCGCGGCGATCGTGATCGCTCTGGCGTGGCTTCTTCTCGAAAGCCCGGCGCTTTACTATTACATGCAAGTGCTACCGCTGTTTGTGGTCGCGCTCATCGCTCTTCTCGCGTCGCGATGGCGGTCATCGCTTCTGCTTTGCGTTCCCACACTTGTTGCGGGCATCATCCTGTGTTATCTGGGAACCCGGGATGCACTGAATGCCAGCTCACTCGCCGAGACCATCGCACGCGATAATAATCGCGCGATCGAGGAAGTGACCACAACGATAAATTTGCAAAGCCCGAATGGGCGACCCACGGTGCTGGCACAGAACCCGGCAATCGCGCGTCTGGAACATGACACAACGCTCCGGCTTATGACCGCGCACTTTATCAGTTTTCCCATCTATCGAGGCCCGATCCCTGACATTCTTCGCGCAACTCATGTTGGATATATCGTTCTTTATGCGTCGCACGATGGATCGGTTTATTCCGAAGAGTATGGCGTGCTTCGGCCCATTGCGGACCGTATCGCGACACCGGTCCTAAAAATACCGGGAACGCTATTCGATGTCCATCGCGATTATTTTAAACCGCTTTCGCAGGACTCGCTCGACACCCTTATTCTTTATTCTTTTCCATATCGTGCTCGATAACGCGAATCCGTCGAACACCCGTCCACGCTTGGAACGCTTTTCAGAGCCGGCGTTCTACGGCATGCTGACGCTTGCCACGGCCGTATTTATGTTGGGCCTCCGTTCGCTTTACTCGACACCGATTGCCGACTCGTACCTCTGGTGGGGGGATGAAAGCTGGCTGATGATCGAGTTTCGAACCCAGATGTTGCACGGCGTTTTTCAGCATCCGTATGCTTTGGCATCCAGCCTTTCGCATGGCAG
>JAJPIQ010000005.1 GCA_021324685.1 Bacteroidota bacterium
AGCGATTGATGGGAATCATAAAAGAGGGCTCCCAACTGCTCGAAATTTCCGCTCCGAAGTGCATCGGCGGCGGCCAGCGTTCGTGCATTTTCCATGACAACATGGCGTGCACGTTTACGAAGCGTTTCCGGAAGCTCTTCCTGAACGGAATGGAACATATTCACCGACACATCGCGTAATGCCCGTATCTCCGGAAAAAACCTGTGGAGGCATTCCACGGCCTCGCTACACTCCCTCCTCCGATCGTTATACGCCGAAGCCGCAAGATCGTGTTTCGTACCCGTGTCGCATACGAGAAGTGCGTGGGAACGAAGATCGACCGGGATCGCGCGTACCTCGAGGGAACGGCAATCGATCAGTAGTGCATTCCGCGGCTCCCCACAGGCGGAAATGAGCTGGTCCATAATGCCGATCATGGCGCCCGTATACTCGTGCTCTCCTTCCTGCGCGGCCAGCGCCATTTTTTTTCTGTCGAGCGGCTGATGGCCTAATGAAATGAGTGCCGTCGCTACCGCAATTTCGAGCGATGCCGACGACGAAAGCCCGGCGCCGACGGGAACGTCCGACTCGAGTAAAACATCGGCTCCCCCAATGCGAAATCCCGTCCGTCGCAGCACGCGAGCGGTTCCCTCAACATAATTCAACCAATACCCTTTTTGTATTTCCGACGGTTGTCCCAGGTCGAACGAACCCTCGTCCTTTCGATTGATCGAATACACTCGAATAACGGAATCGCTCCTTGGGCGAGCAGCCACAACGGTATCGCGGTCGATTGCGACCGGCAAGACGAAGCCGTCGTTGTAATCCGTATGCTCACCGATCAAGTTTACTCGCCCCGGCGCGCGAAAGGTCCGCACCGATTCCGAGTCCCCAAAACGCCGTTCGAAGGCCTCCCGCACCTGAGACGGATTTACCATGCTTCCGGTCGAACGAGGGCGTGCAGTTCCGCCGCTTTTTCTTCTGCAAGCGTATCGTTGATGAACATTCCGGCTCCGGTTTCGCTGCCCGCCAAATATTTTAATTTATCGGCTTGCCGGAGCGGCGGATAAAACTCGATGTGAAAATGATAGTGATCGTATGGCATCCCATCGGTCGGCGCCTGATGAATATTCATCATATAGGGCATCGATTTATTAAACACTCGATCATACGCGGCGAGCAGTTGTTTCATCACGATGGCGAGATCGATCTGTTCCGCTTCATCGAAATCGAGAAACGACAGCACATGGGATTTCGGAACGACATGAACCTCATACGGCCAGCGCGCAAAAAAAGGAATATATGCCACGAACCGCTCGCTTTCGACGATCACGCGCTTCCGATCGTGAAGTTCACGTTCCACCATGTCGCAGAACAGGCATTCCCGCGTCGCTTCGTAGTGCCGCAGGCATTGGTTTAGCTCGCGAACAATGACGGGCGGAATAAACGGATACGCGTAGATCTGGCCATGGGGATGTGAAAGCGTGACGCCTATTTCCTTCCCTTTGTTCTCGAACATGAATACGTATTTCACAAAATCGAGATCGCCAAGGGCTTTGTATCGGTCTGTCCACGCCAGGATCAACTTCAGATATTGGCGCGCCGGGAGCCCGGCAAGCGTTGCGTGATGGTCCGGAGAATAGAGCACGACCTCACAGACGCCCTGGGCGGGACGCACCGGATACAAATCGGAATCGGGGACCGCCGGCTCGGGCGGATCCCGTCGAAAACTTGGGAATTTATTCTCGAAGACGACGACATCGTAGTCCGGCTTCGGAACTTCCGTCTCGAAGGCCCCGGGTTTCGACGGACACAGCGGGCAATAATCGGGCGGCGGATGAAACGTCCGCTCCTGCCGCTCGGTCGCCGTCGCGAGCCATTCTCCCAGGAGCGGATTCCAGCGAAGTTCTGACATTCTTTACAAGTGTATCGAAGAAGCCTACGTTCTCGCTCGATCGCGATCGGCATTCTCAGACGCTTCGTGGCTACGCGGTTGTTCGGCTTGAGTGAACGTATAAAAGATCATTTGCCGTCGGCCGTCTTTCATCGTGATCTTCCGTTTGTGCATCGCAAGCGGCTGAGGCGAGCGGTCTGTCGAAGCGTCCTTCATAGCGCGGCCCGTTTCAAAGCGAATGCCAGCAGAGGAGTGAAAGAAGGGGCCGAATGATGGAGCAATTGCGAAACCGATTCGCTCTTACGTTGATGGTCGCAGGTCCGGCGTCGATTCGAGAAGTTTCACGACCTCTTCACGGAGCTTATGGAGTTTAACGGGTTTGATCATGTGCTCCTGAAAACCGGCATCGTAACTGCGCTGAATGTCCTCATCGCTGCCAAAGCCGCTTAACGCGATAGCAGGCGCAGAGGATATCTTCCGCAATTTCGGGAGCATTTCATGGCCGCTCTCGTCGGGCATTCCAATATCGCTGATGATGAGGTCGACCGGTCTTGCCGAGATCACACGGAGCGCCTCGGCCGCAGAATACGCCACGACCACTTCATATCCCTGTCGTTCGAGGAGCATGCGAATGGCATTGCTCGTATCGACGTGATCATCGACCAGTAATATTTTTTTATTGGCAGCCCCTGCGCGTTCTTTGATGGGCGTTCTGGACTTCGGTTGCCCGAATGGCTCATCGGTCGTTGCCAGTGCGACGGTAAAGGTCGAGCCTTTCCCTTTGCCTTCGCTTGCGGCCGTGATCGACCCCCCCTGTGCCTCTGCTAATCGCTTACTGATCGTCAGCCCGAGGCCCAGGCCACCCATCGTCTTGCCCGGTTCGCCGGCCTGTTCGAATTCTTCGAAGATGCGCTCGAGCATATTCGGTTCGATGCCGATCCCCGTGTCCCGCACTTCGATCGAAACGCGGCCGGTGGGCACATCCGAGGTTTGAATGGTGATCGACCCGCCTTCCGGTGTGAACTTTATCGCATTCTTGATAAGGTTCCAAAAGATCTGCTGCAGTCGCGCCGGGTCCCCTTTGACCAGGGACATTCGCGCTTCGAGATGCGAGACCAGATGGATCTTCTTATTACGCAGTTCTTCGCGGTAGATCGCCAGGACCTGCGGGATCAGAATATGAAGGTCGACCGTCTCAAAACGGAGTTGAAGCTTACCTTTGGAAACACGCGTGAGATCGAGCAAATCGTCGATCAGCCGTGCCTCGAGTTCCACATTGCGCTGAATGATCTCAAACCACGGACGTAGTTCCGCTGCGATCTGCTCGGATTGCAGCGCTTCGACCGCCGCGAGGACTGGGGTAAGCGGAGTGCGGAGTTCGTGGCTCAACATCGCAAGGAAACGATCTTTCGCCTGGCTTGCAGCCGCAAGCTCCTGCTCACTCGCTTCCGCTTTCTCGATGGCTCCCCGTAACTCTCGTTCGATCGCTTTGCGCTCGCCGATCTCTTGCTGCGCCGTTCGGTAAAGGCCGGCATTATCGATCGCCAATCCCGCCAGGCGCCCTAAGTCTTCTGCGAGCGTGCGGTCGGCCTCGGTATAATATCGTTTCGATTCGGCCGTGACAAACGTGATGGCGCCAAAAATTTTTTCTCGGGCAAGAAGCGGGACGACGATCGCCGAAATGAGCCCTAATTCGTTTATCATCCGCAAATGCTCTTCGTTGACTGCGGCCGCCCTCAGCATTTCCTGGGGGATTTCGGGATAAAACTCCGATTTGCCGGTCCGAAGGACGGCCGGCACCCCCGTTTGGGCATTCGGATCGGAAGGATATTTTTTTTCGATCTCGTGGACAAACTGAATCTTTTTGGGGTCGACATGCGCTACGGCCAGCCGTTCGAGCTCCCCCTTTTCGTTTAAGATATCGACTGCACACCAGTCCGCAATACGCGGCACGGCCAATTCGGTCACGCGCGTAAGGGTCCGTTCGTAATCTAACGAACTCGCCAGCAATACGCTCGCCTCGGTGAGCAAATGGATCATACTATCTCTTCTATAAAACGGAATGCCAGTTTTAGAAGGTATGAAAATTTGTTCAGGACATAAAATGACAAGAATCAGTCGCTACCGTGTAGTCACACCATAGCTCGTATGGACGATCCCTTCGAACGTAAAACATTCGAAAGGGAAACAACTCACGGGCGGTACACTAACCACGCACGGCTCAGGTAGTCCGTCATGGTGATCGCCAGCATGATAAAAAGCCAGATAAAACCGACCGCCACCCACAATTTCGTAAGACGCGATGAATATTTTACGTGCATGAAGAACGTAATCACGAGCAATGCCTTTGCGATCGCAATGAGCAGCGCGGCAACAATATTAAAATTGCCGAGATTGATAAAGGCGAATATGACCGTGAGCGCCGTTCCCACGAGCAGCGCTCCAAAGATCCGGTAATAGATTTTTTTCGGTACAATGTGTTCTGACATATTCGTCCCTTACATTATAAATGACGGTCGACCAGGTAGAGCAACGGGAACAGAAAAATCCAGACAATATCGACGAAGTGCCAATAGAGTCCTGTCAGTTCGATGTACGAATGATATTCCCTCGAGAACTTTCCTTTCCGCGCCTGCCAGGCGAGCATGAGCAACAAGCCGATTCCGATAATCATATGCAGCGCATGGAATCCGGTCATCGCGAAGTAGAGCCAAAAATACATCCGGACATGCCCGCCAAAGCCGGGATCCTGTACTTCCTCCGGGACCTGACCGCCGACGCCATAATATGGACCTTTCTCCGCATACTTCGTTGTAACTTTAACAGAGAACGCATGCTCTGGTCCTTGGGGCGAACTATTCAGCGGTTCGGCGCCAATGAGCATGAGCAGCATATCGCCGACGTTATTCGGCCGGTTGGCCTCATGTTCAATGGGCCAGCGAAAATCGCCCGCCGGAAAGACATGCTCCTCGAATTTGTCGCTATACTCGATATACTTTACCCGTAAAAAGATCGTCCCCAGGATGATCGTAAAGAGAAGGAAGCGCACGACCTTGCGCGAGTTCCCCATTTGCGCATGAAACACCGCAAGGGCCATCGTCAAACTGCTCGCGATGAGCACGGCCGTATTGAACGTTCCCCACCAGATGCTGAGCACATTGCTGCCGGCAGCGAACGCATCGAAATAGATATGGCGATAGACCGTGTAGGCGAGGAACATCCCGCCGAAGAACATGATCTCCGTCAGCAGGAACCACCACATGCCCAACGTTCCCGCCTCGCGCTGCTGCTCCATGCTCTCGAAGTGGTGCGCAAGGTGCGGGTGATGCTCCGCATGTAGTTCGATCCGCTCGGGCGCGGTTTCCGTTTCAATAAGTGCCACAATAAAAGTGCTTAAGTGCTACAGTGCTAATTCCGAGTGCTATCGTGCTTGTTCGTTCGTATGAATCTCAAAATTTGGACTTAAAAAATCGTTACCGGATCAATCCTCCGTTCCATGCTCGGCCGGAACGGGTTGCGACGGTTTTCCAGGATCGCCTGGATATCCGAGTACGTCCATCGTTTCGATCGGGGCGAACTCGTATGCTTCCCACGTCACGACCGGCGTCTCGAGAAAGTTTTCGGTCGGCGGCGGCGAAGAGGTCCGCCATTCGAGCCCTGACGCTCCCCACGGATTCGCCGGAGCGCGCTCACCATTCTTGAGCGACCAGATAAAATAAATGATCGTGATCAACATGCCGAGCCCCAGGATCGTCGCGCCCGCCGTCGAGAGCACATGCAGGACCTGGAACTCGGGAGGATACGCCGCATACCGTCGAGGCATTCCGAGATAACCCAAAATAAATTGGGGGAAAAACGTCAGGTTGAATCCAACGAACTGAATGACCATCGCCGCGCGCGCCCAATATTCCGGATACATTCGTCCGGTGATTTTTCCCCACCAGAGGTGCATTCCACCTAAAAATCCCATCAGCGAACCGCCGACCATAACGTAATGGAAGTGCGCGATCACGAAATACGTATCGGTGACGTGCACGTCGATGCCAAGCGCAGCAACGAAGAGCCCCGTCATACCGCCGATCAGGAACAATCCAATAAAGCCGAGCCCGTAGATCATCGGCGTATCGTAGGAAATGGAACCTTTAAAAAGCGTGGCCGTCCAGTTGAATACCTTGATGGCCGAAGGGATCGCGACCGCATAGCTCAGGAAGGAGAATATAATTCCGAGATAGATGGACTGGGTCGATACGAAGAGATGGTGTCCCCACACCAAAAACCCGAACACGGCAATAGCAAGGCTCGACATCGCGACGAATTTATATCCGAAGATATTTTTTCGTGCCAGGTTCGCAATGAGCTCCGAGACCACACCCATGGCTGGTAACACCATGATATAAACCGCGGGGTGCGAATAGAACCAGAACATATGTTGGAAGAGGACCGGGTCCCCGCCCATCGCGGGATCGAAAATGCCGACGTGGGCCACCCGTTCGAGCGCCATGAGCGAAAGCGTAATGGCGAGCACCGGTGTGCCGAGCATGATCACGAGCGCCGTCGCATAGTGCGCCCAGATAAAGAGCGGAAGCCGGAACCACGTCATCCCCGGCGCCCGCATGGTGTGAACGGTGACGATAAAATTAATGCCCGTCAGGATGGAGGAAAATCCCGCGATAAAGATTCCGACCCCGGCCAGCAGCACATTCGAATTCGAATAGCTCGTACTGTAGGGAGTATAAAAGGTCCATCCCGTATCGATCCCTCCCGCTATCAACGCGACCGTAAGAAAAATACCCGCGACCACATAGCAATACCAACTGAGCAGATTGATCTTAGGGAACGCGAGATCCTTCGCGCCGATCATGATCGGCAGTAAAAAGTTACCGAGCACGGCAGGGACCGCCGGCACCAGGAACAGGAAGACCATGATGATCCCATGCGCCGTAAAGATCCGGTTATACGTGTCGGGATTGAACAGGCCCTCCGGAGAAAGCAGGTTGATACGAATGAGCAGCGCGAAGATTCCGCCGATGATAAAAAAGAACGAGACGGAAAAGAGATACAGCAGGGCGATCCGCTTGTGGTCCTTCGTCAGCAGCCAGGACTTGAGCCCATGGCCGTTGTTCAAATAATTGAGCGGTTCGCCTTCGCTGGTAAGCCTTCCGGCGGTCGCTGTGAGGGGTGTCATGCTCATGACGCGTTCTCTTCCTAAAATTCGCTATTGATTTTGTCCCGGCGTTTGCTGCGGCAGTTGGGCCGGTTGTGCTTTCTCCGTCTGCGGGGCGACGATCGTGGCGCCGCCCGTCGTCATAATCGGCGGCTTCGCGGCCGGGTTCGATCCCGGCGCGCTGATCTTCGTCGAACCCTTCATCGTGCCCGGTGTCGCATTGGTCGTTTCCGGCGGCCCGATCGACTTGATGTACGCAATAAGTTCTTGAATCTGTTCTTCGCTCACCTGACCCTGGAACGAGGGCATGATCGGCTGGTATCCGGCTACGATCTTCGCGAGCGGACTTAAGACCGACTCACGAATGTAACTATCGTCAGCCACCACTTTCTGTCCATCGGACATTAGTTGCTCTTTGCCGTAAATTCCTTCGAGCCGGGGGCACTGCCCCTGCGCGTCCGAACGATGACAGGTGATGCAGCCTAATTGCTGGAAGAGCGAAGCGCCCCGGTCTGCCATAGAACCTTCCGCCGCCCCGCCCGAAAGCCAGTTCTGGTAGTCGCGGTCGTTCATCACCGTCACCCATCCGATCATGCCGGAGTGGCTGGTGCCGCAATACTCGGCACAGAAGATATGGAACTGCCCTGTCATCGTTGGCTCGGCCCAGACCGTCGTATAACGGTTCGGACCCGGAACGATATCCTCCTTCATGCGGAACGCCGGAATGAAAAAACTATGGATGACGTCCTCCGTCGCCATAATAAACCGAATTTTTCTTCCTACCGGTAAATGCAATTCGTTGATCTCACGCTGTCCTTCCGGGTGCTGAAACTTCCACATCCATTGCTTGCCGACGACGTAAATATCGAGTGCGTCGTTCGGGATCGTATATTCCTGGAGATAAATTTTCGCTCCCCATGCGAACATGAAGAGAGAGATAATGAACGGGATGATCGTCCAGGCACTTTCAAGCACCATGGAACCGGCAATGGGCCTCGGTATTTCGTCCGAGGAGCGCCGGCGGTACTTTACAAAAAAGAAAAGAATGGCCGCGAAGATCAGGACGCAGAAAAAGATCGTGGTCCCGACTAAAAATTCGTAGAGATGATCGACCTCGGGCGCATAGCTCGACGCCTGCTCCGGCAGCATCCAGGACATGGCCAATAAGCTGTGATGAATCATACGTGTGCGACCATCCCCTCGGCGCGTGTGCGTTTTAAGTTGCGGGATCTGCGATAAAACAGGTAATACATGAGTCCGATGGCTAAAATCATAAGGATGCCGCCGATAAAGAGCATCTTCCCAATGGCGATCCCCCACTTACTCTGTTCGGGTTCCCATCGGCAGCAATAGAGCACCAGCTTATCGGCAAGCGTACCGATCTTGTTTCCGGATGCGTCCATCAGCGAGAACTTCAAATCGTTCGGAACGAATCGAACGCCCATAAAATATCGAGACAGCCGGCCTTCCGGCGTCAGCAGCATAATGCCGCTGGCATGAACATATTGATGGCCCTCGGTATCGTACGCATACCGGAACCCCACTTCTTTGGTCAACTGGTCGATCGTGCTTTGACCCGCTGTCAGGAAATGGAACCCGTCAGCATATTGCTGTTCGTGATATCCGGCGAGATACGAATCCTTTTTTTTCAGGGCCAGCGCAGGCGTTTCGCTCGGATTAATACTCACCGTGACAACTTCGTAGTCCTTACCGGGAATGAAATTGAGCGGGCGGAGGCCTCCGAATACACCGTTCATCACAAAGGTGCAGAGGTTCGGACATTCGTAGTAGGACATCACAAGGATCACGGGACGCTTGCCAAAATACGCGCCGAGCGTCGTTTCATTGCCGTGCTCATCGCGAACGGGAAGACTTAACGTGACCTGATGGCCCAAATGTTGATCGATGCCGACATTCTTTTCGATATTCGGCAGCTCCTGTGAAGCCGGCGGTCCCTGAACATCTCCCTTAAAGAAGGGTGCATCGCTGGCAAAGACGCGCGGTGAGGCAAAGAGAACGAAAAAGACAATCGCCAGGAGGGACCGTGCCCCTCGCTGCGCCTCTCTTGTCCATCGAATTCGTTCTACTGCCATGACGATAAATCCTACTCGTTCTCCAGCGTGGTATCGACGTTCAGGTTCCCACCGGTGACCGTAAATGTGCCCCCGGGAATACGCTGGTCGCGACGTTCGAGCATACGCCCGGAACTTTCGAAGCCGGGTACGTCGATACGCCCTTCGTCCGTCGCGGCTTGTGCTCGCGTCGGAAAGCCTTTTTTAAGCACTAAGTCTTTTGCGAGGTCGATCGGAATATGGACCGATCCGGTCGCTTTATTAATATAACCGTACGACTCGAGCACGCGAATAACCGAATCCCGATAATAAATTCCCTCATCGATCGGGTGCTCGGCATGACCGGGCGCAAGTTGCAAGCGCGGCTCGGGCGGAAGTTCTTCCGATTTCGTCTTTGCCACGTGCGTCACCACGGCATTCTCGCGTTCGATCCTCGAATCGTTCAACTTCATGATCCCATAGACGATGAGATAACTCACGATCACAAACAGGCCGAGCCACACCAAAAACGTATAGACCGAGCGGACGTTGATATCGCCCACTTCATGCCGGGTTTCCGGGTTCCGAATGTCGGCAACATCGAGCTCGTGTTCGCGCTCGTGCTTTGGATCGTTCAAATGACTACGCTGTCCTTTCATTCATTCCTCGGTACTCGTTACTCGGTACTCGCGTTAATGCGCCCCTTTCGGCAAGAGCGCAAGTTCGAGTTCCGGCTCACCGTCCGGAAGAAGGGAATTCTTGCGATATTGCCATACAAAGAGAACAACAAAGAGTCCGACGAAGCCAATGGGCGCCGCGATGTCCGCCCAGCTTAAGAAAAATTCTTCACGATGCCATGCGGGGTCGACGAGCCAATAGACGTCGACGATCCGCATGATAAAGAGCCACCCTGCCATGATAATCAGGCGGCGGCCATTGCGTTTTAAGTCGCGCGAGAGCAGGATTGCGAACGGGATGATAAAATGTGCGAAGATCACGAGATACGCGACGATCTCCCATCCGCCACGAATGCGGTGATGATACCAGATGATTTCGTCGGGAAGGTTACCCGAATAGGTAATGATCCACTGAGAGAACGATAAATATCCCCAAAGGAAATTGAATGCGAAGAGCAGTTTGCCGAGATCGTGCAAATGGATCGGCTTGATGACGTCGGCGAGCGGCATCCCGTCCCGCGACAGGACCACCATCACCATGATCGCGAAGGAGAGTGCGAGAATGCCCTGCCCGACGAGCACAATGAAGCAATAGATCGTCGAATACCACTCCGGCGTAAGCGACATTTGCCAGTCGACGATCGCGAGGGAGCCGAGCAGGAAGTAAAAGAGAAGACCTCCGCCCGAAAAATTCTCGAGCTTACGGTTCCATTTCCAGCCGGGCTGCGCGTCCATATTCCGGCTGTAACGATTCAGTACCAGCGCGATGATGATGAAATAAGCGAAGAAGATCACCGCTCGGACGATCCAGAACGGCAGGTTCAGGTATCCACTCTTATCCGCGATGATCGCGCTTTCTTTTACGACGGTTGGATCCGTCCAGGAATAAAGAAAATGCGTTCCGAACAGGATCGGAAGAAACAAAATCGCCGCGTAGGGAATGATTCTGGAGCCGGCCTCAAAAATGCGCCGGGACATGATCCCCCAGGCACCGCCCGAAAGATACTGCAGCATGAGAATGCCGAGCGAGCCGAGCGCAAGGCCGACGAAGATAAAATAGCCGAGCAGGTACGAATGGAAGAACTGCTCGGGCGAAACAAGAAACGCCGAAAGCACAAGCGCCACGAAGCCGACGATGGCTGCGATCAGGCCATTGCGGCGAGGCCGTTCAAGAAGTCCGGCCGGTGCTGGATATCGAGTGGTTGCCACGTTATTTTAATTTCTGTACTTGGTCCGGCGGCACATCCGCAATGTTCGCATTCTGGCTATACTGAAGCGCGCGAATGTAGGCAATGATCGCCCAGCGTTCGTGCGGAGGAATCTGCATCGAGTAGTCCGGCATGGCACCGAAACCGTTCGTGATGACATCGAAGAAATGACCGAGAGGAGCATTCCGCAGGCGGTCCTGATGGTAGGTCGGCGGCGGCCGAAAACCGCGGTTCACGATCATGCCGCGACCATCGCCTAAGACGCCATGGCACGGAGAACAATAAATATTATAGCGCTCCTGTCCACGGTCCAGAATCTCTCGCGTGATCGGAAATGGAAATTCGTTTACATCGTTGCCGGTCGCGGCTGCGGGCTGGGTCGAAACCGCAGAAGTCCCCGATGCGCTTGTGGCAGCGGCGGTCGCCGTCGGGGCAGTCGGCGCGACATTCGCGCCGGTCTTGCCCGTGTAGAGCTCCTGATCGTCCCGCAAATACCCACGCGGAACGGTTCCCTCTACCAACGAGCGGGAAGAAAGACTGTCCGGAAAAATTTCGCTCCCCCGGTAGGGGAGGTATTTCGGCTGGTCCTGCATGTCCTGGCGGCAGGAGGCCAGCAGGAGTGCCGAAGCAAAGGCCAGCCCGGCCGCGATCGCGGCTGGCATAAACCGGCGAAGCCACATTGTCTTATCCCTGGACACGCGTCACCTCCATAGCTCCGGAACGATTCAGCAGTCCGATGACCGCGTCCTCGTCATACCGTGGATCGCGCGCCTCGATACAGAGGAAAAACCGGTCGATCGTCGCGCGGCTGAAATTGGGAACGTTAAAAACCGGGTGATACGGCTGCGGCAGGCCGTTCATTGCCATCATGCCGATCGCGCAGGAAAGCCCCGCAACGAGGATCGTGCACTCGAACGTGACCGGAATGAACATCGGCCAGGGGATGAGCGGGCGGCCCGCAATATTGAGCGGGAACCATACCGCCGAAGCGAGCGAGGCCAGCGAATAGCCCCCGATGCCGCCGCAAAGTCCGCCGATCAGCGTCACGAGCGGCACTTTGTTGTGGTGCCGGTGAAAGCCGATCGTTTCGGATACTTCTTCGATCGGGAAGGGCGTGTAGGCGTCCATCACCCGATAGCCGGCTTCATAGGCCGCATGCGTTGCGGCGACCAGGTCCTGAACGTTATCGAACTCGGCCATGATGCCGTAGATCGGATAGCTCTTTTGTTGCTTCACGATGCCACCTCCTGTTCAAAGTCCCCTTGCGCCGGATGGCCGGCGAGATGGACTTGTGGCAGCGATGTTTTCAGTTCGAACATCGGGATCGAAGGCATTCCGCGCAGGAATAGCAGCATGAGCGTCATAAACAATCCAAGGGTGCCGCTGAACGTTAAAATGTCGAAGATCGTCGGCTTGAAATACCCCCACGAGCTCGGCAGGAAATCGCGGTGCAGGCTGATCGCGATAATCACGAAGCGTTCGAGCCACATGCCGATGTTGACCACGATCGAAAGCATAAACAGCACGACCGTATTATTACGGATCTTTCGCCACCATAGAAATTGCGGCGTGATAACGTTGCACAGAATAAGCGTCCAGTAGAACGGCGCATACGGACCGAAGGCGCGGTTCAGGATCAGGAATTTTTCGTAGCGGTTGCCGGAATAGACCAGCCCAAAGAACGGCTCGAACGTGTACGCGTACGCTACAATGAGCCCTGTCGTCAGCATGACCTTGCCCATGCTGTCGATATGCTTCATCGTGATAAAATCCTCGAGATGGAAAAGCTTGCGCGCCGGGATGACGAGCGTGAGCACCATCGCAAATCCGGAATAGACGGCTCCGGCCACGAAATACGGCGGAAAGATCGTCGTATGCCAGCCGGGGACAATTCCCACCGCGAAGTCCATGCTGACGACCGAGTGTACTGAAACGACGAGCGGCGTGCAGAGTCCGGCGAGCAGCAGACAGGCTGTTTCATAACGGCTCCAGTGCCGAGTCGAACCGCGCCAGCCCATCGCGACCATCCCATAGATCTTTTTTACGAACAGGCTCTTTGCCCGGTCGCGCATCGTCGAAAGATCGGGGATCAGCCCGATATACCAGAATACGACCGAAAGCGTGAAGTAGGTCGAGACCGCGAAAACGTCCCAAACAAGCGGGCTGCGAAATTGCGGCCACACGCCCATGGTATTCGGAAGTGGGAAGAGCCAGTAGGCAACCCATGGACGGCCGGTGTGAAACAGAGGAAAGAGTCCCGCGCACACGACGGCAAAGATCGTCATCGTCTCTGAGAAACGGCTGATCGACGTGCGCCACTCCTGCTTAAGCAGTAAAAGGATCGCGGAAATGAGCGTGCCGGCATGTCCGATACCGATCCACCAGACGAAGTTCGTGATGTCCCACGCCCATCCGACCGGCTGATTGTTACCCCAAATCCCAATACCTTTAAAAACGAGAACGGTAAGTGCAAATAGTAGCCCTACCGCAAAGGCAGAGGAGACGAGCAGCGCGCCGAACCACCAGCGCGGCGTACCGGCGCGGAGCACCACTTCTGAAATTTTTAGGCTGATCGATTCGAGCGTTTGGCCGGGCGTCATCGTCGGGACCTTTTCAGGTTCCGTGATGATCAGCGAAGGCGTCGTATCGATGGTCTGTTCGTAGGCGCTCATAGCTTAGGCACTTTCCTCCCAAAAACTTTCTCTCGTGGCCGGCAGGCGCTGGATCTCCGGATTCGGATTCCGCACCGCACCCAGGTACGTCGTACGCGGATGCGTATTCAGATCGTCGAGCAAGGTATAGTTGCGCGTATCGGACTTCAGCTTTGCGACTCGGCTCTTCGGATCGTTAATGTTTCCAAAGACGATCGCATCGGTCGGGCACGCCGCTTCGCACGCCGTGATGATCTCACCATCGCGGACGAGGCGGTTCTCTTTTTCCGCACCGATCTTGGCATTCTGAATGCGCTGCACGCAATAGGTGCATTTTTCCATGACGCCGCGCGAGCGCACCGTCACTTCCGGATTGCGCATCATCTTGAACTGCGGCGTCGTCCAGTCCTGGAACAGCAGGAAGTTGAACCGGCGTACTTTATACGGACAGTTGTTCGAGCAATATCGAGTTCCCACGCAACGGTTGTACGTCATGTCGTTCAAGCCTTCGGCGCTGTGCGTGGTCGCACCGACCGGGCAGACGAGTTCGCACGGAGCTTCTTCGCATTGCTGGCAGGGAACCGGCTGGAAATACGTATCGGGATCTTCGGCCGCACCGGTATAATATCGGTCGACACGGATCCAGTGCATTTCCCGGCTGCGCATGACCTGCTCCTTACCGACAACGGGAATGTTATTCTCCGCCACGCAAGCCACCATACAGGCATTGCAGCCAATGCACGAATTGAGGTCGATCGCCATACCCCACGCATAGCCTTTATACTCATAGCGTGGGAACATGCTCATGTCCTTCGACGGCTCTTTTTCAGTCTCCGTCTCATGGACATAATCGGGATTCTTTTTATACTCTTCGAACGAAACCGAACGTACGGCCTCCCGACCTTCCATCGTAAAATGGATCTGGGTGCCGGCCAGCGGATACGTTTGGTCTTTCTTGCGGATCTTCGCTCCGGTTGCGAACCAGAAATTCTTCGTCGTCCGAATGCGCCCGGCATCGAAGCCGAGTCCGGTCCCTACTTTTCCGGCATGGCGGCGGCCATAGCCTAAGTGCACGGTGACGGTATCGTCTGGCTGCCCCGGCGCGATCCAGACCGGAGCATTAATGCTCATGCCGTTGACTTCGATGTGAATCACGTCGGCCAGGTAATCTCCGCCGCGGAATTGCAGCGTCGCATGAAGACCAAGATCTTCAGCGGTGCGCTGGCTGATAAGCGCGGCGTTGTCCCACGTCAGCTTCGAGATCGGTTTCGGCATCTCCTGCAGCCAGCCATTATTGGCATAGCGGCCGTCGAAAATCGTCGGATCGGGTCGAAATACAATATCGATCCCCTCTGCCGGCTGAATAGAAGGCTGCATCACTTCCGGCGCCGTTGCTGCCGCGGGCGTTGCGGCGGCGAGTGCCGCGCTTGCGACGGTCCCATCGTTCAGCGCCTTGCGCCACGTCTTTTCGACGTCCGGCGCTTTCGAGCCGCCCGTCCAGTAATTCTTTACGATCTCGTACGCCGAAAGCGTCGGGTTCTTCGTGAACGTCGTCAGGACCTCGGCCATGGTCTTGCTCGAATAGAGCGGCGAAATAAGCGGCTGAATAATGCTCGCCGTTCCATCATGCGCGCGCGTATCGCCCCAGGATTCAAGGAAATGCGATTCCGGAATATGCCAGTGTGCGAGCTCTGCGGTTTCATCGCGATAGAGACCGTGGTGCACAACGAACGAAACTTTTTTTATTGCCTCCGAGAACTGGAGATCGGCGGGAGCGGAATAGGCGGGGTTCACGCTGCCGAGAATGACGAGCGTTTCGACTTCGCCTTTCGCCATATCGAGCGTCAGGTCGGTGATCGAAGCAAGATGATCGGTCTGGCTCGCTTCCGCCGGCGCAGAATAGAATACGGTTTGCCCGACATTGCCGAGCGCCATATTGATCTGGTGCGCAAGCGAGTGTACGTACGCAGACTGCCAATCGCCCGCGATCACGATCGAGCGGCCCTTTGCCGCCATTAAATCTTTGGCGACGGCTTCGACAAATTGCTGCTGACGCGGAGAGCTTGTTTTTCCGGAGGCACCGCTAATGCCCATGGCCTGTGCGAGCGCACTCACGAACCCTTCGTACTCGCTCGGACGAACGCCAATTCGATTATCGGCATTGGCACCGGTCGTACTAATGCTCGTTTCGACGACATACATGCGGCTCATGTCGCGGCTACCGGTGCTTACTTTGCGCTTTTCGGCCCAGTCCCGCGCATAGCGGACACCGTTGGCCAGCTCGCTCATAAAGTCGCTATCGAGCGAGAGCACGCGGTCCGCGAGATCGAAGCGGTATTGCACGCTTGTGCCTGTACCCAGCGCCGTTACATGTCCGTTGCCGCGCGCGGGTTCCCACTGGTGCCATTTGGCCTGTGGCATATCGGCAAGAATGCCCTGCATCATGGCGGTCAGCGAAGGCGATGTGAACGATTCGGTCAGGAACCGAAGGCCCTCGCCTTTTTTCGACTGCATCTCGCTGACTTTACCGGCGATCGCACTGACAAAACTTCCCCAGTCCCCGATATCGCCCACATGGTTGATCGCCTGCGAGCGATCGGGATCGTACATGGACAGAATTTCGGCCTGCGCATAGACATCGGTCGCACCGAGGCTTGCCGGATGGTCCGGGTTCCCTTCGATCTTCGTTGGCCGGCCTTCGTTGCTGCGAACGAGGAGCCCAAGGGCACCTCCGGAACGCGGCATTGCCGTCGCAAAAAATAGCGGCGTGCCCGGAATGATCTCTTCCGGCTGCTTTACATAAGGAATAACTTCTTCTTTGGGCTGGACCGTACATGCGGCAAGACCCGCCAGGCCGAGCGACGCGCCCATCAACTTCATAAACGACCGCCGGCTCACCGGATCGATCAGCACTTCCATTTGCGAGGGATACTCGCGGCGCACGAAGGACTCGAACTCGGGGCTGTCGGCCAGTTCATCGAGCGAACGCCAGTACTGGCATTGATTCTCACCCGCCTTTTCAAGGCCGGTGTTAACGGATGGTTGGATCGAGGGACCATCCCCTGCGCCATCCTTGAAAAGGATGGCGTTCTTATTTTCAAGAACGGGAAGTTGAAAATTACTTTCCATTATCGATGACATGTCGAGCAGCTCGTGAGAACGTCCGAACCGAGCACGTGATATTCTTTTTTCAGCTTGCGGCCAAGTTCGAGTTGATTCGCCGGCGGCGTGTAGGCCATATTAAAGACCTGGCTGCGAGGGCGCAGATATTGCTCCGGCGCGCGATGGCACTGCAGGCACCACTCCATTTGCAGCGAGGCGACCTGGGTCACAAGCGGCATCTGATCGATACGGCCGTGGCATGTGGCACAACCGACGCCTTTGTTAATATGGATCGAGTGATTGAAGTAAACGTAATCGGGAAGGTCGTGAATGCGCGTCCATTTGATCGGAATGCCGGTCTTCCAGCTTTCGCGCACAGGTTCGAGGTACGTCGTCGTCGCCCAGAGCTGCGAATGGCAGTTCATGCAGGTCTTTGTCGGAGGCATACCGGCGCTTGCCGATGTTTCGACCGATGTGTGGCAGTATCGGCAGTCAATGCCGTCATCGCCAACGTGGTGCTTGTGACTGAATTGAACGGGCTGCGTTTTTATCAGGTCCGTCTGGTTCCAGTAGGAGGACCGCGGGATCCCGATGAAGATCATGTAGATCGCAAGCACCGAGATCGCCCCCGAACCGATGATCGAGGCACGCGCAATGGCGTTCGTACTCTTCTTAAATATTTGCGGCATTCGGCAGGTCTATCGCCTAAAGCAAAAAAGGCACACGGTGCGACTACAGGTCGAAGAACTTCGATTTCGAATCGTTCGGCGACAGCTTCCAATGGGAGGCTTTCCGAGCGGTAATTGACCGTGTTTGCGTTACAAAAATAATAAATATTTCGAATGCCCGGGCAAAAAACGTATTTTTGTATCGATACGCTGAACGAAGTACGCGTAACGAGTGGCACAGAATGAGTGTTTAACACTCATCTATACGATAATCACTTTCACTCCGGGCCGACCATACTCATTCGACGTACATGAATAAAGAATCTATGAAAGACTACAGTCTTCTCGCCACCTTTCAAACCGAATTCGAAGCAGAACTTGTCCGCACCAAACTTGAGCGCGAAGGCATCGAAGCGATGGTCGAAGCACAGGATCGTTCCAACGTGATTCCTTCGCTCGATTATGCCAGCGGGTTCCATGTTTACGTCGAACCCGCCGATTATGACCGGGCTCATTCGATCGTCGAATCGCCTGACGACGATCTGCCCGATGACATGGAAGAAGAAGTTTAATTGAAGCAGAATTTTAATTTTAACTGCATCCCGTTTTTATAATCTTCTGGCGCTGTTGGCGCGCGTACCTGTAGGTGGACCATAGGAACAGGTTCGCTTTCGGGCATGAAAGAATCAAAATACGCAAGCATTGTGTGTTTCTGAAAGAAATGTGTGAGTTTCGAAGAATCCCAGTGTTCTTGCCTTGACGTTCACTTCTTCTACAAATTATTATGAAATTTGGTAAAATTCTGCGGCTCCTGGCCGTTCTCGTGTTTAGTCTCGCAGCCCCACGGCTGATATTAGCCGATTCCTTCAGTTATGCGCCCGACACACTAACATTTTCGCCTTCCGGGCAGGATTCGCTCGTGAGCTACGTCCGGCTATCTTATAACGGCGATTCGACCGGTGCCGGGACGTATATCCACGCCTGGGTCTCATCCGGCTCCTCCTACTTCAGCGTCTCTGCCGATACGCTCCATATCACAAAATATAGTTATATCAGGGTCGTGTACCATGTCGCCTCAAATACGGTGACCGGGCAGCTTTCGATCTCGGACGATACGGTGACGCGGACCGTCGTACTTATCGGACGTCCAAATCCGGCCTCGGCCGATGGCGAATTGAATGCACTGGGACCCTACTTTCCGGAAAACACACCGGAAGGGCGCGATACATGTACACCGCTTCGCCTCATCAATTCCGGCAGCGATGCAGACACGATCTGGAGCGCAGGGTTTTCGCACGATCCACAAGGAATCTTTAGCTGGGACTCGGCGAGCCTTCCTCTGGTCCTCGGTGCGCACGATACGCTCTTCTGGGATTTCTGTTTTCATGCACCGCAGAACACGAACCAGTACACCGATACCTTCACCGTAAAGTATCGCGATGCGTATAGTTCCACGCGCTCCATCTGGCGGTTCGTAACAGGCAAAGCCGTCGATACTACCCCTCCGGATAACGCCCTCAAAGCGGTCGGACCGTACTTCCCGGGGAATGTTCCGGAAGGCGGGGACACCTGTTTGAGCAAAGGGGCTATTTGGCCGCTTGTCCTAATCAATGGCGGTAGCGATCTCGATACGGTTGAAAGCATCAGCTGGACGCACGATCCGGGTTCCATGTTCTCGCTGGATCTTTCAGGGACCTCCTTCCCCTTTACGATCGCTTCGGGCGACACCATGTATTGGACGGCCTGCTTCCATGCGCCGAGCGATACGGTCGTGCACTGGGACACGCTCATGATCCGCTACCGCGACGCATACAGCAACGACCGCTACGTCACACGGATCGTGTATGCGAGGGCGGTGGACACCACAGTCAAGACCTGCTATAACCTCTACGTAAAAGCCGCACCGGTAACGAATATCGGTGACACGAGCTTCCTCCACCTCTATATTTCGAACCGGCTCGATTCGTCGGTCACCCTCACGTCGATCCATATTTCCGGTACCGACGACGGGGCCTTTCGGGTCGACTCCTCCGGGTTCCCGAACACGATTGCGGGACATGCCTACGATAGCGTGTGGTTAAAATTCATTCCCAACCGCACCAGTGGCTCGACGTCCTACGCGGCGACGCTCACCGCCTCCTTCACCTCCAACGACACGGCTCATTGCCACGAGGCGACGGTCGCACTTTCGGGTTCCATGCCGCAGTCCTGCAGCGACACGGAGACGGTCCACTTCGATACGACGGGTGCGAGCGACGTGGCGCTCACCGGCGATTCGGACCGTTACTATGCACACCGGATCGACTTCGTGAATACCTCGAGCGTGACGCTTGTCGTCACGGCGGTGAACTGGCTCCATTCGAGCACCCATTTCCTCGTGAGCCAGGTAGTTCCCTCGCTGCCGGATACCCTTGCACCGAATGACGGCATGGCGATCATCGTCCATTTCTATGGCGATTCGTCCGGCACGATCTATCTCGACACGCTGGCACTGACGGTCACGGCGGGTATCGCCGATCCGACTGGGAAGATCTCGGTGCTTTCTGCCAACGGCGGAACGTATTATGTAAACATCAAGGGCATCTCGAATACCATTCAGGCCGGCGTCACATCGCCTGAGGCGAACATCGTTCCGGCCCTTCGCGTCTATCCCAATCCCGCATCCGGGCTGGTGAACATCGAGCTGCCGGGTTCCACGAACGCGACCTTCGAAGTGATCGATCTTCTGGGGCACGTGATCGCAACGCATCGCGGTTCGGAATCCTGGCAATGGGATAGTTCCACCCTGTCGCGGAACGGGACCTATTTCATACGCGCGTCCGACGGGACCCGTGTTTCGACAGAACGCCTGGTACTGGAGCGATAAGCTTCGGACCGAAGCGAAACGCTGTAACGCAAAACGAGGACGCGTGTTTGGCGCGTCCTCGTTTACGATCGTGAAAGCGGTGTTACTGAATTTTCAGGAGTTCCACGTCGAAGATCAACGTCGCGTTCGGTGGAATCGTGGGCGGCATACCCTGAGGGCCATACCCGAGATTGCCCGGAATAATCATCCGTCGCTTGCCGCCGACTTTCATAGTGAGAAGGCCTTCCTGCCAACCCTGGATCAACCGGTTGAGCGGCGCTGTCATCGGTTCTTTACCGACATTGGAGTCGAACGTCGTACCATCGGTAAGTTTTCCGGTGTAAAAAACCGTAATGGTGGAAGTGGGCTGAGGGCTTGCTCCTTTGCCTTTCTTGATGTCGATATACTTTAATCCCGTGGGTGTAATAACCGTATCGCCATGCTTTCCGGCTTTCGCGGGTTCGGGAGCAGCCGTCATCGCCGGCGGAGGAACGTTGGGTTCCATCTGAGCTGTCGGCTGGGAACCGGTGGCGGGCATCGTCGCCGTGGGGTTCGGAGCCATCGACGCAGTCTCGGGCTGAGCCGGAGTGGAGGGTGGCGGAGCCGTGGCGGACGTCGATTGAGAATAGGACGTCGAATCGGTCGACGAGCTGTTTTCGGACTTCGCGCAGCCCCATAAGAAAAGGCTGAGCATGGTGGATGCAAAAAGTAACTGTTTCATTGGTTCCTGATACGTTTGGTTTCTTCCTGTTTTGCTTCTTCGAAAAGTTTTTGGTAACTGGTGTAACGGTCGATGGAAATTTTATCCTCTTCGACCGCCTGCCGGACGGCGCAGCCCGGCTCGTGAATGTGCGAACAATTGGTGACCCGGCAATGCTCCTGGAATTTCAGAAATTCCACGAAGGAAAACTTCAGGTCCGCCGGACGTAACTCGAAGTTCGAAAATTCCCGAACGCCCGGGGTATCAACAATGAACGAGGGTTCGGCGACGGCGGGAACTTCCATCAGCGAACTGCCCGAGGTCGTATGCGCACCGCGTCGGAACTTCTTCTGCAGCGCGCCCGTCCGGCCGGCCTCCCGCCCGAGCAGCGTGTTGATAAGAGAACTTTTTCCGACGCCGGAGTGCCCGGCGAAGACACTCGTCCTGCCGGAAAGTTCCTTCCGGAGATCGTCGAGGCCGCTGGCTTCGACCGCCGAAACGAGGAAGACCGGATATCCGATCTCGCGGTACAGATCGCGAATATAGAGCGCTTCATCGAGTTCTTCTTCGGTCGCGCGATCGATCTTATTGATCGCGATGGCAATCTCGAGGCCGCCATCCAAACCCGCCACGATATAGCGATCGATAATGCCGGAACGAAGTTTCGGCTCGCCCACGCTCGCCACGATCATCAGGAGATCGACATTGGCAACGACGACCTGCTCGAACGCACTTTTTCGTCCCGCGGCACGGCGCGAAAGTTTGGTGCGGCGCTCGAGCACGTCTTCGATCAGGTATCCCTCCGCCTCTTCACGAATAAGCACATGATCCCCCACGGCCACCAGGGTCGCGCGAGGGTTCGCAGTACGCGTCCCTTTATAGGACTTAGCACGGACCTCCCGGGCATCTTCGAGACGGAGTACAAAGAACATCCCTTCGGCACGCACCACGCGGGCGGGTATATACGCTTCTCGCGGCGCCGTTCGAACGTCGCCGGGTTCCCTCAACTCACGCTTTTTTGTGAGCTTGCGGCGCTTGCGGTCCCGATCCTCATGGGCGCTACGGATCTGTTCGCGCGAAATTTCATCTTCGAGTTCCGGCACATTACTCCTGAAAAATTCCTGTTTCAGCAACCAAAAGTTGCTCCGCATCATTCATTACGTATCTTTCCCTCCATGGCTCGCCGGTTTTGGATTACGATGTCCGTGTGCGCGGTCTTATACCTGCCCTCGCTCTGGTGGGCGCTGGGGCTGGACCAGAATATCTTTGCCGAAATCGGTTCCTTACTGCTGGCCGGCAAAAAACTGTATGTCGATGCATGGGATGTCAAGCCGCCCAACATTTTTTACGTCTATGCGTTCTTCGAGCGGCTCTTCGGCGAACATGCGTTTGCGGTTCGCGCATCGGATTATGTTGCCAGTCTTCTGGCGTGTGCCGCGGTCTATGCTACGACCGCGCGGCAGGCGCCACATATTCTTCGCCGTGGCCACGAATGGCTTGCACCGCTCGCGGCGATTCTGCTGATACTTACGCTGCTTTCGCTCGGACTTGCGGATACCGCACAAACGGAATCGTACTCGCTCTTTTTCATCATCGGTGCATCGCTGCTCGTTCAATCGCCACGGCTTACCGGACGCAAACGCACGCATTCTTCGCTATTCTTTGCGGCCGGGGTTTTTCTTGCCATCGTCACTTTTTTTAAGACGTCGAATGCCATATTCCTGTTCGCGGTTGCACTGGAACTTTGGCTGTACAATCGCCGGGCATGGCCGCGGGCAATGCTCTATCTTGCTCTCGGGTTTATGGCCTGGAGTGGCCTGCAGTTCGGCATGCTCGCCCTGCAGGGAAGCCTTGTCGAATATCTTAAAATTGCTTCCGACGTCGTCACCCGGCACCCTCATGAAGTATCACAACTGGAGCTTGCGGATCTTCCGCGCGCACTGTGGACATATCTCGACCTTTGGAGTGTCCTCTCGTTCGCGGCAATTATCCTCTCGCTCATTCGGCGCGATAAATCGTTCCTACGCGCGGCTCTCTCCCCTCTTATTTTATTTTTGGCGGGAATGATTGCGGTGCTCATTCAGAGAAAGGGCTGGGGCTATCAATACGTCGTGATCCTTCCCGGTCTCTCGAGGCTATGTGCGATCTCTGCCGGGTATGTGTTTGCAATCGTCCGAAAGCAATCACAACGGGTAGCGGTTGCTGTTACGGCGTTTCTTGTCTTGCTTACACTCGTTTTCACTCCAAGCGCCCGTCGCAGAATTCATTATACCATGGATGCCATGCAATCGGTGGGGGATCATTCGGCGTACCTCGCGCGGCTGGGATCGAAACAAAGCCTCTATTATCCGCTCTGCACCGATTCGCTCGCGAATTATGTGGCACTTCACACGGCATCCTCCGATCCCATTTTTATTTTCGGCGACGAACCTGGCGTATACTGGCGCACGCACCGAATGCCGGCTACACGTTATCTCTATTCTCTGCTTTTTACGAGCGGCGTAATTTCCAATGATGGCCTTCGAACGATGCAGGACACAATTGCTCGAAGGCGGCCGGCGCTAATCGCGATCGAACGCTACGACACGACCGCCTTTCGCGGCCGACCGGAGACCAGCGAATCGCTTGTCGAGACCGATCCCGTTTTTCGGCCGCTCAAAGAGTTTATTTCGAATCAATATCTCTTGAGCGATACCGTATGCGATAAATTTTTAATCTTTAAACAAAGATAAAAATTTAGTGGACTTTAAACTTTCGCTTGTCTACTGTTGCAACGAATTTCTCATTCCCGCGTGTTAGCGCGCATAATTTTGAAAGGAATTACGCTATGTACGATGAAAATCAGATCCGGCCCATGCGTGAAGAAGTGACACGTCTTGGAATTAAAGAAGTAAGGACCGCCGAGGAAGTCGATGCCGCTGTCAAGGCGCCTGGAACGACATTAATTTTTATAAATTCGGTCTGCGGCTGCGCGGCAGGAAGTGCCCGGCCGGGACTCAGCCTTGCCGTTCAAAATAACGTTCTTCCTGACCGCATGATCAGTGCCTTTGCTGGCAATGATACCGAAGCAGTCGGCCGTGCACGGCAGTATTTCGCAGGGTTTGCGCCAAGTTCTCCGGCGTTCGGTATGCTTCGCGATGGCGAACTCGTCTGGATGCTCGAACGCTGGCAGATCGAAGGCCGCCCCGCGCCTGTGCTCGCTGAAATTCTCAAATCGGCATTCAATGAGCATTGCGGCGTAAAAGTCGCGGTGTAAAGACCGACCATCGACGGCACTTCTTGCTGCCGCTCGCGCTTTTGAAAGCCGCATGAAAATTTTGGTGACTGGCGCATCGGGTTTTGTCGGCTCTCACGTGGCCGACCGTCTGCTTGCAGGTGGCTACCAGGTGCGCGCCCTTTTACGGGAGCATTCGAGTGAAGAATGGCTGAAAGGGAAACCGGTCGAAATCGCCCGTGCAAACCTGGCACAAATAGAATCGCTTCGTACACCCGTCGAAGGCATCGATGCCATCATCCATGTTGGCGGCGTTACGGCGGCTAAGAACAAACAGGGTTTTTACGACGGGAATCTTGTTCCCACCCGAAACCTGCTCGAAGCCGTACGGCGATTCAATCCAAAGATCGAGCGATTCGTGCTTTGTTCCAGTCAGACGGCTGTGGGTCCTTCTCTGGATGGCCAGCCGGTAACAGAACGAACCCCTCCTCATCCAATTACAACGTACGGAAAATCGAAACGCGCAGCCGAAGAAGAGTGCGAACGCGCTCGCGAGGACTTTCCGGTCACGATCCTTCGCCTGTCGGCCATCTACGGCCCTCGCGATACCGCCATTCTTACATTTTTTCAGACGGTCGATAAACGCCTTAAGCCACTAATCGGAATGCAGGACAAATGGGTGAATCTCGCTCATGTTTCAGACATTGCGGATGCAGTCCTGCTTGCGATTGAAAAAAGCGAGGCAAAGAACGAGACCTATTTTATCGGCAGTCAGATGCATTACACCTGGCGCGATGTCAGCAATCTCACAGCAGAAATTCTAAAGCGCCGCGGGTTGACCGTGCGGCTGCCCCACGCGCTCGTCTATTCCGTCGCCGGATTTTCAGAATTTTTTTCAATATTTCGTTCCAAGCCGAGCGTACTCAACTGGGAAAAGGGGCGCGATATGGTGCAACCCAACTGGATCTGTAGTGTGGAAAAGGCCGTTCAGGAAATCGGCTACCGCCAGCGCGTTTCCCTTGAAGACGGCATACGAGATACCACCGATTGGTACCGCCGCGAAGGCTGGATGTAGATCGATGACGAATGACACCTCTCGGATCGGCCTTCGGCTCTTCGCGCTGATTGTTTCGGTCATGTGTGTGTATTCGTTCAATGCGAACGCTCAGGACCTTATCATGCGCCGATCGAACAGCATTGGCAACTGGATCGCGTACCTGAACAATACCGGCGCCCTGTTCAATCAAAGCGATTCGGCACACCCTTCCGCGCTCGGCATGGGCGCCGGTGGACTCTGGACCAGGCTCGGCAGGAACGATACCGTCGTCTTCGGGGCAGGCCTATGGATCGGTGGGCTACGGCGTCGTTCGGGTACCCTGACTCCCCACGTCGAATTTTCCTATAATCCGAATACCGGGCAGTCTCAATTTTCGCCCGGAAGTCTTGTGTACGATGGTCCGGCCACGGATGCCTCGCAGGCCGCGCGAGATAAATATCGCGTCTACCGTTCTACGGACCTTGCGGGCCCACCATGGCCGGTCCGTAGCGTGAATGGCCGGGATTCGTATATCGACGACGTCACGCAGCGAGACGCCGCTGGGCCGCAGGCCGTCTTAGGCGATGAAGATATGTTCCTGATCTATAAAGATTCCGACCCGGATAGCTCCTCGGATCCCTTCGATCTTGAAATTCGCACGCAAGCAAGCTTTTGGAAGAGCGGATTTCCGGCGAATGTCGTTCTCGTCCGGAACCAAATGGTCTATTCCGGGAACGATACAATTTTCAATCCCATCCTTGCCCTTGCGGTCGATGGGGACATCAATATTCCGGACGACGACCGCACGAAAGGCGTTCAGAATGAAGGTACGCAGGCGACCGTGTTCTTTACCGACCAAAGTACGACTGATCCTTTACTCGGAGTCATGGTGCTCGACGGACAAAATGGTTCTAATCGATTCGATCCGGGCGTAACCTCACTCCGATATTGGGATATCAACGACGATCCGGTCAGCGATTCCGACCGGTATGCGTTCTTGACCGAGATTCATCATGATACGGCGCTTAGTGTCGTCGGCGATGCGCGCATCCTGATGACGAGTGCGAGCGAAACTCCCCTAGTCCCGGGCGATACACTTTATTTCACTTATGCTCTTTTTGCACAGGCACCGACCGGCCCGGCACTTACAGCGGCCGATTCTGCGGCAATGCTGCGAACAGCACGGACCATTTCGTCCAATTATCGGAGTGGCACTCTGGGAAGCCTTTCCGGAGTTGAACATAGTGCAAATAAGCAAAATATTGAGATATATCCCAGTCCGGCTTCAACCGAACTAACGATCGATAATGCTTCCGGGGATGCGGAGTTATTCGATGAGCTAGGAAGGCCCTTGAAAGCAGCTAAAAATATCGGAAATTCGGCTGTTTTCGACGTTCGTGATCTTTCTAACGGATTCTATTTCGTTCGAATTGGACAAAATTCCTATTGTGTTGAAATTTATCATTAAAAGTGTTCGATTTTGAGACTTAATTCTTGTCAAATCTCATAATCGGACAAAATTGCGTTTTCCACACTCAAAAACGAAGTTTTAATGCGATTTTTCGAACTGGCATGCTTTTTACTTCGTTTTCGATTTGGCAAACTAAACTAGAGACTCACCTGAAGCTAAAAAAAGCTTCTCACAGCAAGCGCCGGGAGGGCAAACCCGGCGCTTTCGATTTTAAAAGATTTAAAACCGCTGAATTCTTTCAAAAGCTTTGAATTCCTTGTCGGTCGCAGGCTGTTCTGGGGATATGAAATTTCGGTTTGCACTTTCGTTCGTCTTATTTTCCTTCCTTTTCTGCTACGGCCACCCAAGTTATGGTCAATCGCGGGTATTACCTCCGTACCGACCGTATAAAGTCGATTCCTATCGCCTGTCGCTCGACTGGCGCCGAATCTTCGAGCAAAAAACACAGCTCTTCACCGGTGAGAACAAAATCGCCATCACGCTTACGGATACCGCCTCGAGTGTGGCGCTCGACGTCTCGAACGAGCTTTGGATCGATTCCGTCCAGGTCGGTACGCGGACGATTGTAGCTCCACAAATCGCCGGAGACACGGTCTTCCTCCGGATTGCGAACTTCGCACAGCCGGCAGGCTCACACGATACGCTGGATGTTTTTTATAAACGGTCGGACCCCTCGAACGATGGGATTTATTTTTATCCGAAAGGCCTGTTCGTTGGCTTCGGTCCGGCGAAGGACTCCGTCTTTGTCGATGAGGACCTTGCCTATACGATGAGCGAGCCGAACGATGCACGAAAATGGATGCCCTGCAACGACAATCCATCGAATAAATCGAGTTCAGCGATCCGCATCATCGTTCCTTCGGGATATAGTGCCCAGTCGAATGGGACCCTGCAATCCGTCGATTCGAATTCGGATGGTTCCGTCACTTATAACTGGGTAAGTGACCGACCGATCGCGACCTACCTGATGTGCGCCGACGCGAGCCATTGGATGCAGTGGCAGGACTATTACCATCGGCTTTCGGACCCGGCCGACAGCGTTCCGGTCGTCTATTTCGCATGGCCTACCGATTATAATGCTACCGACACGACCGGCCTGGCGCACAATGCGCATTATGCGTTTCGCAATACGCCGAAAATGATCGAGAACGATTCCCGACTTTTCGGCGAGTATCCGTTCAGGCAGTATGGCCAGGTTCCGCTCCAGCCATTTGGCTTCGGCGGCATGGAACATCAGACGATGACCTCGCTCGATCGTTCGATCCTGCATGGGAACCAGGAGGACGTCATCGCCCATGAGCTATTCCATCAATGGTTCGGCGATAAAACCACGTGTGAGACCTGGGCGGACATCTGGCTCAATGAAGGTTTCGCAACGCTCGGCGAGGCCCTGTGGGAAGAGTATGCCCATGGCGAAAGCGCCTACGATCACGTCATCCTCAATTACGCCAACGATTTCCTGAACCCCGGCCCCTATTACGCGAATAACATTCCCACCTACAACCCTCCGGTGGACCAGATGTTCGGCACGTACGTGCCGGTTGTTTATTGGAAACCCGGATGCATGCTGCACATGCTGCGGCGCGCGCTGGGAAACGACACGGTGTTTTTTAATACCCTACGTGATTATTCCAGTGCATTCGCATACACGACCGCCAATACCTTCCAGTTCCGCGATTTCATTGCAGCGCGTGACAGCGCCCGATCGCCGATCGATCTTAAAGAATTCATCAATGAATGGATCTTCCAGCCCGATTATCCGATCTATAATATTACCTGGAATGTAAATGCGAATAATGTACTCCGCATCGAAGTCGATCAATTGCAGGATTCGACCGATCACTATACCATGCCCCTTCAATTTTTTGCGATTCACGGGAGCGATACCACGGTCGTGACCTTCGTGAATAACGCTCGAACGCAATTTTTTACAACGCAGCTTTCCTCGGCCATCGATAATCTTTCGTTCGATCAGGAAGCGGTTCCGGTCTCGACGTATTCCATGTCTGAAAATTCGAATATGGCCGTACGCACACATGAGGCGATCCTATCGCCGCTCCGGGCGATCGTAGAAGGCGCCGCGCTGAAACTAACCTACGCACCGGTCGTTAGTGAGGGCGCGAGCGTGCGCATGCAGGATGTGCTGGGCCATACGGTCGCTTCCGAAACCATCGCGCTGGGCAGCGCACTCGCCGTACTGCCACTGGGAGGGCTACCATCCGGCAATTATTTTGCTACACTGGCAGACGGGGCGAGGAACGAAACGGTCAAATTTCATTGGGAGAAATAAGTATGAGAAGCGTAATCAATAGGAACGTTATTATCGCAGCCCTCCTCATTGGCACGTTCGGATGGGCAGGCGCCGCGAACGCGGAAGTGCATTTCCGCAGTCTCTCTTTCTCGGAAGCGCGCGCCGCAGCCGCGAAAGAGCACAAGGTCGTCATGATCGATTTTTACACGACTTGGTGTGGATGGTGCAAAGTGCTCGACCGGAATACCTACACGGACGATAACGTCACCAAAATCACGGACGCCAAATTCGTCTGTGTGAAGATCGATGCGGAAAAAGGGGAAGGGATCGATCTCGCGAAACAATACAGCATCACCGGATATCCGACCATCCTGTTCTTCGATGAGGGTGGGAAGGAAATCGACCGCGTCGTGGGATACGAAGATGCGTCCCGCTTCGCACGATCGCTCGAAACGGCAGCGGCCGGCGGTTCGAAAGCCGCCGTCAGCGAAATTTCGGGACCGCATCCGACCACAGATCCCGCTAAATGGCTGATCGCGGCAAATTATTTCCTCCAAAAGAATGACCGCACGAGTGCGCTCGCCGCATTCCGGAAAGTGATCGAGCTCGACCCGGAGAATAAACAAGGACAGAAAGAGGAAGCGATCTTTGGCGTGGGTTTCCTTTCTTCGGGCGATGAACAAGTGACGACGCTCGAGCACGCCATCGAAGAGTTTCCGACCGAGGTCGATGCCGACCAGGCGAACATGTTACTGATCAAACACGATTTTCAGACGCAGCATCCGGAAGATGCCGCCCGCAGAATCGACCGATGGGCGCTGAAGCACCCGAACGATGGGCCCTCATTCAACTTCTTCGCCTGGGCCGCCGCCGAAAATGGCGCCGTACTCGATAAGGCCGATGAATATGGGCAGCGCGCCATATCGCTCGCGCCAAGCCCCGTCGAAAAAGCAAGCGCCATGGATACCCGAGCAGAAGTGCTTTACAAAATGGGGAAGTCCTCGGAAGCGTCTCAACTCGAAGCAAGCGCAATAGCGATGCTCGACCCTGTGAAGGATAAAAAATTATATACGGAGCTTACCGAACAGAAATCGAAATTCGATAAAGCGCTGGCGGCAGGATCGACCGCTGGCACTACGAATCACTGAGTGATTCCTTTCTCGGCGGTGTTATAGGGCGGCAGTGGGTACTTTCCCGCTGCCGCATTTCGTTTGAACGCAGAGCTTAACGTTTCCACATCCAATGGCAAGCGGTCGCGCGCTGTCCTTTCCCCTTCCTTGCTATCGGCAAATTTTGCCGACCTGGCCGGCAGTGTTCGTATGGTCGAAGCCGGCGGTGCGGAATGGGTCCATATCGATGTCATGGACGGACATTTCGTTCCCAATCTCACGGTCGGTCCGCTCATCGTCGAAGCGATCCGGCCGATCACGAAGCTCGTGCTCGATGTCCATCTCATGATCGAAGATCCGGACGCCTATATTCCGCAATTCGTAAACGCCGGCGCCGATCTGATTACCGTTCATTTGGAAGCATGCCGCCATTTGAACCGGACCGTGGGCCATATTAAATCGCTCGGGGTAAAAGCAGGCGTCGCGGTCAATCCGGCCACACCGATCGGTCTCCTGGAAGAAATTCTTCCCGATCTCGATCTGGTATTGCTGATGAGCGTAAATCCCGGCTTCGGTGGACAATCGTTCCTACCCTCGCTTTATCGCCGCGCTCGCACGCTACGAGGATGGATCGAACGCGAAGCACTCGACTGCACCATCGAAGCGGACGGCGGCATAAAACTCGATAATATTGCGCAGGTGTATCGTGCGGGCGTGGACGTCATCGTTTCGGGTTCGGGCGTATTCGAGACCAGCGACCCAGGGGAAACCCTTCGGGAGATGCAGCGCGCGTGCGATCGCGCGCTCGGCGTAGAAGTGTAAATTCGAGAACTTAAGAAAAGAGCGCATTCAAAGATTCATGCCAAAATTTCAGATCACGAAAGGCAAATTCGAAGGCATTCAGGCGTGTGCAAACGCCCATGGCGTTATTGCCGCAGCCGCGATGGACCAGCGAGGCTCACTTCAAAAAAGTATCGGTAAAGCGATGGGCCGCGACGCGACGAACGACGAACTAACGCAGTTCAAGGTCTCCGTCTCCAAGGTACTTACGCCGCATGCCACGGCCCTTCTCATGGACCCCGAATACGGCCTGCCCGCCGTGGCAGCGCGGGCCAAAGGAACCGGCGTCCTGCTCTCTTACGAAAAGACCGGTTACGATGCCACGAAAAAAGGGCGCCTTCCCGACCTACTCGAGGAGTGGAGCGCACTTCGACTGCTCGAAGCCCATGCCGATGCGGTGAAAATTCTGCTGTATTACAATCCCTTCGACGATGATCGGACGAACACGATCAAACATGCGTTTGTCGAACGCGTCGGAGCGGAGTGCCGCGCCGTCGATCGGCCATTCTTTCTGGAGGTGCTCGCGTACGACGATCGGTTCGACGAAAAAGGAATCGAGTTCGCGCGCCTGAAACCGAAGTATGTTGCGGCCTACATGAAGGAATTTTCCAGGGAGCGTTATGGCGTCGATATCCTGAAGGTAGAAGTTCCTGTGAACATGAAGTTCGTATCGGGAACCGCAGCGGGAAGCTCGAATGAATCGGCCTACACGCGCGAAGAAGCCAAAGTACTGTTCCGCCAAGCCTCGGAAGCGGCGACCAAACCGTTTATCTATTTGAGCGCCGGGGTAACGGACGAAGTATTCCGGGAAACGCTGGTACTGGCGGGCGAAGCGGGAGCGCGTTTTTCTGGTGTACTCTGCGGTCGCGCGACCTGGCAGGACGGCGTACCGATCTACGGCAAACAGGGCACGGCCGCACTCGAGACCTGGCTCGAAACGCGTGGAGTCGAGAACATCGAAAAGCTGAACGATATTGTTCATCGTGTGGCCCGGCCATGGTATGAGATCTATGGCGGACTCGAACAGATCGATGTCATCTAATTTTGTATTGCTTTAATTTGTCGTCATTTTCTTTGAACTTCCAGCCACGCCGCACGTGAGTCCCCGCGCTACAAAAAAGAATTCTGCAATGGAGCCGGATACGCCAGAGGCGTCTGCGCAGGAACCCGCGGCGGCATCGGCTACGACGCCTGATGTTCCCGCGGCGGTACCTTCTGCCGTTTCGGATCCGACTTCGACGGTTTCGCCCGCGGCTCCTGTTGTTACAGATGCGAGGCCGCCGGCTTCGGCCAAACAACTGGAAGATAAACTTCTCGTCCAGCGCGCTCGCGTGGGCGACCAATTCGCATACAACGAACTCATCAAGCGGCATAAGCACGGCGTGGAGCGATTGATCCGACCGATGGTGCGAAGTGCCGCCACCGATGAAATTGAAGATTTGGTGCAGGAAGCATTAACGAAGGCCATGCTGCACCTCAATTCTTATTCTGAAGAATATGCGTTTTCGACCTGGCTGTATCGCATTGCGACGAACCATGCGATCGACTATCTGCGCCGCCGCAAACTGAATGCGTTCTCGATCAGCGCCCCGCCTGCTTCGGCCACCGGCCGCCACGAGGACGAAGGAAAGGAATACGAGATCAGCGATACGTCATGGGTTCCGGACGATGTGCTTCTTTCGGACGAACGAACCGGACTCATCGAACAAGCCATCGAACAGTTACCGGAGAACTATAAGCGGATCATTCGTCTCCGGCATAACGAAGACATGGAATATGAAGAGATCGCCCGTGTCCTCAATCTTCCCATGGGAACTGTGAAAGTCCACCTGCACCGGGCACGGGCGGCACTCGCCCGAATGCTCGAAGGAAAAATCTAATTGCGAGCACTTTTTTCGCCCGCATCGCCGTTCCATAAGAGTACGATTGCTAACATCTCTCTGCTATGAACTGCACGCAAGTCCAGGATTTGGCCGCCGCCCTGATCGATCATGAATCGCTTGGCCCTCGCGAACTCGCCGAGGTGGAGCAACATCTTGCAACCTGCTCTGCATGCCGGTACGAGTATGAAATGGACCGCTGGATGTCCCGCATTGTCCGCACGCGAGTCCCCATCGTCCAAACACCGCCGGATACGTATCTTTCGATCCTTTCGGCGATCGAAGAAGGATAATTGCTCGACGTGCGCGTACGCAAATATCGCTGCCGTCCGGCTCTGTTCACCCACGTTTCCATTCCGTTGGGCCTCGTTTTTATTCTCGCCCTGACCCAGGGCTGCCTGACGAATACGACGAACATAAAATCGATCTTTCTTCCCCCTAACATCGACGCTGATTCCTCCTCGCGTCCGTATTACGAAGGAAACGTTTCCCAGGTCAAATACTGGGATCGCATTTCGACCCTGAACCATGCGACGAACTTTGCCTGGTGGGATTCCGCTGGAACGGTGCACCAAATGTACGATTATTACAACAAGGTCGTCGTGCTCACGTTTTTTGGTTCCTGGTCGCCGGTCGCGATCAATCAGCTTACTATCGTCGATAGTATTCGCGCGCGCGGCGATACCAACATTCTCTGGCTTGCGATCGCAATGCGCGAAGGCACTCCCGAAGGGAAAGCCGTTCGCAGAATCGATACCTTTGCGCATGCACGCGGCCTGAATTATCAGGTCCTGATCGGCAGTCGCGATTTCGGGTTCACGTATGGCGGGATCGATGCGGTACCTACGACCTTCGTGATCGACTTTCAAAGAAAAATCGCTTCGACCTTCGAGGGGTACGTAGGCGAAGCCAAACTGCTGGAGTCGATCCAGAACGTCGAGATGGGCCAGCCGTAGTCAATCCAAAAATAGGCGCTCCCTTTCGTGCGAGGGGAGGGGGCAGGCTTTATCTGGCCATTTCGTACGGTGCTTTGCGACGAAATCATACGCGCGGTCCGCAAGGGCTTCGGGAATTAACGTAAGCATGGTCCCGATCACCGTTCCTGGCCAGCCTAAATACCGGGCGGTTCGCAGAAGCATTTTCGATTTGGTCGCGATGTGCTCCTGACCCCATTCATCGCGCTCAAGAATAAAGGCCGAGTCCGTAACTTTAAGGCCAACGTTTTGCATCACCGCCTGTCCGGGCGTACTTTCGATCGGCGCGAATTGGAGGCGGTGACTTCGGTCCATCCGCTGGATCGCTCGCACGAACCGGTTGCAAAGCAAACACCCTCCATCGAAAAAAAGAATCGGTGCTTGTGCCGTTGCCATAAACAAAAAAGCCTGACATGGTCAGGCTTTAGTAGCGGGGGTAGGACTTGAACCTACGACCTTCGGGTTATGAGCCCGACGAGCTACCACTGCTCCACCCCGCGATCAAGTGCGCGCTGTAACCTACTGGAAGTACAAGCGGTTCCGTGAAGAGAATTTCAGAACGACGTTCGTAGTCCGAAGCGGATAAACGAGGAAAAATCGGGACCTTCGTCGTTAATAGCGACGTCAATATCGTATGTCTTGATATGCAGCCCAATCCCTCCCGAAAATCCGGCAAACCCGCTGCCGGCTGGCACATTTAACTCATGCCGGAGTTCGTTTTGGTAGCCAAACCGCAGTCGGATCACCTTCCCCATTACGAATTCTCCACCTAACGAAAAATCGTCCAGCGCATAAAAGATATTTTTTCCTTCGCGATCGCGCGTGAGATTATGGAACGCCAACGAAACCGTAAGCGGCAGATGTTGCGGCCGAATCGAAGCCCCAAACTGGACGTCCGGACCGACGGATTCGCGGACCCCATCATACGTAGAAAGTTCCGTTCCCAAATTCAGGACAGAAAAGCCGAACGTCATTCGCTCGCGTTCCCATTCATAGTAAAGTCCAAGGTCGGCCGCCATCCAACTCGCACTGTAATTTTGAATCGAGGACCCACCCACGAGCGTCGAACTTACGACTTTTGCACCGACGCCATAATGCAAGCCGTTCGAGGCCGTGCTGGAGTACGCAAGGAGCAACGCAACATCTTCGGTATTGAAGGTTCCCAGTGTTTGTCCGGTCGCATCGGCTTCGGTCGACGTTCCGCCATCGAAATACTGCACGCCGGCAGCGAAATTACCGGCAAAAAGGAAACTCTCAGGGACCGGATGCTCATAGACGACAACGCCCTCATTGATATCGAGCACGTAATGCGAATAGCTCACCGAAAGCTCATTCGGGCGGTTCGAATCGGTAACGATGCTCGAAATTGCGGCCGGATTGCTGAACAGTGTATTCGGATCGTCCGGCATGGCAACGAACGTATTTCCAAGCGCGGCAGCCCGCGGGCTAAGCGGTTTATTTAGAATATCGGAAAGATGAGCCCGCCCCGATTCATCGACGTCCTGCCCACGGGCAGAAAGAACGAACGAAAATAATAGAAAGCAAAAAAGGAACGCGGGTACCACATTCGCGCTCGACCAAGAAGTATTGCTCCTCTTTTGCTTCATTTCAGCCCTGCTATTACAGCCAATTTATGAGTGAAGTTTCATTTTGGATTGGGCAATAATGTGTCCCCTGTCGTCCGGCGTCGAAAAAGGACGAGTGGGTCACGAAGCGAGTCCAGACAAACAATTTGTTCAGCTTTGAAATCGTCCAGCATGTGCTTATCGATCAAATTCTGATAGCCACCAAAATCGCCAGCAAAATCGAGAATGTAGGAAACGGAATTCCGATCGAGATAGCCGCGAAGGTCGCCACGTTCGATCTCGTTCACAGCTTCTGCGCTTACGACCCCGTCCAAATCGACGATACTTCCCGTCCTCGCTGCAAAATAAGAATAGTACCCGGAATTGAGCGCAGCCACGTTCGCTTTCGGCGTTAACTGTTGTATCAGTGGAACTCCCTGAAAGACCACGGCCTCCTGAGAGGTCATTTGAGGTTTAGTATAGAACATGACTTGAAAAAGAATAACGAGCGCGCCGAGCGTCCAGCGGCCACTGGCTCGCGCTTCGGTCTTGCCTGCGTTGGCGCCGACACTCACCCCAAAGCCCATAAGCAAGAGTGGCAACAGCTCTTCGACATACCAATCTCGAATGAATCCACGAAACAGACTATGTACGAGCAGCAGAAGTACTCCTCCCCCAATGAAATAATAAACGGTGCGTTCGCCTTCGGAGATGGTCTTACGTCCGGTAAGGGAACGATAAACAATGGCGAGCAGTGGAAGTCCGAAGCCGGCATACCAAAATGGTTTCAGTGCGTTTTTTATCGCATCCAGACCCAAATGCCAGAACTTTAAACTCGGAGTCGAATAGATCACATTGTACTTTCTCATCGCGAGGATCGGTACCGCCTCCGCGCTCGATTGAAGCGGCGTTCCGAAATGATAGACATTCCACACGAGCCATGGCAGTACGATGACGAATGCGATCGAAATCGCAGTGACAGTTCCAAGCCACTCCGCACGATGACGTTTCATTGTGTATATCGAAATCGGCAGAAGAACAATAAAAAGATCGGTGCGGGCCAGCAGAACAAGGCCTGAAATAATACCGAGGAATACCCACGACGAGATCGTATTTGTAAGTTTCAAAAATACGCGCAGGCAGACGACGAGCAGAAGCGCCGCAACGCCCGTCTCCAGGCCATTAATCGCACGAATCGTTACGATCGCGCTCGCTGCATACAGCGCAGCCGCGACCGCTGCGGCCGTAACTCGGTTCGAAGGTCTCGCTTCTGGAAGAAGATCGTAGACCGTACTTCCAATGAACCAAAGGGTTATGACATCGAGCAGACTTTGGAGCAGCAACACAGCATGGATATACCCCCACGACGTGAGATGGAACCAAAAGAATGGCGCAACGACAAAGACCCAGAGTGGGTGCATCCCATTGGTTGGATGGACACCGTCGAATGTGATTCCCAGGCCATGGGCAAGATTGCGGGCGATCGTGAAATAATAGAGTGCATCGTCCGGCAGCGCGTAGGTTACAAGAGCCAGCGTGTGGGAACGGAAATAAAACCATGCTCCGAGACGGACGGCGACGCCGGCGAGGACAATCCAGAAGAGCCAGCGTTTTTTATGCATTAGCCACGAGGATGGAACGTGCGGTGGACTTCCTGCAGATACGATCGATCGACATGCGTATAAATCTCTGTTGTCGAAATATCCGCATGGCCTAAGAGTTCCTGCACAATACGCAGGTCCGCGCCCCCCTCTATCAGGTGGGTCGCGAAGGAGTGACGAAATGTATGTGGCGAAAGCTGTTTTTCGATTTTCGCTGCGCGCGCATATTCGCGAACGAGGTTCCAAACCGTCATTCGAGAAACCGCTGTCCCGCGCTCCTGATTGAGGAACACCGCGTCCGTCCGCCTTCCGCTTCGAAGAAAAAGCGGACGAACGCTCGATAAATATTCGTCCATCGCAGTGCACGCCACCCCTCCCATCGGTACGATCCGTTCCTTGCTCCCTTTTCCAAAAAGCTTGACAAGCTTTTCTTCCAAAAACAATTGAGGGAGCCGGAGTCCGGTTGCTTCAGAAACGCGGGCGCCCGTCGCATAGAGAAATTCGAGGAGTGCGCGGTCTCGCACGCCTTTGTTCGTCGATAGATCCGGCTGCTCGAGCAGTGCGGAGACTTCTTCGATCGAAAGAACGTCGGGCAAGGAGCGTCGAACGGACTTCACTTCAAGATTTTCCGTCGGATCGCGTGCAATAATTTTTTCTGCGAGTAAAAATTTATAAAACCCACGGAGTGCGCTTACAATACGCACAATACTCGTGCGCGCAAGGCCGGCTTCTCCCAGAGCCCGCAGGAACGCGTGCAAGTCGCGCGCGGCTGCACGGGCGAGCGGCATGTTCTCGCCCGCAAGGAACTGCTCGAGCTTTTCAATATCGCGGCCATAGGCTTCGAGCGAGTTCGCGGAGAGCCCGCGTTCGATGCGAAGATAGTTCAAATAAAGTTCAGTGGGTCGAAGAATATCGCGTTCGCGCACGGTGCCCGCACGTGTCGCCTCGAGGCTCTCGACGGTACGGAGGGAACGCTTTTTACGAAGGGATGGAGGCAAGAAATGCGCTTATGAAACAGTGGCAAAAAAGTGCGGTTACGAAGCAGTAGCAAAAACAGGCTGTGCCGTAAGTGCCGCTGCGGGAGCCACAGGATAGGAAACCCTGGCATGATGCAGACCCGAAAGCAGCCGCGCAAAAACGACACGGATCACCGAAAAATCTCGAACGGTAATATCACAACGGTCGAACTGTCCCTGGTCGAAGCGCGTGCGAATGAGCTGTTCGATCGCCGCTTCAATGACATCCGGGCGCATTTCTTCTCCCTGTTGAGCGAGCGTTCGGGCGATGGCTTCGGATGCATCGGCGAGCATGACAATGGCCGCCTCCTTGGTATTTGGAAGTGGGCCGGGATAGCAAAATTCCATTTCATGGACCTCGCCGGAACCGGCGGCTTCCATCACGGCACGTTGATAAAAAAACGAAATAGGCAATGTGCCATGATGCATCGGAATAAAGTCGATCACCCGTTCCGGGAGGGCGTGAGCACGGGCCAGCACGATTCCCTGTTCAACATGACCTTTCACACGTTCTGCACTTTCGTACGCCGTCAGTCCTTCGTGTAGATTCTTTCCTTCCGCCTGATTTTCGACAAAGGTAGCAGGATCGGCGAGTTTCCCAATGTCGTGAAAATAGGCTCCCACTTTGGCCAGGGAGGCGTTCGCGCCGATTGCGATCGCAGCATTTTCTGCCAACTGCGCCACCATCATCGTATGCTGATATGTGCCCGGTGCACGGAGCGCGAGTTCGCGCAGGAGCGGATGATGGATATTATCGAGTTCGGCGAGCCGCAAGTCGCTTACGGTGTCGAAAATATTTTCGATCGCGAACAGAGCACCGAGCGTAATGACCGGGGAAATAAGGGCATTCGCAAGCGAGGAAATGAGTTCATAGCCGAACTCACGCAACGGCGTTCCCTGCTCGAGCGAAAGCGCGGCGATCGCAACTAAATATCCGATAAAAATATATCCAATGCTTGCAAAAAGCTGTGCGCGATTGCGAAGATCTCGCACCGTGTACGCAGCAAAGGCGCCTGCACAGAGGCCGGCGAGCGCAACCGAATAATCGTTTCCGCGAATACCTGCAACAATGAGCGAGGCCACGACCGTCCCGTAAAATCCTGTGCGGCTGTCGAAAAGCACCGTAAGCAGCATCGAGGCCACGGGGATCAGGATTAGATATTGAAGGGGAAAATCGACCTGTATCCAAACCGAAAGATACGCCATCAACGCCGGAAAGAGCAGGACCAGCGCCAGAAGCAAAATCTGCGCGTTATCGTTATAAATTTTGCGGCGAATGAATTTGAGATACAGGACGAGGAGCAGAACGATAAGCCCCGCATGCCCGACGGTGCCGGCAAAGCGTCCCAGTTCTGCAACCATGCCCCCGCGTGCAAGGCGCGCTTGCGAAAGGCTCTCCAACGATGCCTTGATCGCCGGTGTAATAATTTCTCCTTTGGAAATAATTTTTTGTCCCTCGATCACGATTCCATCGGTGCGCGGAACGCGATCGATGATGGCCTCGCGGCTTTCTTCCGTAAGTCCTGGACTATAGACTACGGTCGGCAGCAGGGCGCCCTGGGCAAGTTTCGAAAGTGGGCGTACGAGGCTGCCCTCATGGTGCATCCGCAAATCGAGGCGTGTGTATATGCGGTTCCCGATTTCTTCGATCGTAACGAGCGAATCCTGACTCAAAATGACTTCTTCGTTCGGGTGCATCCGTAATGCAAACGATTTCGAGAGGGAAGCAACCCGTTCTTCGAGCAATGCAGAAATAACAAGACCATTTTCAGCGTGCGTGATCTGCTTACTTAAGAAATCCTGGGTCTCGCTCAACTCTTTTTGCGTGCGTTCGAACTGACGGTCTGATTTTCCTGCTGCCAGCGCAGAGAGGGCGTCCCAATCGTCGCTGGAAAGACCGAGCGATTTGAGCGAGTCCGAAAGCGTTATTCCACGCAGGGAATCGTGCCGCGAAAGAGCAATGAGCGCCATTAGGCGATCCCATTGGCTATGAAACTTTCGGTCGCTTAGCGGGAGAGCTGTCGTATCAGGAAGATAGACGGGATAAAGTTGATCCGCAAGGGCTTTCCGAACATCCTGGCCGTATCGGACAGGATCTTTATAAACAGGAAAAGTAAAAGGAGCGTCGACGTCCTGATTGGTCCAGAGCGATCCGGCCGAAAAGCCGGAAAGGGCCGTTGTTCTAATACTTGGAAAAAGGGCGGCAACAATAAGCGTAAGCGCGATACCCAGCGTCCATCGCAATGCTTTTGAGCGGCGCCATGCCGGACGCGCGACCCGGCGCCGCAGCGAAAGGATAAACTGCTTTCCCCGCTCCGAAATAGAGCGATCGATCTTCATGGACGTTCCAACTACAATCCGAACAAAAAAGGTGTCCCGGCATTTTCGCTCAATGTCGGAGAGGTACGGACACTCGGAACAGGAAGAGATTAATAATCTTCTTCTTCGTCCTCTTCTAATTCTTCGTCGTCCCAGTCGTCATCTTCGAAATCTTCATCTTCGATGACTTCGTCTGCGGGCTCAACCTCTTCGTCGCCGGCTTCCTCGACTTCTTCGACGTCGTCTTCCTCGTCGAGATCGTCATCGTCCGTCTCTTCATCATCGAAATCGTCGTCGAACTCATCGAGGTCGTCTTCCTCCTCATCATAATCGTCTTCGTCATCTCCGAAGGCTAAGAGTTCGTGCTGTTCTAATTCGTCGTCGAAAGGAGTCATCATAATATTTGCTAAAGCTGCCGCGCCAAACGAACCTCCGGCCGCAATAGCTCCGGAACGAATGGCTTTCGTCGTCGGAGCTTCGGGCCCGAGCGGTTCATCCGCAAGGATAACCGCGTCCTCTTCTTCGACGCCCATAACATCGAAATCGGGCGAAGAGAAAAAGAGCGAGGCCGCCGGTTGCCGGCGTGCATCCTGAACAGAATCGAAAATCGGAAAGATGCGGTCGAGTTGCGTGACCGCGAGCATCGAACGAACATTTTCATTCAGGCCGACCAACCGTAGTTCGCCGTCATGGATTCGCATCTGTCGCTGCGCAAGCAAGAGCGCCGAAATACCGGCACTATCGATGTACTCGACATCGGTCAGATCGACGATAAGCGTTTTAATATCGGGCTGGGCCAGAATAAGGAATTCTGCCTTCAGCTGACCCGCATTACGCGAATCGAGCCGCTGTTCCTTCAACCGAAAAATGGTCGTTGAATCTTCCTGATCGGTGATAAAATGCATGGTGCTCTCCTGATACTGCCGCTATCTGCGGCCGAAGCTGATTGTGGTCAAAAATCGATGAAAGGTCCTAACAATGTCCGGGCCGTTAAATAGTCCGCGCCGCGAAACTAATAAAACTTTTGACCGAATGCTTGAAACAATTTTGTGAACCGCTGCTTTTTGACCTCTACAAAAGCAAATCGCTTAAAATTTCCGTATATTCACTTAAATGGTCGTACAGGATACCATCCTCAAAGATTGGAAATCTGCCAAGCCCCACCCCGTCTGGGTCCTGCATGGCGAAGAGGAATTTTTACGAGATGAATTAATCCACCAAGCCGCGCTGATAATCGTTCCGGATGAGGCTACGCGTTCATTCAATGTCGATATTCTCTATGGCCCCGAGACGACCCTCGATCAGGTGCTTACGATTGCGCGGTCCTATCCCATGATGGCCGAACGTCGGCTTGTCATCGTTCGGGAGGCAGAACGAATTCTGCGGGCCCGACCTGCGGGAGGTGCCAAAAGCCGTAAAAAAACAACGGACGACCCGTTCCTTCTCTATCTTGAACAGCCGAATCCGGACTGTGTCCTGCTTTTCGATCTCGAAAAATTCGGCGCTCGGAATCAGTCCCCATTTAAAGAACTTGCGGAACGCGCGAAGGTGATCGAGTTCCCTGTCTTGAAGGAAGCCGAGGTGAGCGACTGGCTTCGCGCGCGTGCAAAGTCGCTGGGCCGCACCCTCGCAACCGATGCGGCTCGGCTCCTCATTGCCTATCTTGGAACCGGATTACGGAACCATGCCAACGAACTCGAAAAGCTTTCCATTTACTGCGATGACCGAAACGAGATCACTGCAAAGGATGTCGAGCGCGTTGTTGGCGCGTCGCGTGAAAATAATGTCTTTGACCTTACGAAAGCGATCGGTGCTGGCAATAAGGCACCCGCGGCGGCGATCCTTCTGCGGTTGCTCGACCAGAGCAAAGACCAGCGGCAGTTTTTGTTCGTCATGCTCTTACGGTTTCTGGAGCAGATCACAATCGCTCGGGAACTTGCCGCAAAAGGCGAAAATGAACGTGCCATCGCCGAAGCGCTCGAACTTCGAGGGGGAGCTGCATACTTTGCGAAGGAAATCGTTCAGCAGGCGCGGCGCTATACCAGGGACCGGCTCGACAGTGCACTCGCGGCGCTCATCCAGGCCGAAGCCCAAACACGGGGCCGCCATACCAACGACGAGCTGCTTATGGAAATGCTGCTACTCAACATCATGCCTGCGGCCGCGGCCGTATAATTACCGCAAGACCGAGACGCGCCGGGCCGTACGTTCCCGCCCGTTTTCGAGCACCAGAATATAATTCCCAGGCCCCAAGGGGGTTGTCATCGTGACATCATGCTCGCCGGGTGCGGCCGGTAAGGACTTCATACTTCTCACCAGCGCTCCCGTTTCATCGTACAACTCGAGCGAAAGATCGCTCGGAGCATCATGGACAACATATTGTACGCTCCACACCGTTGAATGAGCAGGATTCGGTGCAACCGAAATCACATCGAAGCTCAGGGTGCGAGTATTCAAGAGGTCGAGTAGCGTCGGGTCCCCACAAGCCAGTGCAATTTGAAACGGCTGTTCCGGAATATTACAAAGTTCCAATCCCGGCTCCCGGTCGGTCACGAAAGTATCCAGGAGAACGTCGGTTACGCTATCGCGGGTAAGCGAAACGAGCGTACGTACATAGATAAGCGGGAGGTCAAGCCGAGAGCTATCCGAAATCGTGTCCCGAAGCCAAACACGTCCGGAACATCCACTGCCAGGCTCCGCCACAAATCGAAAAGAATCGACCACGCTGCTGCACGTATTCGAAAATTCGAGCCGTTCCGGCGTCAAAAGATCGGTGTTAAAAGATAAGTGGAACGCATAACTTCGGATCGAGAACGTGTCCGTCGTTGGCTCCAGCAGGATAGGAATAAGAAGTTCCTTGCCCGCGAGGAGACTGGTGAGCGCTGGAATCATAGGAACGGGTGCGGTCAGATTTTTTCCAGTGATGGAGAGCACCGTGTCAAACCGCCGGATACCGGCATGCAAATACAGTCTTGCCCGGACCGCTCGCTGCCCCGCAAACGCTGGCGTGAACGCGATCGACATCGAATCCGATTGCTCCGACAAGAGCGAATCTCCAACACGATACGAAAACTCCTGCAAAGTATCTCCCGCGATCGAAACAGAATCGACAGCCATCGCCTTGCATCCGGAATTAGAAATCACGATCGGAAGTGCGACGGGCTGGCAATATTTCGTAAATAGAAAGATCGAATCGGCGGATAACGCAAGGGGCTGGGAAGGTATATTGTTCGACAGCGCAAGCGAAACCGTAGTATCGAACGATTTTGATGCCGTGTGCGCAAAAAGCCTGACCGATCCGCTTTTTGAAATGCTGTCCGAGGGATCGAATTGAATGCGAACAACCAAAGAATCGCCTCCGGCAATCGTATTCTTCAGGGAGTCGAACGAAATGGATATGGTACTGTCCTTGTCGATCGCCGAATCCAGGGTAAGCGTTTCACAGCCCTGGTCGGAAATCGTAAACGTGTCCTGAATCGGTGCGCATCCGGCCGTCGCCAGACTCATGATCGTTCGCGAAAGAACAAGCGTTTGCGGATTAGTTATGTTCGTTCCCATAACTGTGATGGCCGTATCGAACGCATGGTTTCGATGCCGAGCATAAAGATGGAGCTGGCCGGAATCGGCTGACGCACCGGGATTGTACACAACAGAAATCGTATCCAGCGCCGAAGGAGCAAGAACGCGAGAAACACCGGAAACCGTAAATGCCGAACTCGAAGAAACAATGGAATCGAGCGTGACACTATCGCAACTCGTAGTAAGGAATGAAAAACTTCCGACGACCGGATGACAGTATCTGGTCTCGAGTGCAACGAGCGTATCCGATAGTACAAAAATGGGCGGCTGCTGGATCGACTGCGCTGCAATGGCAAGCGTAGTTTCATATGAACGTCTTCCGACATGCGCAAAGACCTGTGCCGCGATGGAACGGTGTTCGGCGCTATCCGGCGCATAGGAAATGGCAACCGGGAGGGATGCGCCATTCGCAATAAATTGCGGGAAGGTGTCGAGGAGGACAATTTCTCCATCCGAAAGTACGATCGAATCGAGCATCATTCCGGAACATCCCGGTCCCGAAAGGAGAACGGTATCGATCCCAACGCTGCACGCTCCGACTTTGAAGCTGCAGGTATCGGAAGAAAGTTCGAGGCCGCCGGGAAGAGCGCTGTTTGTTTCAATGATCATATCGCGAATGACCGTATCCTGGCCGGAATGACCATAGATGCGAACCACCGCCGTATCCTGGCCGTCGGAAGTGGGAGAAAACAGGGCGCGAATCGAGACGCTATCCTGCTCGCTTAATATTTTCGGAAAATTTGTGCTGTCCGCAATCGATAAAAGTTCCGTCCCCGAAACAATGGCCGCGGAATCGATCGTCACTGGAATACAATTGTCCCCAAAAGCTGGGAACTGAATCGTGTCCCCGCACGGATTTGGAAGCAGCGAAAGTGTATCGATTGAAAGCGCAACCGAACCTTTGAGCGTGCCATCTCCCCCATCCGTCGTTTTCCACACCCCGCCCTGACCGTCGAAAGCATACACGACCTGCCCGTTACATCCGGTCACGACAAAACGTGAATCGCGACTGTGCGCGGGGCCATGTACGAAATGCCAGGTTGCGCCGAGATCATCCGAGCGGTACATCCCATATAGAAAATTCGGGTTGCCGTTATAGGTCGAATCGGTCTGGAAATAAAGCGTATTGCCCGCACCTGCGATGCCGCCGGTGAAGTGCATATCTGCAAAGCTCGCCCGCTGCTGCCAGGTAAAGCCGCCATCGGACGACCAGTTGATCGAGGCATGAGGAAGTCCGGGCTGTGATTCGTTCGCGCAAAAATAGATGTGCCTGCCTGGGACTGCATACGTTGACCACGCTTCATATTGCTTGCTTAGGGATTGCTGCCAGGTTCGGCCGGCATCGGTCGTCATCCAGAAGTTCCCACCGCCGATGTTGTCGTTCATTTGCGTCAGTACGCCATTCAAACTGTCCGAAAACGCGACATCATTGCCGCCATTGCCCGTTCCAGCGGGAAAACCTTCCGTCCATGTCACACCGGCATCGTACGAATAGCCTCCGCCCATCTGATCGATAGGGGGGATGTTCAATGATTGATAGGCATAGTCCCATTTCGTGAGCACGAGAAGCCCGTTTTGTGCATACACCGAAGTTGCAATGTGGTCCAGGTGCAGATCGTCGAACCAGGTATTACCACCATCCGTCGTTTTCCAAAGGCAGGAACGGCCGAACGATCGGTTATAATCGAAAGGAATATCGCTGAAGATGGAGGCATATCCCGTAAGGGAATCGATCATCGAAATTTTGGTAACCGCACCCTGAAAGTTTACTGGAATAACGCTTGGGGTCCATGTTACGCCTCCATCCGTCGTCTTATAAATCGCGACGGGCGCGATCCATGTCTCGTCCACAAGGGTTGTAACGGGATCGATTTGATCTCTATAAATGGCCGGCCGAACGCCAGAACCGACAAGGCCATGGTCGGGATCGAAAAAAAATCCGCAGCCGATCGTGCGGTCGAACTGGCAAACGAGTTTCCATGTATTCCTCTGTGCGCGGGCCGCCGTAACGTACGCCAAAAACACAATCGCGACGAAAAGCGCCCGGATGGGAACGCGGAAAGCGACAAAACGACCGATGGGAACGTTAGAAGTCACCGGAACATCGTGGATCTCGTGAATCGACCTCGAAACTTTGCCATTGCCCTCTTTGCGGTACTCGTGCTGCTCACAACGCTGCCGGGTGGCGCACTGCGTGGTTCCAACAAACACCATACGCGCAAACGGGCGCGGCATGCGCCGGCTTCGCATTCGCCCCGCCGAGGACGCTCGGCCGCTCGGGAACGCGCTTCGAAAGAAGAGACGCTTCGAAAAATTCAACAGGAGATCGCGAAATATGAGTCCGAACTTCGGGAGCACGAACGGCGCGAAAAACGCTCAAAAGCGAACATTTCGACCTATAATAAGCAAACGGCTGCCCTAAAAGCCAAAATCCACAAATTGCAGGATGAACTTCGCGAGTTTCAAACCGAAAAGTCGGACGTTGATCGTTCCCTGACCGAAACAAGCAGTACGCTCGAAAGCCTGAAGGCGGCGTATGCCAAAAGCAGCCGCGCGTTGTATATATCCGGGAGTATGGAGAGTAGCGATACCGGCTCACTTTTTTTTGACGGTGAGTCTTCGGATCCCGTCCGAATGCGCTACTACGCCGGCGCGATCGCGCGCGCCCACGCGATGAATCGCGCCAAGCTCGATTCGATGAAATTGGCGCTTGGCGAGTCCAGCAACGAACTCGCACAAACGATCGAATCGGAGCATGAAGAGATCGGCACACACCAGGAGGAAGCTTCCACGCTCGAATCGAAAAAAGCCGCCGAAGCGAAACAGCTGGCGCAGATTCAGGCGAGAAAAGAGCAATTAAGAGCGCTTCTCGCGGAACGAAAAGCCAGTGCAAAACGGCTGGAGTCCATTATTGCGGGACTCGTGCGACGCGAAGCCAACGCACGCACGACAAAAAAGGGACATCGAAAAACGACCGAATACGAAACCGAGCGATCGCTCGGACCGGTGCGTGGACCGCATTCGCTCGAGTGGCCCAGCGCGTCACACCGTATCGTGCAGGGATTTGGCGAGCATCGGAATGCCGAATTGGGAACGGTTACCATGAATTTGGGTGTCGATATTGCGGCACCTGCCGGTTCCGTCGTGCGCGCGGCGGCCGAAGGTGAAGTCGCGCTCGTTTCGACGCTGCCGAGCTATGGGACCATCGTCGTTATTCGTCATGCCGGCAGCCTGCATACGGTCTATGCCGACCTCACCAGTGCGAGCGTCCGTGAAGGCGCACATGTGCGTGCCGGTGAAGCGATCGGCAGGAGCGGGACGAATCCAGAATTAGGCGCTGCCATGCACTTCGAAGTCTGGAAAGGAAAATCGAAGCAAAATCCTTCCGCGTGGTTGAAATAATGCGAAAGGACAAGACGTTGGCGGTTTTCTTTTTCATCGCGTGCTGCCTGCTATTCGGCACTCGATCCTTCGCACAGTCCATTGCGATTAAACTCCGAGATAGCACGACCGCGCTGCTTCACATCGATAGCGCAAACTGGAACGAAGCATGGATCGAAGTGGACGGCGCTTCGCCCGGCACAAGGACGTTAACTCCAAAAGATATTGAGGTCCGCACCAGGGACCGGAGCGCTCGTGTGCTCTCGGTCGATTCCATCGGCGCGAAATACAAAAGTGTTTTGGCTCTGAGTTTCGTGCTCGATAATTCCGGCTCGATGTTCCACGCCTACGATTCGCTTGTGGGATACTGCGACAGCATCGCAGAAAAAGTTGCCAGGGGTGCAACGTTTCAAGCCGTAACGTTCGATACGCGCTATCGCGGCGGGTATCATCTCTATACAAATCGGAGTTCTGTTTTTCTCGCTCAACATCCGTTTACAGATTCTGTTTTTGCACTGGAGCGCTTCTGGCATTTTTTCGACACCGTCCGAACGGAATTTACGCCGCTCTACGATGCCCTCGCGGCGGCATTGGCGAACATTGAAGAACGCCGGCTCCACGGTGATACTGCGCGTAATGACGTGCTCCTCGTCGTCACTGACGGTGCGGACAATGCAAGCCGGGCCTCCATCGAGCTCCTGGCCCAGCTCTTTCAGAATTCGAATGTACGACTCTTCGCGATCAATTTCCGCACCGAGGAAGACAATCGTTTGGAATGGCTGACGCGAGAGGTCGGAGGGGATTTTCTTGTTGCGGACGATCTAAAAGCACTCCGGGAAATACTTTCTAACCTTGGGCGCGGTATCAGCCGTTCGTATCGTGTTCGGTATTTATTTCCTTCCACAGGTCCCGCCACGGGAAGATAACTTTATTTTCTTCGCGGCCGAGATACATACGGCATTCCGGCCATCGACGGCGGTGACGGTAAATTCTACGGAACCCGATTCTGCCGAAAGTGTGTCCTGGTCGAAAGTAATAAGCTGAAGTTTCTGACCCTGGACCGAATCCGTCGAGGACTTGCAGCCGTATAGGAGCCCGACAGCAAAAAGCACACACAACCATTGTTTTCATAACGAGACGTAAAGGACAAATGACCGGCGCAAATATAAGTACAATTTCGCTCGTATTTTTGCAATCCGAATGACGACCCACACACCACCGACAGAACACGCCGAGGAGATAAAAGACGCTCTGCGCCATATCGAAGAAGCGGAGCGGCCCGACGCCCTTACAGACCAGGAACGCGAGCGCCGCGCTTCGCTCGAGGAGCTACGCGCAAAAGGAGTCGAGCCCTACGCCTATGGATTCGAACGCACTCGCTTTTCGAACGAAGCGATTGCAATGTTCGACGAATCGAATCCCGATCTCCATCCCTCCGCCAGCGTGGCTGGCCGAATTATGGGCGTTCGACGTATGGGAAAAGCGACGTTTGCCCATGTGCAGGACGAAGCCGGAAAGATCCAGATCTATTTCAAATCCAACGATTTAGGCGAAAGATACGACCTGCTCCGCCTGCTCGATATTGGGGACATTATCGGCGCGAACGGCTTCGTGTTCCGCACACGTACGGGGGAGATCACCCTGCACGTCGAACGTTTCGAAATTTTGGCAAAAGCAATTCGTCCGCTGCCGGTCGTAAAGGAAGAGACCGATCCGGTGACCGGTGAAAAAATAGTTCACGATGCATTTTCCGATAAGGAACTTCGCTACCGCCAGCGATATGTCGATCTTGTTGTCAATCCGGAAATTCGCGAGACGTTTCGCACTCGCGCAAAAATTATTTCGTCCATCCGAAGATTTTTCGACGACCGCGGTTATCTCGAGGTCGAGACACCGGTACTCCAGCCGATCTATGGCGGCGCGTATGCACGTCCGTTCGTGACGCACCACAATGCCCTCGATTTCGATCTTTTTCTTCGGATTGCCGATGAACTTTACTTGAAGCGACTTGTCGCTGGAGGGCTGGCCACGGGAGTCTATGAGATCGCGAAAGATTTCCGTAACGAGGGCATGGACAAAAACCATAGTCCCGAATTCACCATGGCCGAGATCTACATCGCATACAAAGATTACGAATGGATGATGGCCTTCACGGAAGAACTATTCGTGGAAGTCGCACGCGTGGTCGGAATCCACCGCGGGAGCGCTCCAATCCAATTTACCCCTCCGTTCCGCCGCCTTTCCATGTACGACTCGATCAAGGAATACACCGGCACGGACGTCAGTAAAATGAATGAGGACGAACTTCGCATCACGGCGAAGCACATGGGCGTGCCGCTCGAAGCCGGTTCCGGAGTGGGAAAGATCATCGATGAAATTTTTTCCGCGAAGGTCGAGCACCATCTTATCGAACCGACCTTCATCACGGACTATCCACTTTCGATGTCCCCGCTCGCGAAATCGCATCGCTCGCAGCCGGGACTCGTCGAGCGATTCGAGCTCTACGTCAATGGACAGGAACTCGCAAATGCCTTCAGTGAACTGAACGATCCACTCGACCAGCGCGCACGGTTTGAAGAGCAGGCGCGACTGCGGAGTAAAGGCGATGAGGAAGCGATGGTCCTGGACGAGGATTTCCTTCGCGCAATGGAATACGGAATGCCGCCCATGGCCGGGCTCGGTTTCGGGGTCGATCGCCTTACAATGATCATGACCGGCGAAGAATCGATCCGTGACGTTGTTCTTTTCCCTGCCATGCGGCCGGAGAAAATCCGGTGAGAGAAAAAGCAGTGAACCGTTCTCTGCTTTTTCTGCTCGCCTTCGGAATTATTTTTGGCGCCTTACCGGGCCTGGCGCAGAGACACTACATTCCCCCTCGCCCCGCATTTGCCGGGCTTCATGTCGGAATGACCGAGGACTCCGCGTACCTCATCATGAAGCGCATTGCACTTCGGCGCGATACGCTCCATGCCGATTCGATGGTTATTCTCGAGTCGGATTCGGTTGTCGTATTCGGACAGCCGGCGTATATTCAGATCCAGCTTGCAAAGAAACACGTACGAACCATCGTCATCAACTGGCATCCGCTGGGCGGCGATGGATACGTCGGCCTTCGCGACGTCCTGCTGTCGTACATGGAACGATATTTTGGCAAGGGCGTCGTTTTCACCGACGAGACGCTCACGTACCACCGATGGGAAACGGAAGACGGACGTAGTGAACTTTCCCACTCCGATAAATACTTCCGCGTCTTTGTCAGGTTAGGAAAACAAAAGTATTAGCATTCTTTGTAGTTTTTTTTGGAGCCATCGCGAAATTTGATTGTTTTACGCAGGATGTTGAAAACTTTCGTTCTTGCTGCCGTTCTTATTGTTGGCATGGGCCGCTCTGCTCTCGGCTTTGGCGGAGGAGATTCGACAAAAGTCGATTCGGCAGCTCAGGTCGCGAAAATCGTCGATTCGGCGGGAGTGCATTCCGTGCATGACATGGCCTTAGGACTCGATCGGCGGCCTGAGCCGGGAATCTTCGATATGATCACCAATCTTCCCCGCGATTGGCGGGACTGGGCGGTCGATAATGTCCAACTCCGGTACTGGCCACAGATTTCGCTCATTGCTGCTTCGACCGCCGTGATGATCGTCTATGACAATCAACTCTGGCAGCCGTTTCTGAAGGAGTACAACCGAAATAATACGTTCCATAACGCTTCCGACCTCTTCGTCGATATGGGTGATGGTAGGTTCCAGTTCGGCCTCGCCGGTGTGGCGGCTGGATATGGACTCCTTACCGGCGATAAGCGAGCACTTCGCACGGCCTCGCAAATCTGCGAAGTGATACTGGCGGCTGGCGGCGTCGTCCAGCTCTTAAAGCATGTGACCGGCCGGGAAAGCCCGGTCGACATCACGACGAACCCGACCGGGCGCTGGGATTGGTTTCCTAACCAGATCGATTATCTCTACCATACTTCTCACTACGACGCCTTCCCATCGGGGCATCTGACGACGGCGCTTGCGACCCTGACGGTCATAGCGAATAATTATCCGGAGCAGGCCTGGATCCGCCCGGTGGGATATGCGGCCTGTGCAGGGCTGGCGATAGGGCTCGTTGCGCAGAGCATTCACTGGTGGAGCGATTATCCGCTTGCCATCGCGCTCGGAATCGGATTTGGAGACCTTGTATCGCCCAATCCTCAAGGCGACGTGAGCGTTACCGAGTCCCCCAGGAAAGAGATGGGTGCGATACAGACCGAATGGGACCGACTCCTGGCGAACACTACGATCGTTCCCAGCTATACGATGGGCGGCGCGGGCCTTGCAATGAATGTCCGTTTTTAGCGAGTACCCCGCTTAACGGGTGTAGATCCGATAGATCGTTCCATGGCCGCGGCGGACGGCCTTCATGTGGGCATGCGAGTTCCCGTTGGCACGGAGTTCTGCGAGCCGCTCTTCGGCTTCAAAATTGCTCGGCGTTTCAAGGGTCGGAAGATGATCGGCTTTCAATGCTTCCGATTCGCTCGTGATCCCGCGGGACGACGCCGGACCGGAAGTTCCCGGAGGTTCTTCTCTCGGAACAACGAGGGCCTCGGGAGGGACCTCTCCGGGTGCGACATTCGTCGGCGGCCGCGGAGTCGAAGCCTGGGTCGTTGCTCTGTTTAAAAGGGATTGGATCGTATCGACCGGCTTTTGGGCTTCGCGCGCATGCCGTTGACGAAAGCATCCTTCGCGGAACGAAAGCGCAATGCCGAGGGCAATGAGTAGTACGGTAAAGAGTCCGGCGATAAAACCGCCGCTTAACGGACGAGCTCCCGTCGTGGCCGGCGGAACGGATTCATTCTCCGCCGAGGGAAGCTTCGCGGCCGCTTCCTCGACCGGTGAGGTGCCTATCGACGAAACCGGCGGCAGAACTTCGCCCGCATATTCACGGTGCGTTTCTTCGAGCAGGCGTTCGACGTCCTCCGGAGCCATACCGAATCGCTCCGCGAGCGCTTGCGACCGGGAACGGGGCGTCCAGATAGGGGCAGGTTCAGACATGACCGTTCAGAACGGCTGCGCTTTGAATTATAGTTCGTGGCTCAGAATAGGTAACGAACGGAAGCCCAGAAGGACTGCGGATATTCCGGGTAGCCAGACCAGAAATCGCTCGGACCGGCGAGAATATTTTCGAGCGTAACGGTCAGTGCAAAGTGACGGTCGATCCGCGTTTCGACGTTCGCATTTAAGAACGTAAGCGATCGGGAGGGGCGAGAAATAGAACGAAAAGCGAGCGTGGGGTGAATATCGTCCCAGATAGAATTGAAATGATACTCCGCCAAAAATTTGAAGTCAGGTTCGAAGGGCATCGCATGGTCTTCTCCAGCGACGGTGGCAGAAGTAAATTCAGCCGATCCGGTAATAACATCACGAGCAAACAAAAGAAAATTGCCGGCGGCGGTGAGCGAAAACCGACGTGTCTCGTGCGGCACAACGATAAACGTGTTCGCCGAGTCGAGCGTGAGAACATCGAAAACAGGATCGCGATCGCGATCGATATAACGAGCTTCAAACCGAAATTCATCGTCCGGCGAAAGCATATAATTCATATACGCGGCAAGATTGATTTTATCCATCGAAACCGAACGTCCATCGACGGGCCCCGGAAAGGAACCTGTCTGTTTGAGCCCCACAGCAAGTTCCGGTGAGTAGAACGGGTCGATCTCCGTTAAACGGGCAAGCGATGCAAGCTGAACCTGCGGCTCGAACGAACCGCCAATCTCCCACCGCGCATTCAGCGGAACGCGTATCCGAATGACCGGAAGCAAGGAGGAATAGGATGTTCCATCCATCGCCGAGCCGCCAAGGTATTCTGCACCGGCATACCATTCGAGCGCTCCGCGATGTCCGAAAAGAGCTTGGAACGATTGATCGCTAATGGAAGCGTTTTGTACACCGAAGAACGCTCCCGTACCGCCGGTATCGGCGTTCATTGAGGCGTTCGCATACGTCCCATTCAGCAAAACGCGAAATGAGCCAAGGTCGAAACGCGTTCCAACGCCTACGCTTGGCATCGATTCCGTCGCACCCGAAGCGTCATTATTGTTGGTCACGCGCTCGCCGAGAGCGAAGTCGTAATGAAAGGCTTCCGAAAGGTCGCCGGTGAATGCCGCCGATGCAATAAAATTCGAGAGGCTATGATCGGCGGTCGAACGGTTCGTATTTGCAATCGAACGATCGTGAAAGCTGGCCCGTACGGAAAGGTCCTGGGCGTAATTAGGAACTTCGGAAGGGTCCGCCCCGAGTTCGGCATCGAGCGTCGCATCGATGGCTGCAAAGGAATGGATCGCGGATGGAGAGGCGGCGATGGAACGATAGTCTCCCAGAAGCGAAAGGCCCGAACGTTCTGAAAGAGATTGCGAAAGCCATGCTGATACACGAGGTACTTCCACGTTTCCGGCGCCCCCTTCGACAAACGATTCGGAGGGACGCATAGGACGCAAAGGCATGGGGATCGGCGATTGGTCGAAGAACGGCAGGTTTTCGCGGGTGACGGGATTCATGCGTTCGACCAGCGTCGAGTCGAAGAGCACCGGATGAAGGTCCGTTTCGGACATGATCGCCGGCGGATAATTAAAGTGAACTCGGTTCCCAAACCGGACCAGCTCCGGAATTTCGACCAGTTCGGAATCGAGCCATTCCTTATGCGGTAAGGAAACCGCGGTATCGATCATCGAAAATCCGGAATCGGCATAGTTCTGCTGGAGCGAATCGTTGAAGTGGAGTTTTTCAAGATCGGAAGCCCGGATCGTATCGGTATACACGAGCGTCCGTGCTTTCTGAGAACGGTGCAGTTCGGAAAGAATCGATGGTGGCAAAGGCCTCCGGACCGAATCGCGATACGACCCACCCTCTTGGGCGAATACACGAGCAGTCGATAGGAGTAGCAGCAACGCAAACGCGTATCTCATCGGCGCACTCCTTTCTTCGCTTTCTTTTTGAGCACGGGCTGGAGCGTGTGGAGCAGCGCATCGGCCTCCGAGTGTTCGGATTCCGGAACTCCACGCATCGCAAGGAGCGCCTGCAAGGTTCGGATCGCTTCGGCTTTTTTTCCAAGGTGAACATCCGCCCTGGCAAGTCCGAACAGGCGTTGCATGTCGGACTCGGGGGCAAGCGCAAAATCACGTTTCGCTGAAGTAAAGGAGGCCGCGGCCTGCGCCCAGTTCGATTCCAAAAGATACGTTTCGCCGATCCGAACTTCGGCGGCACCACCCAGGGCATCTCGGGGATGCGCAGATATGACGTTTCCGTAAATCGCTCGCGCGCTATCGTTTTTTCCCTGCTGTGATAATAGTTCTCCGGCGTGAATGGCTGCCCGGGCCGCTATGCTGGCCGCGATCGGATAGCGTGCTGTGAGCATCGAAAAAATCTGCACGGCCGAATCCACGTTCTTCTCTTCGGTGAGCATTTCGCCATATTCGAGCATGGCCTGCGGTGCTGCATCGAACGAATAATAACGGTCCTGAAACGCGCGCAGAAAGTCAAGCGAAGCCGAATCGAATGCTTTTCGCACACGTTCGATACGGGCGCGGTCGAGATACGCGGCCGCGGCTACATCGAGCGAATCGTATTTCGAAACGATCGTGTCCAGGGCCTGCATGGCCGTTCCGGTATCGCCGGTTGCGAGTTCTGCTTCTGCGGACAACAATTCCGCTTGCGGCCGCGCGGAATTCGATGGATACTGAGCGACGAAGGAGCGAAAACTGGCCAGTGCGCTTGCCGGCTCATGAAGTTTCATCTTGAATTCTCCGGCGCGAATCAGGACCATCGGACTGATCGGATTAGCAGGGTTCCGAGCAACAAATGTGTCCGCGATGGCAAGTGCTTCGGGTATTCGTTTAAGATCGGCAAGGGCGTCCTGCAGCGCAAAGAGTGCGGGTCCGGCTTCGCGTGAGCGAGGATAGGAATTCAACACGGCTTGATAGTAATGCAGGGAACCACGAATGTCACCATGCCGTACGCGTTCTTCTCCGGCGACGAACAATGCTCGAGGCGCGACAGCGGACTGACGGAACTGGCTTACGATCTTTTCGACGGTCGCTTCGGCCGAAGCCGTTTGGTTGATCGAATACGCTGCGATCGCATCGTCGAAATAGGCGAGGTCGACAATATCGCTCTGCGGATATTTATGGGTAAAGTATTCGAACTCATTCATCGCGCTCCGGGTAGAATCGATCTTGAGCCGCGCGACGCCAAGCATCAGGACGGCGCGCGTGGTCCGAAGTTCGTTGAAAGCGGGACGATCGGTTCCCAGGTTATAGAGGGTATTCGCCCGCCGGTATTCCCCCATGGCGTAATACGAATCGCCGGCCCGCACCAGGACGTCATACGCATATCGGCTGATCGAGTCCATTGCAATGACGCGCTCGAATTCTGGCTCTGCGCGCGCGAAATCGTTTGCTTCGAAAAGGCTCCAGGCATACGTGTATTGTGCGTCCTCGAGGCGTGAACTGGTCGGGTATTCCGTAAGGAGACGAGAAAGGGAGGAAGCGGCAGAGTCGTAATCCCCGGCGCGGAAGTAAGCTTTGCCCATCCAGAATAACGCTTCGTCCGTACGCCCCGGAATGTGCTCGTGCGATTGCGTGAGATACGTATTGAGTTCGTCGGCCGCATCGTGCCAGTTCCCAAGTGGGATGAGCGAAAGCCCTCGTTCGAGATGCGCGGTCGCTCGGATCGCGGTATCTTCGGTGGGAAGGTTCGCGAAGGCATTCAAAAAATACCCTTCGGCACGCTCATAATCGTTCTTTCGATACGCGAGTTCGCCGAGGAGGAACGAGGCGTAGCCACCCCGAATGCTTTTTTCATAGCTCACCGGCAGCAGTAACTTCTGGGCTTCGTAACTATTTTGCGCAAAGCGGATCAGGCCGAGTTGGTACGTAGCCTGATCGCTATAGAGCATGGCCGGATCGAGCGTTAATTTTTGAAGTGTTTGCGCAGCTTCCCCCAGCATTCCGGCACGCGCAAGCGCGACGCCAGCATAATATCTCGCACGCTCCGGAAAATCGTTGTAGATAAAGAACGTCGTATCGATCCGGGCCTTGGAAAGGATCGAACGATCGATCGTCGGTACCGTACTCGCGATCGCAAGGGAATCGTTCAGGAAGGGATCGAAAAAACGGCCCTGCTCCCGAAGCGGCACGCTGGATTCGCGCAAAACGCGATAATTCCTGCGGCCGGTATCCGCTACAGCAAGTTCCAGAAACGCGGCGGCGGCATCCTTATAGAGTCCGCGCTGAAACAGCGACCATCCTTTTTCAAAGCGCAAGGCATCGGAAACGAACCGTGCCTGCTCCGTGAGCGAATACGAAGCAGAACTATCGCGAGCGCCGTCGATCAGTTCGTCGCCTGTCGTCAGGATAACCGTCGCTTGTTCATACTGTCCCAGTTCACTTAAGGCACTGCCCCGTAAAAGATCGACTTCGCTGGTATAAAACGGCGATACGAGTTGCGAAGGACGCGGATAGGAATAGACTGCTTCGGAAACCCGGCCGAGAATACGATCTTCTTCCGTGGAGCGGATCATTAGTTCCTCGATCAGCGGCGAAGCATATTCGAGATCGCGTGCCGAAGTTCGGATCGTATGATCTGTCAGGCGATATAAAGAGTCCGCCCGATTCATCGTGACCAGGACCGCTCGATAATTTTTTTCGGACCGTTGGACCGCCCCCAGACGTAAAAGGGAAAGGAGCAGGAGCGGAGATTCCTGGATTCGTGAGACCGCCGTAAAATTCGAATCGGCTTCCGGAAAGCGGCCCTCGCGCTCGAAAAGCTCCGCCAGCCTGAAATGGGTAAGTGCCGTAAGGCGTGGATCGCTCGATTTTTCGATCGCTTCGCGATAATTACTTTCGGCGCGCGACCGTTCGCCGAGCGCACGGAAGCCTTCCGCTTTCCAGAACAATATTTCGGGCTGCACGGCCGCGGCCGCGGCCGTGAACGTAGCAATGTGCTCCAATCGTGAAAGCCCGGCCTCGACATCGGTCCGGCGGAGCGGCGTGTGACCGTAAAATTCAAGTGCGCCTAAGAGCGCCGCATCCGTTGCCGTCCGGTCCGCATGGGAAGTATTCGTTACGATCGAATCGATCGTCCGCTGCGAAGAATATGGACGCCCGCGATAGTAATCGGATAGGGAACGAAAAAGATCGAGCGAAAGGAAGGCATCGTTCAGCGAAAAACGGTCGTCTGCCTGGCTTGCCTCGGCCCGGGCAATGACATCGGCGGCGTAACTTTCAAGGCCAAAAAATCGGAACGCGCCCAACGCGCGCTCGGTCTCATCTTCGAACGGCGCTGCAAAGGCTGCGGAACGCCCGTCCTCACGAGAAACGGATTGCGCAAAAGCGCGCGGCAAGAAAAGAAGGAAAAGCAAACTCGCATACAGAATGCGAGCGGCGACCCGACGGTCCATTAATACTCGAATGTGGATCGTGATAGTATTTGCAAAATAACGGCAGAGAGGCAAAAATCAGTCCGAGAGAAAATTAAATAAATTGGAGAATCTCCTCTAACCGATGGACAATTTTTGTCGCGTTTGGAATTTCGCCGAGTTCTGTCGCCGAATGCGGAGTAACGAGATAGGCCGTCAAAGTTCCTGCACGGCGGCCGGCTTCCATATCCGTCATCGCGTCTCCGATCATCCAGCTATGCTCGAGATCGATATTCCATTTCTGAGCGGCTTCCAGGATCATCGCCGGCGATGGCTTCCGGCGTGCCGAAGAATCGTCCGCATCGGTACAAACAATAATATCGTCGAAGCGCACGCCTGCCTTGGCTTCAATTGCACCCTGCATTTCATCGTGGACCTGATCCAATGCCGCTTCGGACATCAGCCCCAGCCCAACCCCACGCTGGTTCGTAATAATAATGGCAAGATAGCCGCGCTGTTTTATGTCCTTCAGCGTTTCGATCACGCCGGGCAACAACTCGAACTCATTCCAGTGCCGAACATAGCCACCCAGGATACGGGCGTTGATCACGCCATCACGGTCGAAAAAGATCGCACGGGGGCGAGGATCAGGTGAAGGTAGGTTCGGCATCACATACCAAACAGTCGGCGGTATCTTTATGTGTCATTCTAAAAGCATTGACGTCCGATACCTCGAAGGTGTATTACTCCTGAAAAAATGTATTTGGCAGAAGACTAATATTCGTACATACTTCCTTGGCGGTCCCGGCCCTGGTGCATTTTTATCGGGCAAGGCGTATCGGAATCTCTAGTCCGGAAAAACGTGTCGCCTTGGAAGTGATACGACTTTTGCACTATTATCGCCGGAATTCTCTTCCCAATTCACATAGGGTCACTGTTTTTCTAACTCTTCGAAGTATTTACGAATCAGCGCATTGTAATCGGCGGTGTAACCGGTCTCGCGGGCATTGGTTACTTCTTGCTGTAACTCTTTCTGTGCTTCGGGCGACGATATATCGAGCGCGCGGGGAGATTCGCGCACCACATCGACACCTGGTTTCGATTCGCGGTCCTGGTCCTGATCGCGCTCGTGCACCGAACGCTCGGCCTGCAAGAGCCGGGAAAGAATCCGTTCCTGACGCTGGATCGTCTCAGGCGTGACTCCGGAAGAACGCATATCTCCGATCGACTGCTGCATTTCGTCGGCAATCTTTTTTAGTTCGTCGGCCGACTGATGAATTCCCGTCTGCGCCTGACGTTGCTCGTCGGCCATTTGATCGAGCGATTTTTTGACGGCTTGCTGTTGCGCGGCGAGGCGGTTCATCATTGCCTGTTCGCGCATCATTTCTTTTTCCGCCGCCTGGCCGCCGCCCGACTTACCGGCCATCATGCCTTGCATTTGATCGTTCAGTTGCTGCTGCTGCTGTGCAAGCTGATTGATCTGATTGATAAATTGCTGGAGCGCACCACCACCACCCGGCTGACCGCTGGAACCGGGCATATCGCCATTTTCGCCGGTGGAACCCGAGCCATCGTTGCCATCTTCGCCCTGGCCGCCCGAGCCATTGGAACCTTGCTGGCCGTTCTGCGCAAGCTTCTGGAGGGCCTGCTGAAATGCGCTCGAGGCTTTGTTGAGCGATGTCATCGCCGATTGCGCGTTCTGTTGAGAACCCTGCTGATTGCGGTCCGTCATCGCATCTTCCGCCTGCTGCATTTCTGCAAAGGCTTTACCCATTTCGCGGCCCATTTCCGGAGTAATTTCCGTCGATTTCTGCGCAAGTTCCATCGCCTTGGAGGCGGTCTGGCCTAACTCATCCTTCTTTTCGGACTGTTGATCGGCCATTTGTCGAAACACGCTCGAGTTCGGGGGCGCATTTTTCGCCTGGTTTTTCAACTGCTCTTCCGCTTTCGACAGGCGGTTCAGTTCGTCCTGAATCTGACGCATTTCACGCATCGTTTCCTGCCGCTGCGATTCGGACATGCGCCGTTTGAGCTCGGCCAGTTTTCGCTCGGCGTCCTTCATATTTTTGGCGGCGGCTTCCGACTGCTGCGCACCCTGCTGCATATTCCCCTGCTGGGCCGCCTGCGCGGACTGTTCCATCTCCTGATCGAGCGAAGGATCGGCCAGCGCCTCGGCGGCCTGCTTCGTCTCTTCCGGCGCCTGCATATTCTGCGGGAGCTTTTCCATGTCCTGGGCGACCGCTTTCATTTCTTCGCGCATGCGGTCGAGTTCTTTCTGCGCGTCCTCCTGCTTTCGCGCCTCCGCGGCTTTTTCATCCGGCGTCATCGATTGGCCTTTGTCCATCTTTTCATGCGCGGCATCGGACGATTTTTGCTCCTCCTTGGCCAGCTCATCGGCTGACTTCATGAGCTCATCGACTTTCTGTTCGGCCTGGATCTTTTTCAGAATATTTTCGGTCCGTTCGATCGACTTTCGAAACTGCTCTTCGTTCAGTTTCATATTCTGCATGGCCTCTTCAAGCTTTTTTGGATCGACGTTCTTCTGCATAGCCTGCTGGAGCGCTTCCATTGCTTTTTTCAGCTCCGGAGAATCGATCTGTTTAAAGAGTTCCTGAAGCTCCTGATAGGCTTTCACGGTTTCGGGTGAGAGCGCCTGCTGCTGGTCGAGGGACTGCGTCATTTGTTGCAAGTCCTTGGCGACCTGATCGAGACGGTCGTTCAGCTGGTTTTGCCGATCGAGCATCTGCTGGACGTCCTTTTGTTTCGAGAAGTCCTGCGATTGTTTTGCGAGATCGCTCGATTTCATTTGCTGCATTTCGGCCGCGGCCTCGGTCACTTTTTTCTCCAGAGCTTCGGCATCCTGCTTGATCTCGTTCATGTCCTGCTCGGCCTTACTTGCCTGCTCGTCGGCTTTCTTGAAAATTTCTTCGACCGAAGGCACGCGCACCGTGTATTCCGGCGTTCGCGCGGATTTCGGGCCTGTGACGGCATCGTTATCGGTCACTTCCATCACGTAAGAGACTTCGTCCTCCGGACCGATCGAAAGCGGCGTAAGGTTCCAAATGTACGGAACGTCCTCTTCCTGTGCGTTGGGGTTAGGGATGGGAACGGTTGCCCACGTGTAGTTCGAATCGACCTTAAGATATTTCGATTTGGAAATGCGGTATCCGAGCCGCACCCCACGGAAGCCGTAATCGTCCCGAATATGCGCCAGCATATCGAGCCGAAGATTGTTAGGAAGGTCTGCGCGGTCGGTAGGCTCCAAAAGCACGATCTCGGGCGGCATGTCTTTCGTAATCGAAACGCTGTATTCGATCGGGTGCTCGCTCTTGACCGAATCGCGATCCGTGAGGGCAATATGGTAAGTACCGGACTGAAGAAACATTACCGTTCCCGTCGCGATCGAATCGTTCACCAGGAGCGAATACGACGTCCGGGCCGTATCGGGCCGATGACCCGTCGTATCGGTAGAAGTAAAAATAATGTTCGCTTTCGCGAGCGGCTTTGAGGCGATGACACGAAAAACTCCGCGCGTGCCGGCAACGCCCGAAAGATCGCCGATATTTTCCGGCAGTGCAATATGCTTCGCGCGGGTATAGGCCGGCGGATCGACTTCGACAAGGAGCGAACGCACGATCGGATGATCGAGCACTGTCACCTTATACCGGTCGGACTCGATGTCCCCGGCCTGAACATAATACTCGGCCGGCTGCTCGGCATGAAGCGAGTAGATAAAGCCCGACTTCACATGGTTTCGAGAAGCTGTCGCAGAATCGAGTGCAACCGAATTCAGCGTAACCGCATCGAACTCCTTCTGGCCTTCATCACGCGTCCGGAGCGTGATCTCCGGTAGCTGTTCGCCCCGCGTGAACACGATCACACGAACGGAATCCCCGCGCATTACGCGAATATTTCCTGGCTCGACGACGAACGTAAAGGGCGCCGGCTTCTGGTAAAACGTTCGAAAATGGACCAGTCGGCTGGTAGCGGCAAGCATCTCATCTTTCGACCCCAAAAACGCTGCAACTCCGAGCGCGAGCGTTAAGAAAAAAAGGAGGGCCGAGCGTTTCGCTGGGCGGTCGTCTACGATCTTCAAAAAATCGATCTCGCGGACGCTATGGTAGGTGTTCGAAAATGCCGCAAGAGCAAAACCCGGAGAACCCAAAAATTCGGCGGATTTCGAAAAAAGCGGCCGAGCCAATTGCAGGGAGTTCACAAGGCGGTCGTTGACGTCCGGATAATGCCGGCCTATTCTACGAGCAAGATCATCGTCGGAAGCCCTGCCCCGTATTCCAATGCGTACGAGCGCCGGTGGAATAATGAACCCCAAAAACGCCACAATGGAAAGAACGAGCGCTGACCAAAAGAGCCAGGTGCGGCCTTCGATTGAAAAATGGCCCAGCGCCTCGGCTGCAATCGCACCCAGAGCCAGGACAAGGACCGACGTGAACCCATTGGCAAAACCGGAAGCAAGCGCAGCATGCTCCTGGCGCCGCCTAAGCTGCGCAAGACGAGATACGAGTTCGGAGTAAAATTCCTGAGGCAAGTTCGGAGTCCCCGGCCGTGACCAATGGCCGCTCAAAAACTAACTCTGGCCTTGTTCAGGCCGTTCCTAAAAGGGAGCCGCACGCGTTTTCGGTTAAGGGAGCTTCATTGGAAATCCCTATATTGCTGCTTTTTTATACTTTTGCGCTCTTTTCATTCTTTGACGATCTTTTTTACTAGCATCCCTTCTGCGGTCGCTATTTGTGCATAATAAACGCCCGGCGGCAGATCGGTGAGATCGATCTGAATGGATGGGGAGACGATGCCTGGCTTATTTTGCTCGAGTACCCGTTTGCCCACCACATTCAATATCTCGATGAACGACCGACTGCCGTCCCCATTCGGCTGCATGCCGGATATGGTTATCGTGCCGGCCGTTGGGTTGGGAAAAAGGGAAACATTCCCGGTCGATAATTCTGGCTGCTGGACTGACGATTGTGGCCAGATTTCTTCGTAAAGGCCTAAGCCCTCGTAGCCATATCCCGTATCGCCGGTCATCGCGGCGTAAGTTACGCCTTTACCTGCATAAAAGATGTGGCTTTCCCCATCGTTTAAATCATACCCAGGGCCACCGTCGTCAAACCAGGTTGCCCCCGAGTCGGTCGAGACAAACATATTGCCACCAGGGATTCCTTCCGGAACGTATGAATTTTGAAGATACAATCGTGAAAAATTCCCCGCCATATAACCCGTGCTGTGTGCGTTTCCGGGCAACGTGCCTACCTGACGCCAGTTCCTGCCAAAATCGTCACTGCGAAAAATAGAATTGCCGATCGTACCCAAACATGTCAAGCTACCCTGCCTCGTGACCGGGGCCAATCCTTCGTCCGTCGGTAGACCCTGGGGAGCAACTGTATCCCAAGAGACCCCACCATTACTTGTCACAAGAAATAGAAACCCTGTAGATGTATCATGTTCAATATCATAAGCTCGATTAGCAGGAATGATCCAATGCAGCGAATCGGAGTAGGAATATCCGTATGCCCGAAAAGGTAATGAGTCTGTCCAGGAATTTCCGAGGTCCGTAGAAATTCTTATCTTCGTAACACAACTGAGAAACAACCGGCCTGAAGTAGCATTGTAAGAAATGCCGAAGGCACCCCATGTACTCCATGGAAGAGAGTCACGAGGAACCATTAGTTGACGCCAGTTCAACCCTCCGTCTGTTGTTTCATAGCATTTGCCATCCGGATAATTACCGTTAAAAACTGACATCCACCCTGTGAGGCTATCTTTGAAGCAAATTCCAGAAATATAAAAAAAATCCCCAGTGACACCAGTATCCCATACGCCTGCCCAGGTTTTCCCACCGTCCGAAGTTCGAAATAATGAGCATTCGGTACCGACAAAACCAATGCGTGGAGGCCCCGGCAAATCCAGGAAATAGATATACGTAACCGGTTCGCCAAGCGTCATGACGCCATTTGACCCACTAAAATCCGTTATGTGCCGCCATTGTGCCCGTAAGGGGGAATGGCAGCACAAAGTGAAGCAAATCGTCACAAGCCCCGCAAGCGCAAGAAATACTCGCGGACATTCATGGCGATCAATCCAATTAATAGACTGCATATCCTAATGTTGGTGCTATAGCTCCCCATCGTTACCACAATGTGATAGGTTCCGGATGTTGAGGCGCGGTAATTGGAAGTAGGTCCCAAACATGCCTAAATGAGAGCTAACCCACAAATCTTGGCGGCCTAATGCGCAACTTCCGCGCTGATGCTGTACCTCCGATAGCCGGTCCAAGATCGTCTAAAAGAAAGAACCCTGCACCTTGAACATCCTTCAAGCGTATTTTTGCATCGATGAATATCGATCTTCTCGAACCGGGAGCGCCACCGGGTCTCAATGTGCTCGTTATTGCCTATTATTTCCCTCCGATGGGTCTTTCCGGGGTTCAGCGAACGCTCAAGTTCGTGAAATATTTGCCGGAATTCGGGTGGCGGCCGATCGTGCTCACGGCCGGGGAAACGCCTTACTATGCGCACGATGAATCGCTGTTGCAGGAACTTGACCCGCTTATTGAACAAGGTTATGTGAAGATCGTACGAACGCCGGAAACCGGCGTCCCAAAGCAATCTAAAAAGGATGGCCGAACGCTCAAGCTTCCGAGCGCGCGGTACCAGCGCCTACGCTCGAAAATCATCCAAACGTTTTATCAACCGGATAGCCGCATTCGATGGAAAGCACCGGCGCTTCGTATTGCAGAACAAATTTTGAAGGAAGAGCGCATCGATGCCATCTATGCCACGGCACCGCCTTATACCGATTTCCTGATCGCGAGGGAGCTCTCGAAAAAGCATCGCATTCCATTCCTCATGGACTATCGGGACGCCTGGGTCGCAAATAAAGCACTCAATTTCTATGCAACCCCATTTCATAAAGCGTACGCAAGAAAGTTAGAAGACGCGTGCCTTAGAAGTTCCAGCGCCATTACGGTCGTCGGTCGGAGAATGAAAGAATCGCTCCTCGAATCTTATCCCTTTCTTCGGCATGACGACATTACGATCTTACCGCATGGCTTCGATCCCGAGGACTTTTACTCCGCCCTTACGATGGTCGATCGAGTACGCGAGTCTGAAAAATTTCGAATGACCTATGGCGGGGCCTTTTACGTCGGATACCCGGGCCGATCTCCTGTCCCCATGTTGGAAGCCATGAAACTGGCAATGAAAAAAGAGCCCGCACTCGAAAACGATCTGGAAATTGTTTTTGCGGGTATTCTTCATAAAGAGTATGCTCGCGCCATAGAAAAAATGGGTCTCACGAACCAGGTGAGGATCATGGGGTACCTGCCGCATCGAGAAGAAATTGCGCTCCTGCTTTCGAGCGATGTCCTTTGGATGATCGCGGCCGATCCGCTTAGCACGCCTGGAAAACTCTATGAATATCTGGGCACGCATAAGCCCATTTTGGGACTGGTCCAGCCCGGAAGTCAATCGGAAAAAATCCTGAAGGATTATGGCGCCGGAATAACCGTACCTCCAAAAGAAATTCCCATGATCGCCGAAGCGATCATCGATCTTCATCGGCGTTGGAAAAAAACGCTATTGCCTCACAACGTAAATCTCCCCTTTGTGCAGTCGTTCGACCGCCGTGCGCTCACGAAAGAACTGGCAAGGCATCTCGGCATGATGCTGAATCCATAACGAGATCGGAGCCACACAGGATCGGAGCAATGAACGCCTTCACGGTGTTATAGATCGCCAATGATCATTCGAAGTTCAATACTTAGTATTCTCGTTCTTTTTACCTCTCATGCCCATGCTCAGGAAGCAGCCCAGATCGGAGGACTGCCCGAGTCGCATGCCGAACGGTTGTTCAAGCCGGCACGCTTCGAACAAGATACGATGTATCGCCTCGATGAGGCACGTACCGTGCTTCAGATGGACGCATTGCCGGACGCTTCCCACTGGTATGTCATCGACGAGTTCGCACACTGGCAATACATCACGATCGATGGACATCCATTTTCGGAACGGTTCCATGAGATCTCCTCGACCGGAACCCGTTTAAGTCCCAATGGAGATTTTTTGGTCTGGACCGGTTTACTCCATGCGTTCACGCAGCGTGGATTCGATTCGACGATGGCGTATCTCTATAAAGATACGACCCTGATCCTAAAAAATGTTGGCGATTATCCTTCCATCGAGTTTTCTCCCAGCGGAAAACATTGGACCGCGATGCTGCCGGCGGCATATAATGGTCAGGACGAGCCGCGAGATCTTGTCGTCGTCGACGGCGCTGTCGTTCGAAAAAATTTCGACATTACTACCAATCCACAATTCTCATTTTCCCATGATGAGCAGCATTGGGCTTATCGCTCGGTAAAGGGACTGGATGAAAAATTGGTTACCGATCGGTCGGACTCGGCGATTTTTCTGTATCGATGGCCGACGCCATCGCAAACATCCTCATACGATGCTACGGTCTGGCGATACACGCCGGATGTTGTCAGCATTCGCCACCGACTCGAAGGCCGCGATTACGATTACGGCTTTACCCATGTCGCAAAAGTGAATAAGACAGCGTATTCCTCGCTCGCGGCGGATACCGCTCGTGTCTATGTCAATTTCGACGGTAAAAACGAGGGGCTGTATCGATGGACCTCTCAACTGCTGATGGATGATTCCGGGCGGCATCTTGCGTACTTTGCCTGCGATCCACACGTAACAGAAAAAGGCGGCGATGAACGAAGAGGCGTTGTCGTCTATGATGGGAAGGTCTATGCCGGCCCGTTTCCTGGCGTGACGGTACTCTTCCTGAGTCCGAGCGGTAAGCACCTGGCGTACTCGCTCGATCAGACGTCATCGAAATTTTATTTGGACAAGAAAGTTTTGGCTCATACCAGCGCCGTCCTGGACGCTAAATGGTCTCCCGATGAATCGCAACTGGCGTTTGTAGCAGCCGGCGAGCATGGAAAGTTCTTTGTCGTCGCGAACGGGAAGCGTTCCCCGCTCTTCGAATATATCGGCCGTATCGGCTGGACGGACAATGGCCGAGCGGTCGAGTTTGTTGGAATCAGTAATGGACGCGTCATCCACGTGAAACAATGGCTCTGATCGAAGCTCAGCCGTTCGGGATAAATTTTGGGTTTCCCTCGGTTTATCACGCTCTTATTGTCTTTTCTAACTCATGACGAACCTTGCAGAGCGCGAGCGAAATGCGCTTTTTCCAACGTACGACCGATTGCCCATTGGGGCTGTCACCCAAGCCGAGGGCGTTTATATTACGACGGAAGCCGGGACTCGATATCTGGATGCGATCGCCGGACTCGGTGTCAATGCATTGGGGCATTCCCATCCTGCGGTAGTTCAGGCCATTCGAGAACAAGCCGGAAAATACCTTCATCTCTCGAACCTGTACCTTCAGGAACCGCAGGTTATTCTCGCCGAGAAACTGGAACGAGCTTCCGGTTGGGAACGAACCTTCTTTACGAACTCCGGTACGGAAGCCGTTGAAGGAGCTATTAAGCTCGCCCGGAAAGTATTTTCGGATGAAACGAAAACAGAAATTTGGGGCATCGCGAATGGATTTCATGGCCGTACCTTCGGTGCGCTTTCTGTCATGGATAAAGGAAAATATCGCGACCATTTCGGTCCGTTCGTGGCCGATGCATCCACGATTGCCGGATACGACCCTGCCGCGCTCGAAGAGGCGGTTTCTTCACGAACCGCGGCGATCATCGTGGAACCGATCCAGGGGGAAGGCGGCATCGTTGAAATGCCAGCCGAGTTCGCTCAGGCACTTTCGGAACTGCGTACAAAACATCACTTCCTTATAATTGCCGATGAAATTCAATCCGGCATTGGCCGCTCCGGACGGTTTTTTGCCTATGAACATTATGGACTAAAGCCGGACATTGTCGTTTGTGCCAAAGCGATCGGCGGAGGGTTGCCACTTGGCGCTATCCTCACTCGGCGCGATCTCGCAGAGGCGCTGCGTGCGGGCGTGCACGGAACGACGTTCGGCGGCAATGCACTTGCGTGTGTCGCAGGCGCGGTCGTACTCGATCTCGTCGATAAATCATACATGGACAATGCCGCGCATGAAGGCGATTATCTTAAACGATCGCTGGAGGAAATTCGGCAACAGCATCCGCATTCGATTCGCGAAGTGCGTGGAAAGGGTTTGATGATCGGGATCGAGTTTACCGCACATGCCCGAGAGGTTCAGAAAAAGCTTTTCGAACGCCAGATTATCACGAATGTCACGGCTGGCGAAGTCCTTCGCCTTCTGCCACCCCTTATTTTCGAGCGCAAGCATTCCGACGAACTACTTGGTGCCATCCAGGAAGCCGTCGAAACGATGGACTGATCGTCAATTTTTCCTTTTCAGGCATGCGGTTGGCACAGCGGATGAGGTAAACGTATCGCTGTGAAACATCCCGCAATCCGGCTCAGCATAACCGTACTGATCAGCGTCGGCGCGCTCTACCTCGCCTTTCGAGGAGTGGACTTAAAGGCGCTCCTGGCAGAGCTCGCCAAAACGAATCTGGTGCTGATCTTTGCCGGTGTTTTGCTTCTCTTTTGCTCGCACATCTTTCGGTCCTGGCGCTGGACCGTCATCGTTCGTCCCATGAAAGCACGAACGAGCATCGTCACTGGCTTCAAAGCGATCATGGGAGCCTATGCCATGAACAACATTATCCCGCGCTCCGGAGAACTCGTTCGGCCCTATATTTTTGCCAAGCATGAGCACGTGTTTATGAGCGGCACTATTGCAACGATATTAATCGAACGCGTGATCGACCTTGTGGCGAACATTATCTTTATTATGGTCGCCATTATCGTTTTTCCGCGCGAAATTGCCCATGGGTTCCCATCGCTTGCCGGATCGACGATGACCATTAGCCTTGTGCTGATCGTCGTCCTTGCGCTTGTTATCGTGATGATCTTCAGTGCCGGCAAAACCGAGCGTGCGATCCACAAAGTGACGGCAAAATGGCCTGAAAAAATTCGAGCTCCCATTTATCGCGCGGCTTCAGAATTTGCGAGCGGCCTTCGGGGCGCACGCGCGAGCGGAGCGATGCCCGTAGCGATCGGAACGGCAGGAATTTGGGTCTTTTATGTGCTCAGCATGTTTGCGTGGCTCTTCGCGTTCCCGGAACGTTCCATTGTGGCCGTGGGAATTGTCGGTGCCTTTTTTCTTCGTGTGGTCTCCGGAATTGCCTTTCTGATTCCGACGCCGGGCGGCGTTGGATCGTATCACTATTTTATCAGTCAGGCCTTGTTTCGGATTTTCGGCGTGCCGCTGGCCTCAGCCATTGCGTATGCAACCGTCACGCATGCGGCCTTCGATATTCTTACCACCGTTGTGGGCCTCGTGATCGTTGCGACCGAGGGAATCTCGTTCAAGAATTTCAAAGAGGTGGTCCGCGCTTCGGAAGATCGTTCTCCCGAAGAACTTGCCAGGGCACTACACGAACCGCTCGTGGAACTGAGCGATCTTGGAGTGGAACGATAATTATGCTCAAGCACCCCTTGATTCGTTTCACGCTGGCAATCGCGATCGGCGCGGGCGCATTATATCTGGCATTCCATAAGCAGCACCTGCACCGGCTCGGTCAGGAAATTTCTGGCGCGAACCTGTTCGTGATCGTCGCCGGAACTCTTGTAATGTTCCTTTCACATCTGGTGCGGGCCTGGCGCTATAAAATGTTCCTGCGCCCGATCGCCCCCCATACGCGCTTGTTTTCCGCGTTTCGCGCGCTGATGGCCGGCTATGCAACGAATAATTTCATCCCTCGCGGCGGCGATATTGTGCGTCCGGTTCTTTTCTCGAAACGAGAAAACATTCCCGTTTCTTCATCGGTCGCCGTGCTTCTGATCGAGCGGCTCTCCGATTTGATTGGCCTTAGCGGACTCTTGTGTGCCATCATCATGGTCTTTCACGAAAAATTATCTGTTGAGTTCCCGTCGATGGAAACGCTATGGATTCCCCTCGCCGCTCTTTTTGCGGTCCTTTGCACCGGAGCGCTTCTCGTGCTGTTAAGCGAACGAAAAACTCGAAGGGTTCTTGAAATTCTTGCTCGGGGGCTTCCACGCCGCTTTCGGAACGCCGTGGAACAAGCCGCCGCGCGCACCGAAGAGGGGCTTCGGGGGATCCGTGAAGGTACTGCTCTCCCCGCGCTCATGGGTACGCTCGGAATTTCCGTGCTTTATACAGCCTCGATGTTCGTTTCGACGCTCGCCTTCCAGGGCACCGGCCTGGCACACGTCGGTATTGCCGGTTGCTTCCTGCTTCAGTCGATGTCCGGCATTGCATTCATCCTTCCGACGCCGGGAGGGACGGGCACCTACCACTTTCTCATTAGTCAGGCCCTGGCTGTAATGTTCGGAGTTCCGCCCGCCCTTGCCATTGCTTTTGCAACGCTAACCCATGCTTCGAATTACCTGCTCACGACCGTTACAGGAATTGTCTTTATGATGGCAGACGGTATCTCGCTGACAAGTGCACGATCGGAAGCCCACCGGATTCCCATCGTTCCCGTCCGGCCGGCGAAGGCGCACTGAGTGCACCATACATAGGGACATGATGAGTGGGTAAGAAACGGGTTGTTCATTCCGTGGGTTTGGAAAGAACGCGTGAAATCCCCTATACTGAATTATCTACTCATTGCTCTTGCAACCGTAGGGTTACTCTATCTTGCATTTCACGGCCAGGACCTCTCTAAAGCGTGGGAAGCAATTGGCTCCGCTCGGCCGCTTCCCCTGCTCTTCGGCATCCTCATTATGTTCGCTTCGCATGGTGTTCGTGCGATGCGCTGGCAAATCGTTTTGCGACCACTGAAGCGAAAAACGAGCCTCTGGGCGGCTTTCAAAGCGACCATTGCAGGCTACGGCATGAACAACCTTATTCCACGCTCAGGGGAGATTCTTCGACCCTATATGATGTCGCGACGAGAATCCATCCCTCTGGCTGGAACCCTTGCCAGCGTCGTGGTCGAACGGCTTACGGACGTCCTTGCGCTCGCCGCGCTTATCGTCTTTTCCCTCCTTTCCTTTGAAAGACGGGTCACGACGGTTTTTCCGATGTTCTCAGGCGATGCCATCGTCATCCTTGCCGTTATCCTTGCCGTTCTCGGAGGGTTCATCCTCATGTTTTTTAGCGAGCAGCGAACGGAACAGTTCCTAAAACTGCTTACGCGGCCTCTTCCGAAAGGAATGGCGCTGAAGATTTCGCAGATCGGCCGTGACTTTTCGACCGGCTTGCGAGGGCTCGAACGATCTTCGATTCTGCCACTCGTTATCGGGACAGCGGGAATCTGGATGCTTTATGGAATCTCGATGTACGTTTCTCTTCAGGCCTTTCCAGAGCGTTCGATGGCTGCCCTTACGCTTCGCGACGCATTCCTGCTGCTGACACTGTCCGGTATTGCCTTTACGATCCCCACTCCAGGGGGGACCGGCTCTTATCACGCACTTATTACAACCGGTCTTTCGGCCATTTTCGGAGTCGCGCCAAGTACCGCCCTTGCCTATGCGGTAGCCACGCATGCGCTAAGTTATATCGCTACGACACTGTTTGGCCTTCTCTTTTTAGTAAGAGAAGGGCTTTCGTTCAGTTCGGCTCGTCAGATAAAAACATCTTCTGAAGAGCTTCCTTCTGCAGCATACATTCCACAACCTTCCGACGGTGGTTGATATCCATTGTCATATCGTTCCTGGCGTCGACGATGGAGCGGCTTCGCTCGAAATGTCGCTTGCGATGATCGAGGACGCTCGACGGTCCGGTGTGACTTCCATCCTGACGACACCGCATATTCGCGGATGCATGGAAGACGCCTTCGTTCACGAACTTCATAAGCAGGCCTTCCAGACCGTGCTCGATGCAAAGCCGGCCATGGACCTCCATTTAGGGGGTGAAGTCCGTGTGACTCCTGAAACTCATCGCGTTACGGACCGCCCCGAATTCACGGCCGACGAACGATCCAAATATATTCTCCTCGAACTGGAGTTCGACAAAGTTCCATCGTATTTCAGTCAGGTACTCTTCGAATATCGCTTGCACGGTATTACTCCCATCATTGCACATCCGGAACGCAATGTCGGCATCCTCAAAAATCCGGAATATGCCCTGGATTTCGTTCGTCAGGGAGCGCATCTTCAAGTTACGACCGGCTCTATCCTGGGGGAGTTGGGAGAAAGCTTCGAGCAATGCGCTCATTTGCTGCTGGAATGCGGTCTGGTAAGTATGCTCTCGAGCGATGCCCATAATACGACGACCCGGCCGTTCACAAACTGGCCCGGCGCCTATGAATTTATGCAAGAATTCGAAAAAAAGGGCAATTTTATTCGTCCGATTACTGCCAATGACGTCTGTACAAACAATGCGGCGGCAGTCTGTAACGGCACCCCCCTTGCGCCGGTCGACCTGGACGAAAACGCTATTTCTGCCATTCGCGCCCGGCTTTCCCAAATTACCCCATCGACCGTGAAACGAAAGCGATTCTTCCTGTTGTAGTAGAATAGGCGAACGATTCCCCGATCATTGCCTATCTTTAGTTTATTGCCCCGTTCATCGAAAAAGCAGTTTTTATGGCCTCGCTAAATTCCAATGGTTCACCTTTCAACGAGGACCCGCTCCCCGGTGGTAATGGACGAGTGGATGCAAACTCTTTTGGATTTTCGAAATTAACGCCATCCGATGGCGCTTTTCGTTCCGCTCCCAAAGCAGCCATTCCTTCCGGGGTGATGCCAAAACGGCGGAAGCCCGTCGAGCGAAAGTTCAATATTTCGGAACTTATCAAGGTCATGTATCGTGGCCGCTGGATCATCCTGGCCACGTTCATTGCTGCCTTTGCCTATACGGTATATTCAACCTATTCGAAACCGTATATCTACGGATCGTCGGCGCGTATGTTCCTGGACAAGCCACCGGGAGGTTCCCAGGTCGCCCAGATCATTGGTGCTCCCACACCCGAGGACCATACGATCTCGAACGAAATGCAATTTTTCAAATCGCATATCGTCAGCGGCCACGTCGCCCGTCTATTGTACGATTATGCCGAGGGACGCTGGCAGGAGACCGATTCGCTTTTCCGCGATGCATTCGGCAATTCGAAAAGCCTTCCACCGGACCCGAAGCAACTCACGGTGCTCCGCATCGTCGATAATCCGAAGCTTCCAAAAGTTCCAGGTATTGCCGATACGGCCACGCTGGAAGCACGCGCTTCGGCTGCGGTCAGCATTGCTCCCGATCCTTCCAACGATTATTTGATCGTCAGTTCCGAGGCCTATTCCCCCCTCGATGCCACATTCCTCGCAAATTTATACGTCGCCTGTTTTATCAAAGACAACCAGGAACGCGTCCGCGCCAATTCGATCGCACTCAAACAATATCTCTTCGCACAAAAAGAGAGAAGTTTCGATACACTGAAAAATGTCGAGAACAAATTGCGGGAATATCTTGGCGAAACAAACGGCATGAGTGCCGAAGAAATCGCCCAACACCTCACGACACAATATGAGGACATGAAGCAAAAGCGACAGTTGGTCGAGATCGATCTCGGACTGCGCAAACAAATGTACCGCGATTATACGGCAAATTTGGACACGGTCCAAAAAACTTATTATGAGAATATTACGCTCGAACCGTATATGAATATGCTTCAAAAGGAAGCGACCGAGCAGCAGTTCGATATCGAGAGTATGGAAATGGCTTCGAGCGTGATGGACCCCCGAACCAAGAAATATTTTAAGGACGAACTAGAGGCCAAGAAAGATAAATATGCCGAAGTGCTTGCCAAATTAAAAGAGACAACGCAAAAATATTTGCAGTCACAGATCGTTGTGGCCGGGGAACCGAGTGAAAGCGATCAGGGAGTGGCCGGAGAAGTGACCTATTCTACCAAAGGAAGTTCGGTAGGAACCATTACGAGCCTTCGGCAAAGTATTTTGAACACTCGGATGCGGATCGGTCAGGACTCCACGCTGCTCAATAATTACGATGCAAAACTGGCCGAGCTTCACGACGAAGCGAGTTCGATGCCGGAAAAGATCATCGAGACGTCCTCCCTGAAACGGGCGCAGTCCATTGCCGAAAAAATGTATGAACAGCTCGAAGATCGGTATCTCGAAGCATGGATGACGGAAGAATCCGTGTTCGGGAACGTACGTGCGGAAGACCCTGCGGGACTCAACGCCGTTCCCATTCGACCGAACCGTCAATCGAGTATGCTCACCGGCTCCCTGCTTGGCTTGGCGATCGGTATTGGCATTGTCGTATTGCTTTCGTTTATGGATTCAACGATCCGTACGCCGGAAGAAGTCGAGTCGCACAATATCTCGCTGCTGGCAACGATCCCGGTCATTAATCATCCGTCTCAACCGCTCATGATCGATCCCGAACGCCTCGCGACCGGGAACCCAGCAACGGCGAAGTTTATGCCGCATCGCGCTGCCCACCTCGATCCGCGATCGTCGGTTGCGGAAGCGTATCGAAGCCTCCGAACGACGATCCTCTTCGCCGGCCTGGACCGGGAAATTCAAGTCCTGGCGCTCTCCAGTTCTGCTCCTCAGGAAGGGAAATCGACAACGTCCGGTAATTTAGCCATTGTCATGGCCCAGATGGGAAAGAAGACGCTGCTCATCGATGCCGATCTCCGAAGGCCCGTTCAGCATTCTGTCTTCGGCATCGATCGGGAACCGGGACTTACGAACCTGCTATTTGAACGTGCAACGTTCGAAGAAGCCATCAAGCCGACCGATATTCCAAATCTCTTTGTACTTCCATGCGGAATCATTCCGCCCAACCCGGCGGAATTACTCGGTTCACAGCGCATGACCCAACTCATTGAAAAGTTGCGAGAACGATTCGATATTATTCTCCTCGATACTCCACCCGTCGTTGCCGTAACGGACGCCCTGCTGCTGGGGCATGTTGCCGATGCAACGCTGCTTATTGCACGAGCCGATGTTTCCCGGATCGATGCGGTGCTCCGTGCGATGGATTCTGTGGAACGTTCCGGCGCCAAACTGTTGGGTGTCGTCCTCAATAACTTCAATGCTTCCAACGCATACGGTTCGTACTATAAATATTATCAGTACTATCATTATTACTCGAGCGGCCCGTCGAAGCAAAACCGGTGGGACGTTCGGCGTTTTATTCGCCGACGACGACCGGAAGAAGTATAGCTTAGTTTAGCTTCAGGTACTTTTTAACTCGGTCATAGCGCGTCTGACCGAAACCATGAACATTCATGAGCTCGTCGAGCCGGCGAAAACCACCGCGCTCGGACCGATATTCCATAATAAGTTCTGCGGTCGCCGGGCCAACGCCTGGAAGGCGCGTAAGATCTTCCTTGGATGCTAAATTGAGCGAGATCGAATGTAGTCGTAGTCCTTCTTCCTTAGAATGATGCTCCGATCGATTTCGCACGGAGGGCGGCATCAACGAATCCTCCGGAAGTGAGAAAAAGAGCGAGTCTCGTGTATTTGCGGCAGCGCTCAGCGCAAAAAACAGGCTATCGGCCCGGTGGCCCTCGGCGAGCGTTCTGGGATCCTGTCGTTCTGGGAACCAGGTGAAATATTGTCGCTTCCCAAATCGAAATAAGAGAATGGCGAAACCAATTCCCAGGAATATCAAGAGCGCTCGAATCTCCCTCGGAGTGTAAAATTGCGCGGCGAACTCGTTACCTCGCTGCCACCACCTTCGAGCGGTATCGCGGACGTTCATCCCGCGAAAATACGAAGCCTATGAAAAGATGCTTCGAATATTTTCGAAAAGGCCCGATTCCATTTCGGCTGCTTCCCGGCCCTTGGAGCTCTTCACTTTAGGTTGGGATGGCGCAGCGGCCGCTGGGCTGCGAAAGTGCTCCAGTTTCGAAAGGCGCTCCAGGAGCTCTCGTTCCTCCTTCGTGAGCTTATTCGGCGTAAGAATTTGGATGCGAACAAGCTGATCGCCACGGCCACTCTGTGCAAGATGCTGGATCCCTTTACTGCGCATCCGAAGCAACGTTCCGGCCGGCGTTCCGGCCTGGACTTTCAATATCGAATGGCCTGTCAACGTCGGAACTTCGATTTCAGCACCTAGAAGGGCCTGGGGAATGGTGATCTCGAGATCGAACACGACGTCGTCGCCATCGCGAATAAACTGTTCATGCGGAAGCTCCTGAACGACAACGAGGGCGTTCCCAGCGGGTCCGCCTCGTCGCCCGGCGTGCCCCTGACCGGAAAGCGTCAGGTAATTCCCCTCCGTAACTCCCGCCGGAATGTTAACTTTAAGTGTCGTTTCTTCCTGCACGCGGCCCTCTCCATGGCAGACTTCGCACCGTTCGCGGATCGCACGGCCGGCTCCCTGGCAGGTCGGGCATACGGTTACATTGACAAACTGTCCAAAGCCCATGGACCGCACTTGCCGCAACTGACCGGAGCCGTGGCAGGTAGGACATGTTTCGACGGCCGTCCCGTCCTTCGCACCGATTCCCGAACAGGCCGCGCATTGCTTCAGATGACGGACCTTGATTTTCTTTTCAACGCCATCGGCAATTTCTTCGAGGGTCAGCGCGATTGGAATTTGAATATCCGCTCCGCGTTCCGGTCCGTTTGGGTTCCGGGACGTGCCACCACCAAAGAACTGTTCGAAAATGCTTCCTCCCCCCATACCGCCAAAAATATCGGCGAAATGAGAAAAGATATCGTTGGCATTTTGATAATGACCGAAATCGTTGGCACGGACCCCCTGATGGCCGAACCGGTCGTAGCGCGCGCGCTTGTCTGAGTCGCTCAGGACTTCGTACGCTTCCGTTGCTTCCTTGAATTTCTCTTCGGCCTCTTTATTATCCGGGTTGCGATCCGGATGGAACTGCAAGGCAAGCTTTCGATACGATTTTTTAATCTCGTCGAGGGAGGCCGTTCGTTCGACGGCAAGAATTTCGTAATAATCTCGCTTCATGAGTTAGAATTGTTCCCTTCTTCTTCGCTCTTTTTTGACACGAAGACTTTTGCATGGCGAAGGATGGCATCGTGAATAAAATAGCCTCTTTGAATTTCGCGCGTCACCATCCCGGGCCTGACATCGTCACGCGGCTCTTCCAGCAATGCCTCGTGCTTCATAGGATCGAAGGCTTCTCCCAGGGTCTGCATGGGTCGAACTCCATACCGCTCCAGTGTTTTCAAAAAACTTTTGTAAATAAGCTCGATGCCCTGCGTCATCGGGTCTTTTACTTCGCTGGCATGTTCGATCGTCCGTTCGAGATCGTCAACGATGCTAAGCAGATCGAGAATAAGGCGCTTGTTCGCATCGAAAATAAGCTGCTCTCGCTCCTGTTGATGCCGCCGCCGCATATTTTCCAGCTCTGCGGTGCGGCGCAAAAGCTGGTCGCGCAGCGAGCTAAGTTCCTGCTCGAGTTCCATAAATTGGTGGTCTCCATCGTTTTGCATATTGGGGTCCGCGCGTTCCAGGATAGTGCTGTCTGAAGTAGGGTCTGACATGATCGATAGTATCTATTTTGCTGAAAGAACGCCGGACATCGAACGTGCCACATATTCCACAAGGGGGGCGATGCGGCCATAGTCCATTCGCTTCGGACCAATGAGTCCGATAATCCCGCGTTCTCCGGCAATCTGATATTTGGTACAAATAAGACTGTAACCGGTCATATTCCGGTCTTCGAGTTCGCTGCCAATTCGAATCGCAATGTCGCCACGATCGCGGTGTTCGTTCCAGGTCGAGCGTTCGAGGACGTGAATGACGACTTCCTCATTGTCGATGAGTTCGATAATACTTTGGAACTCTTCGTCCTTGGCAATATCGCGGCGCTGGAATTCAGGTTGTGAAAAAATATTTTTTGCGCCACTGATCTTCACCCGTTCCGCATGGCTATCGTCGAATAGTTTTTCGGGTGCATCGATAAAGAGGCGTAACGTGGAGCGATGGTGCTCGGGAAGATCCCGCAACCGTTCACGAAATGTCGCTTTAATCTCGCGAAACGTGCGTCCTGCCAGGCGCTCATTTAAAAGCACGCGCAATTCATCGAGCTTTGCCTGCGCAAGGGAGGTTTCGGTTTCCAGCGTGACCGTCCTAACGCGCCCGCTGGACGTCGCCAGCACAATCAGCATGCGATTGGACGAAAGCTGGGCGATCTCTACTCGCTCTAAAATTCCCTCGTCGAGCGCGGGAAGCAATACCATGGAAAGTTGCCTGGAAAGTTTCGCCAGTATTTCGGAAGATGCGGCCAGCACATCTTCAGCGGTTATCGCCTCCGCAAGCGACCGTGCGACGGCCTTGCGGTCGGCGGCGGTCACATGCTCGCGGGCCATCAAATCGTCGACATATAACCGATAGCCCTTGTCCGTCGGCATGCGACCTGCGCTGGTATGCGGATGATCGACATACCCATAATATTCGAGATCGGCCATCACATTTCGCGTTGTTGCATCGCTCAGTCCGAGGGAACTGACGCGAGCCAGATACCGCGATCCGACGGGATTTGCCGTTAGCACGTAGTGCCGCACGATCAGGCGAAGAATTTCGCGCTGCCGTTCCGTCAATTCTGCGCCGGAAATGGGGCGATTTCCCGCCGCCGCTACATCGTGCATCTTAAGACCGTCATTCATACCTGAAACTACGTGGCAATTGCGGAAAACATTCGATTTCGTGAAGCAAGTTTCGTGAGACGGGATTCACCCAGGTTTTTAGAAAAAAAACCGGCCCGGACGATTTCCCGTCCGGGCCGGCAATTAACTTCTAACTCTGAGAACGCTTATTTCTGGATCGTAAGCTTCTTCGAGAGAGTGATGGTCTGTCCATCCGAACCCGTCGCTACGAGTTCGTACACATACGAACCGCTCGTGAGCGAACTGAGATCGAGCTGAACGGCCTGCTGACCGGCATCGAACGAAGCGTTCGTGACGTCGGAGTTGACGACCTTACCCGTCACGTCGAGAACACGCACTGTTACGTGCGAAGCTTCCGGAAGCGTGAAGGAGATCTGTGTCATACCCGAAGTCGGGTTTGGATAGTTCTGGCCCAGCGTGAAGCCGAGGTTCGAAGCATCCGGACCGAGCTCGACATTATTCGAGTAGGTCTTCGCACCGCTCTTATCGACGGCCGCAATGCGGAACGTATAGCTCTGCGCTGCATCGATATTCGTCGCAGTGAACGCATAGTTGTTCAAGTTATCGACGGCATTGACCGAACCGATCTTCGTCCAGGTTGGCTGACCGTCAACAACAGAGGCCTGCTGTTCGACATCGTATTGCGCTACATCCTTCTGACCGGAGACTTCCCAGGTCACAGCCGCCGTATTGGCGCCCGAATGATACGCATTTTCGTTCACGAACTCGACACCGAGGATCGTACCGGCATGGCTCTCGAAGAAGGAGAGTGCACCTGCCAGCACACGGGTGACGCCGCTCGTGGTGTCGCCAGCGCCGGCCGGCGTTGTCATATATGGATTCGACCAGTCGAAACCATAGAAGACGGTATTGACCAGGTTGTCGTAGTAGGTCGTTCCGGCACCGCTATCGTTCGGCGTAAGCGGATGGGTCGCATAGCTATAGGCAAAGCCCGTAACTTGCGGACCGACCGCCGGCGTGAAGAACGACGGCTTGACCACGTCCGGCGAAGCGGAGTTGATGCTGTCCGGGAACTTCCAGTATGCCGGCTGCTGACCTACGATCTTACCGATATAGGTGCCGCTGACAGGAGAATTCGCAACGAACATCGTGTGCATCGTGCCCTGGAGCCACGCTGTATCCGTGACCGCATTGTTCACCTGAACGAAGCCATTCCAGTAGGCGATGTTCTGACCAGCAATGACAAGGTTCTTCTTCGCATAGCTTAAGCCCTGCGAGAGATACCGATTGATTTCATCGGTCTCCTTGAAGCTAAGTCCTGCCTGACCTGTCGGCTGACCGGCCACCGGAGCAATCGTCGGATCGCCGCTTGCCCAGACCAATGTCCACCACGGACGATAGTCAACATCCGTCGTAGCCGCAAGGCCGTTCGGAGCATTACGATCGATCGAGTCGTACGGAATGCCGAGGTTATTAAGAGCGGTATGAACTGCCGCGAGGTTCGCAAGGCCCGCCGGAGTCGCACCGTTATAGGAAACGATGACCGCCTGCGTCTTCAGAATAATGCTGAATACCTTGACCTGCGAATTATTCGGATTGTTTTGATCGCTCGGTACACTGACCGTTAACCGGAAGACGGTATTCTTCACAAGATTCGGTGTAAGTGCCGGACCCTGGAAGACCACATTCTGCGCCTGGTTTACGTCCCATGTCATCGGAGCAGTCGTCGAGCTGTAGATCGTCGACCACGGACCGCCATTGGTCGCGGCTTCGACTTTAGCCGTGACGGAGCGATTGAAGACCGCCTGGCTCGACAGGTTCTTAACCGTCGCATTGATCCAGAGCGGGCTCTCCGTCGTCACAAGCGCCGTGTCGCTGCTCTGCGAAGCACCGGCTGGCTGGTTGATCGACAGGACCGCAAGGTCGTTGGTGTACTGGAAGCCATCCCATTCGTCGGCACCGATATCCGGCGTGAGGTTACCCTGCAAGCGGAGCTCGCCATCGAAATCGCGCTGCTGCGTAGCCGTTCCAAGCCAGAAGCCGTTGTTCGAAGCCGGGGACTCGATGTAGGTCAGAGCCGGCGGCATGTGCAACGAATCGGTTCCCATCGCCGGGCTCGCGAACATCGGATCGCCCGTAAGCGAATGCGTGTCCTGGCCAAGGTAGGTGCGCCAATCGTTCAGGCGGCGGAACGTACGGGTCTGAATGACCGTGCCATAACGCACATCGTACTCCGTAACGCTTGCGAACGTATTCGTACCGCGGAGATCGAACAGGTTGTAATCCGAACTGATCGAACTTGCATACGGACGGGGTACTTCGAGCACATAGTTCGTGTACGGTCCCGCGCTCGTATTCTGGAGGATGTTGTTCCAGAGGAAGGCATGCTTCTCGAAAATCATCGAGATGTTCGCCGTAGCGTTCTTCGTCGAGATCGAGTTGTTAAAGACCGAATCGAGATCTGCCGAATAAGCTGCGCCCGCCGTATTCATATAAATCGGATAGACGTTGCCACTCGAGCGGAGATCGAAGATCATGTTGTTCGTCACGCGGTTTTGCGTGATGACCGGAAGCGACGAGTGTACCGCATTGACACCCTGCCCGACACCGTAAATCGTAACGGCCTGCTGGATCGCAATGCCATACGTATTACCCGTGTTCGAGTGGATGTTGCGAATACGGTTCGCATCGATCCAGACGCGTACCACGTTACCGGTGTCGCCGTTAAGGACCGGGAACGGAAATCCTCCGATATACGAAGCCGGACTCGGCGATTCGATACCATAGGCATTCCAGCTCGAGCCTGTGGCGCCGGCATTCGCGACGTCCACATTCGAAATCTCATTATGAGAGATCGTCAGGTCCTGTTCATTATTGAACTGGATACCGGCATAGGAAATCGGGTTCGCCGCGGTACCGATCGTATTGCGCGTAATCAGGTTGCTGTTGTTGCGCCACACGATGAACTTCGACTGGCCGATATTGAACTGGTCGTGCAGACCGTGATCGTACAGACCGTACTTCGCATTACCGATTTCACAATTGTTAATCGTGATATGATTGATCGGTACGGTATCGCGGACCTGCTGGAGGAAGATCGTCATGTTGTGCTCATTATAGATACGCACAACCGCGCTCGAATCGTCCGTAAAGTTTCCATTGCCATGGATGATAAGGTCCTTGAGCGTAATATGGCTCGCACCTTCTTCGATGTCGAAGACCGGTCCGGGAGTCGTCTCGTTATCGACGATCGTGATGCCGCGCTTATTGGGCTCGGCCGTGAGCTTGTCCGGAATCGGTACACCGAGCGGGTTATAACCTTCGAAGGTCATATAGCCGCCGAACAGGTCGCCAAAGTAGAAGCACGATGGCTCGCTGCCGGTGAACGTAATCGTCGGTGTCACGCCAGGATACGGAACCCACGAAACGGTATTCGTCGCCGAAACGCCGTTGATACCGCGCATATCGAGTGCGCCAAAGGGCGACGCGACGCGCGACGTACCATTCTCCGTATAATTCGCATCCTTGAGGATCAGGCGTAATGGACCGCCAACGCCGCGGAACCTCATCGAATCGACGGCCGCATGGATCGTCTGGAAACGCTGGCCGACGCCGACATAAATGTCGCCGCTCAGCTTGCTGATCACAGAGAATTCAGAGCACGCCGTATCGTTCGAGTGATCTCCATCCTGCGGATACTTTGCGATCGCGCAGATCGTATAACATCCTGGCTGAATATTCGAAATATGGTACACGCCCGCGTCCGACGGGAAGTAGAAGCGTACCAGGTTCTGATCGATGTTAAGTTCAGGAATCGACGAGTCGGCAAGGAAGACAAGTCCTCCATCCGAGCAACGACGAATCTGCACTTCGACCGGTACGTCGAACAAGTCGGTCACACCCGTCGATTGGAAGAGTGCGGCCGGCTGCCAGGAAATACCTGTCGGCTTTTCTTCGTCCGGTTGCGGATTCACAACAGAATTCGCAGCAGCATCGTAGATCGGTCGCACGAGCACCGGTCCGCAAACGGTATCGTCACCACGGAGCTGATCGGTCGCCATAATAGCAATACCGCAGACTTTGTGGGTACCGACAACCGCCGGAGTAAACTGTGCGAACGACGTATCGTAATACGCACCCTTACCCGGACCCTGGCCGGCATTAGAGTAATCGGCCGATCCATCGGAGTTACCACCCGTTGGGCCTGCAGGCCAGTAGGGGATAATAACCGTATCCCGATATACCACGGTACCGGATGGATCGCGGATCACGGCTGTGATCGGCACGTTCGTTTGGTCGGCCGTTCCTAAATTTCGGAACCGAATATCGACCGGGCTCGCGATGGCAAGCGGGGTACGGTTCGCGGAACCCGTTCCGACAGACGGACTGAGGATCTGCACAGCCTTAATATCGTTCGGCGGAGCGCAAATCCACTCGTTCGTCGTCGTATTGTTGGAAGCGTCCTGGTCGGCCGTAGGCTGCAAATTGAAGACGATCGCCGTATCTTCATAAATATTATAGCCCGGATAGGTCACTCCATTGATCGTGACATTCTGCGGCGTAAAGGCCGGGAATGAAACAGTCTGCGAAGTAAACGCTCCTGGCGGCGTCGTTACCGTAACGGTCTGGTTATAGACCTGCGGACCGTTTAAGATCGACATCGTCAGATTGACCTGCAACGAGGTCGGAGTATTGCGACCCTGGTTGGTAATCTGAACGGTCGGAGTGAACGGGGTATTGATCGGCTCCGGAGCTTCGTTCGGAGGATTCGTAATCTTATCCGCCGAGAAATCGTAGTTCCATGCGATAAAGACGCGCCATCCCGAAAGCGGCAGGTGGGCCGTCGTATCGTTATTGTTCGGGCCGCTGTTATAAGAAACGACAGGCTGGCGAGTCTCGTCCCAGCCATTGGCATTCCAGCCGATGGAGACGTAGTTGTTACCGGTTGCTTTGACTGCCGTGTAACCGCCATAGGTGTATTGGTAGGAACCGCCGTTATAGAAGTAACCCCAGGACTGGCTGAAGTTTCCGGAAGTCGTTCCGTAATTAAACTGGAAATTCGAAATACCGCCTTCGTAAACGACCGTCTGCCAGTCGCCTTTGAGGCCGGCAGAAGGACCGTAGGCGTAAGCGCCGACGCCCTTGGCCGTAACGACCAATTCGCGCGTCGGGGCCGATCCAACAACGGCCCATTCGATATCGGGATTCACAGCTCCATAGCCACCCGATTCAAAACCTTCGAAGGGACACAGTTTATAATTCGGATAGTACGAGTAGCCGTACGGATAGTCAATTTCGTTGTCGATGAGACCGTACGCATAACTATAAACGTAGCCGTAATAATATTCCCAGAACCAGTAGTATCCGCCGTAATCGTAGCGGGCAGAACTGGGCCAGTTGGGGCTGAAGATAACGGAACCGTACGAATTGACTTCGAACGTCCCGGACGTCGTGATCTGCTGGTTCAGGAACCGGAAATTAAACGGAACCTGATAGCCCTGCGAGACCCATTCGCCATAGTAATCGCTGGCGCCAACGTTCGTGCCGGTTACGGCACTGAAGTATGGGCCCGATCCCAAACCCTGTGCGTCGGGTGCATCGATCTTCCGCACGAGGTAATCGGTAATGGCGTACGTCTGCGCACGAGCGACCTCGGAGGAGATCACGCCCAGCGCGACGAGCACCATTAAAAATGAGTAGAGTTTTTTCATAGCTTGATTGGAAAGTAAAGTATCAACTTTATTTTGACACCGCTTTCGCAGTGCCCCGCTGGAAAATTTCACTGGCTGAATAACAAAATGTTGCCCTTCAGACGACTGGAATTTACCTACGTATTTACTCGACACCGGAAAACCGCCAAAAGTTACATTGGGTTCACCGATTTTTTTTCGTTCATCGATCGACCACAAGGGGTACCAAAGCCTGCCAACCCGCCGAATTTACGCTGAAAATGTACTTTCCGGAAGGGACGTCCGAAAGCGGAATCGTCAGTCGGTACGTCCCGCGGGCAACGTCCTGTGCGATGACATTCTCGACGATTTTTCCGGTCATGTCGTAGATCGAACCGGCCAGGAAACCGTCATTTCCGAGTTCGAGTGTAACCCGCGCCTCGGCCGATGCCGGATTTGGCATAATATTGCTCATCGAGTATGGGCCGCCGGAGGCGAAATTGCCATTTAGCCCCGTGCAATCGGTCACACTTACAGAACCTTCGGAAACCGTGACATTGACAAATGTATCGGTCGAGACCGTACACCCTATGCGTGAAATATTTCGCGGACCGACCAGCGTATTCCATTCGATCGACTCTAAAAATCCCGGAGTTCCAAAGTTGAGCACATCACTAAACATCACTGAATTCTCCGAGTTTTGGGAGATCGCGAATGGAAATCCTGAAATCGGGAGCAGGACCGCCGGGTCGTAGGAAACCGTGATGCTGGCGGGATGGCGTCCTGAAAGCGAGGAGGAATCGAGCACGATACTCGTCACGGCGATGCTATCGGCACGGACCGAGGTATCGGTAATTGTAACATGAGCCCTCGGCGCTGCCTCCACAACTCCGGTCCCGGAAAGTACCGCGCGGAGCGGAGGAGCGAACCGTGGATAGATCACGACACTATCGATTACGAGCCCCGCCTGGGATGGACAGAAGCGGACGAGAAGGGAAGCATTCCCATGGGCCGGGACCGTGTCCGGCAGTGCGGAAACCAGCGAAAACGGAGTATTATGAAACTGGACCGAATCGACGATCGCGGCCGGCCCGCAGGGAACCCCGATAAACAACGTATCGTCCTTGCATTGCCCCGCCGGGACGGCACCGAAGTCGACCGGTTCCGACGCAAGGCCGCTGTCGATGCCTGCGCCTTCGATCACGATCGTCAAAAGAGAATCGCAGCCCATCGTGGTGGCGAGGAAACGAAGCGTATCCGATCGAGGACGGGTGTCCGGCGGACAAAACGCGAGCCGCAAGATCGCACTTTGCGCCGGCGCGATCTGCTTTGCCGAATCGACCAGAGCAAACGCGGTGGAATCGGAAAACGCATAGTTCGAAAGCGCGACCGTATCGGTCCCATTGGAATGAAGCGGCACATCGATCGAATCGCACGCACTTACGCAAACAAAATGAAATGGAACGATAGAATCGAACGCCATGGAAATGCCCGCCACGGTATAATCGAGAACGGTGAGGAGCATTGTATCGGCAAGCTGGAAACGAATGGTATCGGCGTTCGGTCCGAGAGAATCGATCGTCATGGGGATGGGAACGACTCGACGAGAAAACGGCGGAAGGACCGTTCCGATCGGATGGAACACATTCCGGTCATCGCTCCATCCAACAAGCGTGATCGTATCGTTACCGAGGTTCGATATCGTATCGAAATAGGTCAGGACGGCATCGTGACATACGGTCCCAAGATTTTTACGTTCCACACTTTCCGCGAGACGCCGAACGGCGTGTCCCAGAACGATCACGGAATCGCCGCGCTCATCGAGGAACTGCGTAAGCAGATTGTTTCCAGTGTCGGACGGGCAATAGGTCACAATGAGTTTTGCCACGGCGTTCGGAGGCAGCGCGGTATCTTGCGGGACCAATTGCAGGGTATATGGCGGATCGCTCCAGCGGCTCGAATCGAGAAAGAGCGTATCGCTTCCAACGGAACGCACGCCGATCGTATCCCGAATACAATCCCCGACTACGACTCGTGGAAACACGATTCGATCGCTCGTTAAAAATTGAAGCGCATCGTTTCGAGCGAGGGCATTCCCCAAAAGCATGACGTTGGCGGCCGTATCGTTGGAAGCGAAGGTCAGGTCTGCCTGCCCAGGACCCGAAACGGTCGGGCAAAACTCGACCCGAAAGGTGTCCGTCGTATACGGAGCAATAATGCGAATCGAATCGGGAACGATCGTGAACGCGGAAGAGCCAGCAATGCTGCCCGGTTGAAGGACGAGCGGTTCCTCGCCTTCATTACGGACGCTCAGTTCCAGCGTTTTGCAGCGTCCCACACGCACGGTCCCAAAATTCAGCGTATCGACGGTCACCAGAAACGGACTTGCGGCATGCCTCACGATCGAAAGTCCGGCAGAAGACATCACCCACGGCGGCTCGAAGTCATGCATCGCCCGGTCCGACGCCGGATCGTTCACGGCGATCATCGAGGCAACAAAGAGGAGCGAATCGTGCGGCAATACGACCCACTTTGTCCAGAAGCCATTTTTGTTCCGGACCGTATCGACCGATTGCCACAGCGTGTGCCTCGTCCGGTAAAAAATTCGAACGGTGTCGAGCATGTCGATCGTGTCCGGCGAGGACCCATGCAGGCGGACGTATCCTTCCGCCGGTGCCGATGCGGTCGGAGCAAGAGAAATTCCATTCGTCCATACACCGGCAGGATTGGGAACAAAATTAGACGGGCCATCCAGGCGAACTCGACCGACGCCACCACTTCCTCCCGCAAACCCCAGGATCGCGCCGGACGTGTCGAGCGTTCGGCCGCCCCCTGCTCCGCCCGAGACCGCAACCTGAGTATTTATTTCCTGAACGGCCACCGGACTGGCAAGATAAATTCCTCCTCCGGAACCTCCGCCGCCGCCCGCCGCTATCATGGCGCCCGTCGTCCCCGAGTCACCGCGAGCCGAGAGTGTCGAGCGGTCGAGCACGATGGAATCGAACGCAATCAGCGCGAGAGCACCACCGCCGCCGCCGCCGGAGCCTCCCATCGTAGAATCCCCGAGATCGACCGAGTTCCCAGCTCCGCCACCGGACCCTCCGGCGATGGGGACCAGGAACCTGCCGCCATTCGGATTCCCGCCATTGGGCGCTGTAGCGCCGAGTTCCCCTCCGCCCGCGCCAGCCGTTCCAAATCCACCGCCGCCGCCGCCAAACTCGATGAACGGGTTGACCGCCTCGCCGCCGCCCGATCCGCCGCCAAAGCCTCCGTTGCGCGAAGCCGAATCGCCTACGCCGGCCTGCCCACTGGTTCCGAACGGCGCGCCGGTCGCGCCGCCGCCGCCCTGGTCGCTCGGATCGTTTGCTCCGCCCCGGACCCCTGTTGCCGCGCGTCCGCCGGCTTCCAGCGTGGCCGCCGAATCGGAACCATCGTTCCCGAGCGAATCGCTGGGACAACTTCCGCCGCCCGTAAACCCGCTGCCGCCGGGGCCTGGGAACCCGTGTCCGCCTCCACCGCCGCCGGGGCCCCCGTTCACTCCATTCGCATCGATCGACATCCGTGCATTCGTTAATCGGACCGGCCCTTTCGAGAGGACGATCACCGGGAGCCGCCGTGGGTTTGCCGCAAGCGAAGTATCGGGCGGATCCGTCGCGAATTGCACACTCGCATTTTGCACGATCAAAGAATCGACAAGGATCGTGTTCGATGCCGAAAAGCGGCCGAAATTCCCGCCGAGCGTCACGTCGTGCGTGATCGTTCCCAAATGCTGGAGCGTATCGATCGTAAAAAAGAACGTATCCGAATATCGCTCGGGCAACCGGCTGAAGATCGAAAGCGGGACGCGCCCCAGCGGCGCCCCGGGTAATATAAAAACGGGGACCTGTAATAACCTCCCATCCCAGCTTGCTTCCGTCGGGCCGATCACCAGACGCTCGCTATCGCCCGGATCCACAAAGAAAACAGAGGAGCCGGAATTCAGGCCGTCGTACCCAAACGATTTCGTATAATTGGTATCGGTCAGAATTTCGAGGACAACATTCATTCCCGGCGCCGCACAATCCGGACGTACGGTCGCAATATGGATCTGCTGCGCACAAACAGGGACCGAATTCCAGAGGAAATAAGCAATGACGAATAAGAAATGACGCGCGGCAAACAAAGAAGCATTTTCCTTCTTCCGTTTAGCCTTCATCATTCGTAATTCGAAATGTGTCACGGTGCTCGCTCGATCGTAATAGTAACCGTTCTTGAGAAAAATCGTCCCTCTGGCAATCGATTATCGTAGAGCAGATCGTGCGACCCTTGGCCTTCGCTATGAATATCCGTGGGCAGGGACGATCCCCGTTCCTGCAGCATCGCTTCCAATCGATCCCGGACGGCCGCCGCGCGAGCTTCGCTTAACGCATCGTTGTGGGCCGGGTCCCCCGTTTCGTCCGTATAGCCCTGGATCAATACTCTTCGAACCGGAATCTTCGGTACCATTTCGGCGGCACCGCGAATCGCACGATCGTTCCCCGGCATCACATTCGCTTCATCGAAGCCGAACAGGATAAGGCTGAACCGCTCGACGCGCTCCGGACGATCCGACGAGACATGCACCACTTCGAGCGGGATCGTCGCGTGAGCATGCGCATGGTTCCCGGCGCTGTCCCAGACATCGTACTCGATCGCAAGCGAGTCCTTCAGTTTTTTCAGCGTTTCTTCGGATGGCGCCCAGATCTTTTCGGCGCTCACGTTCCTGGCATCTCCCTGAAAGGTCTGCAGTTCCACGCCACCGGCACGGATCGAGGCATAGGTCCGAAGAATGCCCGCCTGGGTTTCGACGGAGGGAATAAGATCGATCCGGTCCGGGGTCGCAAGGTGCTCGATGTTAGTAACGATAACAGGGTCGGTCACGCGCTCGTCCTGGATCCGGAATTCGACCCGCCGGTCTTCGGCCCGACCGTCTTCCGTCGTCGTCGGGCTCGGTTTTGCGGGCAGAATCGAAGCGGCGATCGTGAGCCGGTCGGGATCGATCTTCCACACCGCAATCAAATAATTTCGCACCGCCTCGGCCCGCGTTCGCGCTAACGCCAGCAATTCCGCATCGGAACCATTCTTCAGTCCAGCCCGGTCGTCGGTGTTGTCGGTACTGCCGACAAGGAGGACCGTGGCCTTTGGATATTTCCTGAGCCGATCGCCAAGGATATTGAGGACTTCCCGATAGAGGTCCATGAGTTTGATATCGTGCCGCTCCGTCGAACCCTGGAATTTTCGCTCCGCCTCGGGCGGGGTCGCGTACGTAACATAGCGTGAAGGGAACTCCGCAGAAGCGGGATCGAAAAAGATATAGCTCAGAACGGGGTCCGCATTGCGCGTCCGAATTTCCTCGACCGTCATGCGGACGACCGGCGAAGGGGTCCCGTTCGATGGAATCGCGACGGCACGGATCGACGCGCTCAATTTCGGCCGTTCTTCCGGAGGACGCTGAACGGGTACCGGGACTTCTCGCTTGACATACACCGGAACGACTTCCGACCGAGGCGTCAGATCGAACAGAAGCGCGAGCGTCGCCTGCACTTCGATGCCGCGCCAATAACTCATCCCTCCAAAACGCCAGTTTTGCTGCCCCGCCAGTTTTTGGCCGCCCACCGGAAGCGAAAGTTCCAATCCGGGTTCTGCCCGGAGACGGGTCGAAAGTGGCGCTTCGTAATTCAGGGCCACGAGGAGCGAAGGAAGCGTCGCGATACGCTTCGAAAGCTTTCCGGACGCCGTTGTCGTGTCGCGAGTACGGTCATAAGAAAAAAGCGGACCCGGTTCCACCCGGTGCAGGGATGCCTCGTAGGTCTGATCAAAAACGATCCCGAGATTTGCCCCGAACTCGGCCCGCCATCGATCGGCAAATGCATAATCGATCGCCATCGCCACGCCCGCATCGTCCAGCGTCGTCGAAAGAAGATGCCGAATGGTAAATGGCTGGTACGAATTGGAGTCATAGGTCCGATAGGGACCCTGTAACCATTCGAAGGAAGGCGCCTGGAACTCCGCATATACACTCGGCCGCAACGTCCAGGCCGAATTATCGCCCCAGAGCGGCAGATCGGCGAGCAACCGAAGGCCAAAGATCTTTCCCGTTCCCATCGAATATTGATCGCAGCCGATCTGCTGAATGCCGGCCGGAAACGAAGCATCGTAATACCGACCCCAGCCATAACTCGCCTGGAACCCGGCCCGCAGGGGTGTATGCTCGATCGTATAGCGGCTTTCGACCAGGGTGTCGCGCAGGACAATGGAATCTTTTCCATTCACCGGCTGGGCACGAAGCCCTTCCGAACCGAAGGCGAGAAGAAGGAATATTACCGCAGAGACCACCGCGCATAGTAACGGGTGACCCGATGGATAATTTCCCGTTCGTCCGTCCGATGCACAATTTCCCCTTCGTCCGTCCGATCGATAATTTCCCGTTCCCCAGCCCGATAAATAATTTCCCGTTGGTGCGGAAAAGAAGCTCGCCCTGCGGCGGGGTGAGGTCTCTCTCGGCCTCATCATCCGGTCACAAAGCGAGCTTCGAGATGAGATGTGTTCTGTCGAACGCTTTTAATGCTGGTCCGTATTCGGCGTATGGATCGTCGGAGGTTCCATGGTCACCGCGCCGCCACCCGTCGTCCGGTCGATCGCCGTGTTGTCCGGTTTCGCGGAGGCCGGCTGTTTCGCGGTGTGCTTCAGGGCCATCCGGTTTGCCGTATGAGTCGCTGCCGGCTGGACCGGAGTAGCGGCACTCACAGTGGGAACATTTTGCACGCCCGAAGGTGCGACCTGCGAAGGTGCGATTTCCGAAGGCGCCGCTTGCGAAGGCGTCATGTCCGAATGCGACCGTGGCGCCTGGTGCACCGTTGCGACCGTTTTCACGGCCGCCGGTCCGCTCTCGGAATGGACGACGGCATGCACGCCATATCCGGCCAATGCCGAAACCGAAATTCCCGCTGCCGTAATGAGCGCGTTCACTTTCGTCGCGAAGAACGCTTTGAGCAGCCCGCGTCCGGCCACGTTGCCCGCCTGTTGCGCCGCGCTCGCCTTGGAACTATTGCCGGCGACCCCGATCCCGCCGAGACCGAGCGTCGTGAATACGGCCGTCCGGAGCCGGTGCGATGGCGTCGTCACCGATTCGTCCCGATGGAGCACTTTTTTGAGCACGAGCTCGGAACGAAAGGATTTTCGGAGCCCTTCGCTCGCCGCCAGCGAGATCAGGAACTCCTGCTCCTGCTCGGTGCTCAGCTCATTGTCGATGTAGGAACTAATACGTTCGTCGTGTGTCATAAAATTTCTTATTCGCTTTTCCTGCCTATTCGCCATGTTTCAGATCGAGCCACGCTCCGATCATTTTGCGAAGCCGTTCGCGCCCGCGCCAGGCTCGTGTTTTCGCCGTCACCATGGCCGCTCCGGTAATCCCGGCGATCTCCTCGTAGGAGTACCCGAAATACTCTCGTAAAATGAAGGCCTCTCGCTGGGCCACCGGCAGCCGCAGCAGCGCCCGCTCGAGCATGTCCCGCAGATCGGTCTCTTCGACGTCGTTCGACCGGATCCCTTCGAACTCCGAAGGGACGTCCTCCACCGATACGCCCGGAAGCTGTTTGCGGTCCCGGATCGCATTGATCGAAAGATTACGGGCGATCGTAAAAAGGAGGCCCGAAAATTTCCGGACGACCTTCATTTCGCCGCGAAGGCGGTACATCCGCGTCCAGACCTCCTGAAAAATATCCTCGGCGTCGCTCTGCGAGCCGACGAGGCGCAAAATGTATAAGTAGAGCGGCCGCTCGAACGAATCGTAGAGCGCCCGGAACGCTTCGTCGCTCCCGGCAAGGAACCGGGCAAATACTTCGGTGTCGGCGTCCAGCGATGGCGGAGGAGCCGGAGGCGTCTGGCCTTCAAAGGCCACGACCGAAAACGGCTCGTCCTGAACCGCAGTGGCCGCACCCGAAAGGCCTTCAAACACGCTACCCGTCTTGCCTGGCATCTTCAAAAAGAACTCCGTACGCCTTGTTTTCGCGCCCGTGACTTGCCGATATCCGATATTTTCCGATATCCGGAGCTTGCTTATAACCGAGCGACACAGTAAACGACCCGAATGTTACAGATGGGATAAAAATAGACCTGGGCTCCAAGGGTAAGCTTTCTTCCGGAAAGGAAATTTTGCGCGGGGATTATTTTTCATGAATTCGATGCTTTTTTTCATGAAAACCATCCGGCGCTCCTGGGAAATTTCGCACATTTATGCTGGCTATATAAATAACTTTCTCAAAGACACAATTTATTAAAAAATTTCGAAAAAGTTGAACATATCATTTACAAAAATAGTTCCGAATTTCGTCGCTTTTTTTAGTTATGGTATGAAAAAATCCCGCTGGCGAGCGGGATTTTTCTTTTGAACGTCTTTTCCTTTGTAATCAAAATCTATTCGGTTACGACCGATTTTACACGTCCGGCATTTTACAAGCCGACATTGAGTCCTGCGACGGCGCCCCATCCGGCGATGGGCTGAACGGAATTCGCTTCGCCGATATAGTTTACGCCGACACCCGCCGTAATGAACCCCGAAACGATATTGAACTGGTACATCGCCTGCGCTTCATACAGGAAGCTCGTGTAGTTTTGCACGGCCGGGAGTACTCCGGCTGAAGCCGGGGCCTGGTACGTCGCCGAACCGACACCGACCGCTCCGGAGAGCATGAGGTTGAACAGCGAAAAGTCCATGCCGCCTAAAAAACCGTTGTCGTTAATGTAGGCATCGCTTCCGCCCCAGTTCGCATGGCGCATCTCCCCGAAAAATCCGGAGAAGCCGCCGCGGACCGCATAAAAATTTCCGGATCCGATCCCGGCCACATTCGAGCTTTGCACGCCACCGAGCGCGCCGGCGCTAACGATCGCCCCGGGCACCTGTGCGCGTGCCGCACCCGCCGGCGCGAAATTCAACAATAGACTTGCGATGGCAATCAGTGAGAACCCTAAAAGCTTTTTCATTCAGATCAGAGAAATATATTCAATACTACTTCTCTGACCAAGAAACGCGCCGAATGTTTCGAGAAAACGGCGGGGAGCGAATTACTTCTTTATCATTCTCGCCCTGCCACGTATCACAGCTCCCTCGACCTGCCCGCGTATTACAGTCCCGCAAAACTTCCCGCGTCCCAGCGCTTCGGCGAATGCTCCCCGCGGTAATGCCGGACGTACATCAGGTAGTTTGCAGAGCCGTCGAGGACCATCTGCCGTTCTTCCGGGGTCAGGGGACGAAGAACTTTTGCGGGAACTCCGGCGACGAGCATTCCGGGGGGAACGACCGTTCCTCCCAGGACCACCGCTCCGGCGGCCACGAGCGATTCTTCCCCGATCACGGCACGGTCCAGCACGACAGCCTTCATGCCGACGAGCGCGCGGTCTTTGACCGTGCAGCCATGGAGCACGGCGCCATGGCCGACCGTCACCGCTTCGCCGACCCACGTCGGGTTCGAAAAATGGGTCACATGAATGGTGACGTTGTCCTGAATATTCGTGTCGCGGCCGATGCGGATCCGCTCGACATCTCCGCGAATGACCGTATTGAACCAGACGCTCACGCGCTCGGCCAGTTCGACATCGCCGATGACGCGCGCGCCGGCGGCCAGGAACACGCTCTCGTGGACGTTCGGAACTTTGCCGTCGAACGCATAGAGCGCGCCGGACTCGACGGTGGATTCGATCGGAAGTAATTCGACTTCGTGCATACGGTCGTGAACACCAGGAATAAAAACTAAATTGCCACGTCCTATCATAGCCGCGTCTTGACTAAGACGAGTGTTGTTAGTATTGAACAAGGACCGGAATATTCTTTACAATGGAATTTGAACGAACATGAAGGTCGTACGCGCCGGGCGGAAGATCGAGCGAAAGCGATATCGGAACGTGCCCGGCAACGGAGACTTCGAATGCGGCGCGTTGGACCCCGAGCATATCGCAGACTTCGATCGCGGCCGTGCCGAGATCTTCCGAGGACTCGATCCGGACCTCGCCCCGCGTGGGATTCGGGCGGACGGTAAGCACTGGTTCCTTCCTGAGATGGATCCACTGCGAGAGCATTTGCGTGCCGCATCCCGAAAGCGGAACGATCGTCGCCGTCGCGCGGGGTGGCGGCAGGTATTCGCACGGGGCCGCAACATTGGGAACGGTTACCGAGTCGAAGGTCACCTGCGGATCGTAATTCGTATCGCTGAAGACGAGGAACCATGCGTAGGCAGCGACCCTGCCGGGAGTATCGCTCACGACGAACAGCTTCGAACGCCCCAGCCCGGAGTCGCCCGGAAGATCCAGCCGATTTCCGGACCGGTCGTAGGAACCGAGATATTCGAGATCGGCGAGCGGGTAATGCAGGGTCAGCTCGATATCCTGAGGGGAAAGAAGCCCATTCAGGGTAATGGGGACCCTTACCGTATCGCCGATGGTATCGGTCGATACCGTATCCGAAGTGACGCCGAACGAAAGCGCGCGCGGCGAGGCCCCGAAGCCCAGGAGCGCGATCGTATCGGCGGAACCATCGGCCAGCGTGACCACCATTTCTGCATGAAGATCGCCGGAGTGCGCCGGCACGGACTCTACCGCAATGGAATCGTCATTATACCCTGCGATGCGGAAGCTCGCGGAATCGGGTCCGGTGATACGATAGCCCGAAGGCATGGGCGGATTGCATCCGCTCTCCGAAACATAAATAGGAGCCACGGATGAATTGCAGGTAAGCGTATCGCCGGCAAACAGCGTGTCGGCAGAGAGCGTGACGCTTCCAATAAAAGGTCCCAACGTCGAGACCGAATCGCCGCCGCCATTCGCCGTCATCCAGATGCTGCCCAGGTCGTCCATCGCGAAGACGGTGTTCGCGTCGACCGCGGCCAGGTTACGCGTGTCCGGGCCGGTCGAAGGCCCACCGATGGAGTTCCAGGTCGCGCCGCGATCGGTCGAGCGGTACGTACCTTCCGTCCGGTTGTTCAGGGTTCCCAGAAAGAGGGCGGCCCGCGTTGTCGTTAGCGCGCCGGAAAAGAAGAGCGAGTGGTGCGAAAACGTCGTCTGCCAACTCGCGCCGCCGTCCATCGAGAGATAGAATTGCGCAATAGAGTCGCTTGGGTCATACACTTCCTCGTTCACGAGATAGAGCCGTTTTGCGTCGCAGGAATCCGTGGCGATGGTGTAACAGTCGCCATCGACCGTCCCGGACATCGCCGTCCAGGTCTTACCCAGGTCGATGGAACGATAAATCTGCGCCGCATAGGGGCTCGTGCGTTCGTCCGAGGCATCGACATAGATCGTTCCATCCGGGGCCGCGGAGAACGAGCGGCAATTCCGATTGGCAATGTTGTACGTTGACCATGTTGCACCGCCATCTCCGCTCGCATACATAAATCCGCCGACGTCCAGCGCGAAGGCCTGGGACGCATTGGTCCCAAACGATACTTTCCAGTATTCACCGGAGGGGAGGGTCGCCTTCCATGTCAGGCCGCCATCGGACGTGCGAAGGACCCCGTTTGTTGTGGCGACCAGTCCCGTATGACGATCGAAAAATACGATGTCTTTAATCTCTCGGTTTGGGAATGATTTGGACCGTTGCCAGGTCACGCCATAATCGGTCGAGCTCCACAACGGTCCCCCTCCGGCCCAGATCACGCCGTCCCGAAACTGCATCGCGCCAAAAAAACCGGTTCCCTGCACGAGCCCCGGGGCAACGTTTCGCCACTGCGCGTGCACACCGTTCGAAACGAGAACGACCAGCAGAACGAGCACGGACCTGCGGATGAACGCTTTCATACCCTCGATAACAAAAGAAGCGAAGCTGCTTTAGACCCATCCCCCTTAAGGCGAATGCTGCCTTTGACCAAATACACCGTAAAGGCGGCAGCTTAGACCGAATCCTTTTTTTGTAATATACGAAGGACGGGGAAGAGACTTATGGAACGACCATTCGGCGTTCGAACGGCCGGGAATAGGAAGGACTCGAAGAAAACGCCGAACGGTCGAACATGATCGGCCCAATGCCGCGAGCGTAATAGACGACCCAATACGGGGCCGCCGCCGAATCGACGGAATGGTTCGCTCCCTTCTCGTGGGCATAGCGTACGACCAGGACATCCGCGAAGGAGGCGTTCCCGATATCGAGCGAATCGAGCCGTGCCAGCAGCCGCGCTTCGACCGCAAACGCTGCATAATTGTTCCCATTCATGATCGTTCCCGCCCGCCACGAGGAATCGGCCGTGGGGTTGGACCGTAACAGAACGAGGCCGCCCGAATGCCAGGGCCCCGGCGTCGTCGTATCGCCGTCGCGAAACTCCCATTTGTCGGGGAGATCGATAACCGTTCCCGGCCGGAACTCCTGCGCCTGGACCGTATCCGCAGAAACGCGGCATACTAACGTCGTCACGACGTGGCTGGTCCTGCCCGAATCGGAAATATAAAGCATCCCGCCCGAGTCGCGGCCGGCGATCTTCTCGGAATCGAGCGAGAGCCGCGTGGTCCCGTTCCAGAAATAGGCCGTCATGTCGCTCGAAGCGACATTGTTGAGCGGGGGCGTAAGCGTATTCGAGCAGCCGGCGAGGGCAGCCAACACGAGCGATAAAAAGATCGGGTATCGCATGGTCTTAGGGATGGAATACGACGCCGGCCGAAAAACCGATCGCGCTCGAATAACTTCGCGATCCCGATACGGATTGGACCGAAATGCCGGACGGGGCGGAAGAAGTTCGGGAACCGGAAGTTGAGGAACTTAAAAGGACCGCATTCGGGGTCCATTCGCCATCGAACGACGCTCCCACCCTCAGGGAGAGATGGTCGTTCATGGAATAGAGGCCGGCCGCTTCTGCCAGGAGCATCGGAGAGAACCCGGTCAGGAATACACTGCCGACCCCGACGGTAAGGTCCGCCTGAAGCCGGGAAGCCGGGTTTGGCGTCACGGTCGCGGAAAGGCAGCCCCATCGCTCGAACGGGTCCTGGAGGACGGTCTCGGTCACGGTCCGGGTAATATATCCCAGGACTTCGGAATGGCTCACCGATTCCTGCTGGACAAAGCGCCAGTCCCCGCCACGGACGCCGACGGCAATCCATGGGCTTACTTCATAGTCGATCCCGGCTTCCACGCTGGGAACGAATAACGACGCGGACCACATGCCGTTGGGAACGCCGAGCGCGTAGTTCGAAGCATTCGCCTGCGGGCTAAACCGGAGCAGGCGGTCATTCTCGCTGACAACGATCCGCAGGGGCGTGTACGATCGCGTCTCCTCTTCTTCGATGGGAATTTTTATTGCCGCCCGCGCGCGTACGCCGGCAACCGCCGGGGAAGTAATATCGAGCGGCTTCAACACGAGGGGACGGAGGTCCTCCTCGGGTGCATTCCGGCTCGCGGCATTCGCGTTACCGGAATTCGGCTGGACGACTGCGGCCGGAGTTTCGATTGAGGTTTCGGCCGGGACGTCCCGCTGGGCGAGCGGCACGACGGGCACCGGCCCGTTCGCTGCCTGCGGAGTGCTATGTTCCGAATTTCTATTCGCCGGACTTTGATCTTTCGCCGGACTTTGATCTTTCGTCGAACTTTGATTCTTTGCCGAACTCCGGTCCGCAGGATTCCGGTCCGCAAGGCCCCGCCGTGCCGTGCCGGCGTTGGGACGATTAGCGATATTCAGGTTCCCAGTGTTCGCGTTCCCATTATTCGGGTTCCCACTACTCGGCGGCCCGGCATTCGCATTCGATCCGTTTGCCGCTGCCCGCGTGCTCCGCATGGCGGAACGCGCCGCGTGAGCGTTGGAAGGATTACGGACCGCCGAACGCGCGGAGGCACCGGGGTTCTGGCCACCGTGATCAGCTGCGGTTCCGCTCGACGCGGAAGCCGGCCCGGAAGAATTCAAAAGACCAGGAGTTCCAGAAGTCGAAGGGCCGGGAGATCCCGAATTGGAAGGAACCGTGCTGTTCGCGGGGCCATTCACAGAAGTTCCCGAAGCGGCATGATGAACGGCATACCACACTCCGCTCGCAAGCAGCGCGGCGAGTACGAGGAGCATTGCGTTCGCTTTCCACGAGCGCAGCGACGAGAACCAGGCGAGGACCGCCCAGCGGCGGCGTTTTTCGGGCGTGGCAAGATACGGGAGCTTCGCGGCGAGAATGGGAACTTCAAGCGCGAGCTTCCGCTGGACGGCCAGCGGCGCGCCGATCGGCCTGGCGACGAGACCGTACAGCTCCTCGAGCCGAAGGTGCGCGTTCACGAGCCGGCGGGCCGGCGCGTCCCCTTGGGCGAACTGCCGGGTAAGCGCCTCCCGCTCGCCTTCCGTAAGCGAGTCGTCCAGATAAGCCAGAATATGTTCTTCAAGCGTTGCCATCGTCGTTCCTCGTTGGACGTGCCGTGCGCGGCGGGTCCGTTCCCTGTGCCGGATCCAGTACGTCCGCCGGACCTTCTTCGACCAGGTCCGATAATTGTTCCCGCATCGCGAGCTTCGCGCGATAAATTCGTTGACGGACCGCGCCGAGCGTGATCGATAATTGGTCCGAGATCTCCTGATACGAAAGGCCGTCGAACTCCCGCAGGACGAACGGTTCCCTGATCTCGATCGGGAGGCTGCCGACCGCGGCCTCGACCCGTTCGCGGAGCGTCGATTGCTCTTCGCGGAACTCCGGCGCGAGCGTCCGGTCCGTCGAAGCGAGTTCCGAGGCGGCATCTTCCAGCCCCACGAGCGGCCGCCGGCGCTTGTGGTTCAGGTAGGTCGTCTTGACGATCGTATAGAGCCAGCCGAGAACATTCGTTCCCTCGCGGAACGTATGCGCTTTGCGGTAGACCTTGATAAAGGTCTCCTGAAAGAGATCGCTCGCAAAGTCGCGGTCGCCCGCGGCGAGCCGGAGCGCGAACGTGAACACTTCGGCCTGGCGGCGAAGGTAAAGTTCCACATATCCCTCCTCGTCGCCCTGTTGAAACCGTTGAAGCAGCTCATGGTCCGGAACTTCTTTCGGCGGACGGACCATGTTGATCGTGTGCGGAACGCCCCGCTCGTCTTCTTCCTGCCGACCGGCGCCCCGCGGACCCGTGCCCGGTGACGTCGTGCCATTCGTTCCTGACGAACCGTTCGTTCCGGGCGTACCATTTGTCGATCGAGCCGTTCCGAATCCGGCGGCCGTTACCGTCTCGACTTTTTCGAGCGCCGCTTTTGCCGCATGGAACAGCATGCTGGCGCCAGCCGCAACCTTCGGGCGCGCGCCACCTGTCCGGGCCCTCTTCAGAGCGAACGATGCGATCGACATCATTTTCTTAACACAGCCGAAGGAGAAGAATCACAGGCAGGGCAGCAATAGAGAAACATACCGGGCAGGAACAGGGAAAAAGTGACGAATTATGACTGTTTTGAAGGATTCTCGCCTCCCGATTTTCCCTTCCCATCGATTTTTCCTTTCCGGGTTTCAAAGCGGGCCGAGGGATGCAGGGTCAGTGCACCACCGCGATCCGCCTCACCTCCCGCGCACCGCCCGCCTGCACCTCCGCGAAATAGACGCCGGCCGGGAGCGAGGTGAGATCGAGATCGAGCGAATTCACGCCACTCTGCACAAGAACGTCCGCACCGAGGAGGTTCACTACACGCATGTCAATCGGTCCCACGTCGGAAACAGCCAAAAGATGATCGCCCGATACATGCATGCGCAGCAACGAAGAGGAGATGGCGTTGTTGACGCCACTGGATAAGACTTGGGAATAATCGAACGTCAGGCCGGGAACGAAAAAAGTGTCGATGGCAATTCCCGCATCAGAATCGTGGACGAAAATTTCTGCCTGGCGCTCCCAGGAAAAATTCCCGCTGTCCGGACGATGATAGATTAGATGCGGAGCTCCGGGTGCGCCGCTCGCAAATCCACCCGGCTCGACATAGATCGTACAGTGAAGGAACGGAGTGACAAACGAGCCACCGGTCTGCACCCACACCTCTGAATCGGATGGACCGCCGGTAATTTGTCCCATGGAAGCCGTAATAATCCTCGCGTTCTTCGGGATCGTCGGATGAGCGGAAGGAATATAAAAATGCCAGGACGACCCTCCCTCACAGATATTCGGACCCGACATCGAGAGCGTCACCGTCTTATAACCCGGCGTCGTAAATATCACGGTGGCACTGCTATCGAACGAATGCAAACGCACGGCATCGGACGGAAATTGGAATTGATAGCTCGCCGATCCGAGAATATCCCATGGAGGCGTCGCAAACGTCAGGGTGTCCCCCACGAGTCCGGCGCAGGGGCTGTACAGGTTCGAGCCTTCGAGCGGGGAAATATTATAAGGGTCTCCCACCTGCGAGTTCCCATAATAATTTCCGCTCGCACGACGATAGTCCCAGATCGGTGGCGTGGGATGTTCCAGGATCGTGACGGCACCACTCGTATCCGAAACAACAAACGGGCTTACCGAGGTAATCTGCACGCGCATCCCGGAAGAAAATTGGAGTATGGGAATGACGCCATTCATCGATGTGCTCTTCCCGATGAGCGTGAAATTATCAAACGAACCGTTTGCATCGGAAACCCGCGCCATAAAATAGTTGCCATTGGCGAACGTCCCACTCGCTTGATACGGGACGAACATTGTATCCAACTGGCCCGCACAATAGGTGGTCCTGACGGCGCCGAGCACAATCGACTGCGCGCTCGCGGAAAATGGAAGGATTAAAAAGAAAAGCACTCGAATCATCTTCATCGTTCGCTCCGGATTTATTTGTAAATATAAGACAAGTTCTCTCTCCGACCTTAAAAGATCAATACACCACGCCTCAACTCCCGCGCGCCTACACCTCCTCGAAAAAGACGATTCAATTGGCCGTGGCACATTCTTTCAAAGACAGCAGAGCGCCGGAACCTCGCGGCCGGCGCTCTGAAACAACTTCGGTTTTTCGGTTTTGTTACACCCTTTATTTCTCCTTGTTCTCTTCGCTTGGCTTTTGTTCGGGCGCCGGTGCCTGGCCGGAGTCGATCTTTTCGCCGAGCGTCTGGACGGCGCCGGTGAGCGGCATCTGGGAACCGTGACCGAGTTCTTTCATCATCGACTTCGTCATGATGTTGTCGATGAGCCGGTATTCCTTCGCCTGTTCGGGCGACATGTAGTTATCGCGCTCGGCGTCCTTGGCGATCTGCTCGACGGACTTGCCGGTGTGGTAGGAATAGATCCGGTAGAGTTCCTCGCGGATGCGGAGCATCTCGCGGGTGTATATTTCGATGTCGGTCGCCTGGCCCTGCGTGCCGCCGAGCGGCTGGTGGATCATGATGCGCGAGTGCGGCAGCGAGGTCCGCTTTCCGGCCGCGCCGCCCGCGAGCAGGAGCGACGCCATCGATGCTGCCATGCCGAGGCAGATCGTGGCGCAGTCCGGCTTGATGTACTGCATCGTGTCGTACACAGCGAGCCCGGCCGAGACGGAACCGCCGGGGGAATTAATGTAGATATTGATGTCGCGGTCCGGGTCCTCGGACTCGAGAAAAAGGAGCTGCGCAATGAGGAGCGAGGAGACGTTATCGTCGATCGGCGTGCCGATAAAGACGATACGCTCTTTGAGCAAGCGCGAATAAATATCGAAGGCCCGTTCGCCGCGCGGCGTCTGCTCGACGACCATAGGAACGAGAGCCATGTGCGGTTGGAATATCGAGGGTGAACTATCGAGGATCGGCATCTTCAGTGAGAATTACGAATTTCAAAAATGAGGAATCACGAATTTCAAATTACGAATCGCAAAAAGTGTTGACGCAATACGGTAGAGATTATTGTGCCAATGGAAAACAAAGGTGAGAACGGCAAAAATTCACGGCCCCGCCCGAACGATGTAGCCAGTTTGGCAGGGCAGAACTGAAAAGCCTGTCAAAATTGGGCTCTCCGCCGGCATTATTCCACGTATGCCCAGGCCATTACATCACCCGCGGAGAGCTCTACACTAATCGGTTCAGACGATCTTCACGCTCTCCTTCAGCTTTACGCTCTCCTTCAGCTTTACGCTCTCTTTCAGCTTTGCCGAAAGTTTATCGCTCACGATGCGGTTGCGAACGGTATCGTGCTTATGATAATACTTGAGCAGGTTCTCTTTCGGAAGGCCGTACTTCGCGGACTCTTCTTCGGCCAGTTTTTCGAGGTCCTCATCGGTCGCTTCGATGGCGAAATGCTCGAGCAATTTATCGCGCAGCAGCACCCACTTCCCACGCGCTTCCGCGATCGGGAAATTGCGCTCTCGAAATTCCTTTTCGTCGATGCCGTAGTTCGCCGGGAACCCGCGGCGGACGTTCTCCTGCTCGCGCTCTTCCATCATCTGGCCGATGATCGCGTTCGCGATCGTGCGCGGCACTTCGAAGGGATGCATTTCGAGCAGTTTCGTCACGATCTTTTCTTCCAGGTCCTCCTCCATTCGCTTGGCGGCCGATTGTTCGAGGCCCGTCTTGATTTCGTTCCGAAGTTCTTCTTCGGTCGACAACTTATCTTCCGAGACTTTTTTCACGAAGGCTTCGTCCACCGCCGGCAGCGTGACCTTCTGCGCTTCGACGACCGTTACTTCGACCCGGCCAATCTCTTCCTTCATCAAGTCCGTTCCCGGCTCGCGATGGCGGTGCGGCAGTTCGATGACGGTTTTGCCGCCGACTTCCGTTCCGATCAACGCTTTTTGTAATTCCGGAATGATCTCCGGATCGCCCAGGTAAATTTCCGTCTCTTCGGACTTCCCCGGTTCGCGGTCCTCGGCGACATCGAGCTCCGCCATCTGGATCTTGACGATCGTATGGATGTCTTCGACCTTCGCAACCGGTTCGCGCTCGGCGAGGCCGAAACGAAGGCGTTCGATCCGCTCGGTCACGTCCCGCTCGGTGATCTCGATCTTTTTCTGTTCGATCTCCATGCCGGAAAAATCCCTGATCTCGATCGGCGGCTGGACCTCGTACATGATCCGGAAATGGGCGCCTTCGCCCGGATGGCGATGCAGGTCGGTCATGACCGGCGAGCCGAGCGGCTCGATCTTATACTCCTCCGCGGCTTCGCGGAACTTTTCCTGCGCGAGTTTTTCGAGCGCGTCGCCCTCGATGGCGTCGCCATGCATTTTTTTGACAAGCCCGATAGGGGCCTTGCCCGGCCGAAATCCCGGCAGGTTCAGCCGCGGCCGCATGGTCCTATACGCTTCGTCGAAAGCCGCCTGAAGTTCGGCCTCGTCGACCTTGATTTCCAGCTCGCGGGCGACCTGGCTCTTCTCGTGTATGGTAGAAGTCATTCCAATAGTGGAGCACGTGCTTTCGCTCGTGCCGATGATACGTGTGCTTATGATTCGTGAGCGCAAGCGGAAGCATGCGCTACCGTGCGATCGTGCCGGAGACAGGACTTGAACCTGCACATCTTGCGATACGAGATCCTAAGTCTCGCGCGTCTGCCAATTTCGCCACTCCGGCCAATGATTTTATCCGCAGCCGGGCCTCAACACAACTCGAATCGTTCGGGTTTACCTCGCGATCGCAAGCTCCACAGGGTGCCACGTTCAACGCGAACGTAATAATCGCCGGTCGTCTGCGCCCCTAGATCGCCACAGATCCCATATTGCTGAGCTTGTAATTCCGCATCGCGCCGATGTGTCAATCATTATAATCACCAAAAGGAGTTTTATGCTGAAAATCCCAACCGTTGTGGTCAGAATTGTAACCGTGTTCGCTTTTATTGTTCTTGCGTTTGGCGCGGCGCATGCGACGAGGCACGTCATCACCTTCGGCGGGTCGCTCGGCGATGGCTATGCCCCGGAATCGCTCAAGGTTTCGGTCGGAGATACGATCGTCTGGAGCGGTAATTTTTCGGAGCACCCGCTCACACTCACAAAAGCTCCGAAAGGCGCGGCAGCCATTACGCATATTCATTCCGGCAAGAGCTATCAGTACGTCGTCACCGTTGCCGGCTCCTACGAATACCAATGCGATAAACACGTGGACGAAGGCATGACCGGCGCGTTTACAGCCTTTCCACCCGCCGCGAGTGGAAAATGATTATCTTTGACACACTGAGTTTATTCACACACTTTGGAGAACCTATGAAACGTTCATACCCGATTTTTCTCATCTTATTCCTTGTCGTTGCCGGAAGTGCCAAAGCAACGACGCACGTCATTATGGCCGTCTTCGGCAGTAATGGGTTTGTCTACTCGCCTTCTGCTCCCTTCACTGTGAACGTTGGAGACACGATTGATTGGCAAATGAATTTTAGCATACATACATTAAAAGTTACATTAAACGGCAATACCGTTGTCGATGACGGAGCCTCGAGTGGAATGCCGCCGGGCGGTAGCGACGAAAAATATGTAGTTCCTTCCGCTGGTACCTACACATTCCTTTGCACCGTGCACGCTTCTACTATGCATAGCTCCTTTACGGCTGTTGCGGCTGGAGTCGAAATTCCCTCCCAGACAAATGTCATTATGGAACCCGTCTATCCCAATCCAGCGATGGAGGAAGCGATGGTCCACTTCACGCTCGATAAGCCGGAGCACGTCACGCTCCGTATCTATAATTCGACGGGCGTGATCGTCCAGACGCCGACCGATGAAAATATGAGTTCCGGTTTCCACATGCTCATGATCGACACGAAGCAGCTTGCAAGCGGGAGCTATCAATATGTTTTGCAGGCTGGCGATGCCGTGCTCCGGCGCGAAATGATCGTGGTCAAATAATCGCTCCGATTTTGTATGGCACCGGGAATATATTTCCGGTGCTATGCGGTTGCTTTCGCCATGCTATCGGAAGCAATCCTAAAAAAAATTGAACAGGCGCGCAGGACCGGCGCCGCCCCCGCCGCGGGACAGCCATCCAGGGCTGTCCCGGAGTATCGGAACATCGGCGAGTTACTCTTTAAGCAGGCGCGCCAATACGATACCAAACCCTATCTGATTTTTTACGATCTGGCCGGCGCGCGGAGCGAATTTTCGTACAAGGATTTTTTTACGCTCGTCGGGAAATGCGCCAATGTGTTGCACCGTCACGGCGTGCGCCGCGGCGATCGGGTTGCGACGATCAGCCACAATCATTCCGATACGGTCATCCAGTATTTTGCCGCCTGGCTCATGGGCGCGTGCATCGTGCCCGTAAGCCTCTCGGAAGACGATCACCGCATTCGTTTTATTCTCGAAAACAGCCGCGCAAAACTGGCTTTTTTGAGAAAAGACTATGAAGAGCGAATCTCTCCGATCGTAAAATCGCTCGCCTCCGACCTACGGGTCATATCCTGCAGCAAACGATTCGAGGACGAGCTGCGCAATGCTTCTGCTATGTTCTCGAGCGAAGAAGCCGTGACGATCGAAGACGAAGCCCTGATCGTCTATACCAGCGGCACCACGGGAAATCCGAAGGGCGTCGTCCTGACCCAACATAACCTTCTGGCCGATGCCAGGGGCATTACCGACTGGCACGCGATGACGAACCGCCAGCGGATGATGTGCGTCCTTCCGATCCACCATGTCAACGGAACCATTGTGACGCTCGTGACGCCGATGTATTTCGGAGGCACGGTCGTGCTCAACCAGAAATTCCAGTCGGAACATTTTTTTGAAAGAATAGCAAAGGAGAGAGTGAATGTCGTCAGTGTCGTGCCGACGTTGCTTGCTTTTCTCATAGAGTATTATAAGGATCGCAAAATGGCGAGTGGCGATTCACCCCTCGCCACTCGCCACTCGGCGTTCGCCACTCTAAGGCACCTCATCTGCGGGGCCGGACCGCTCACGGTCGAACTCGGCGCGCAGTTCGAGGAGATGTTCGGCATTCCGATCGTCCATGGTTACGGACTCAGCGAAACGACCTGCTATTCGTGTTTCCTTCCCATCGACCTGACTCCGGAAGAGCATCGCCATTGGATGCGGGACTTTGGCTATCCTTCGATCGGCGTCCCGATCCCGCAGAACGACATGATGATCGCCGACGAGAACGGGAACGAACTTGCGGCCGGGGAAAAAGGCGAGATCGCGGTCCGCGGCGAGAACGTCATGAAATACTATTACGAGAACGAGGAAGCGAATGAAAAGACGTTCCGATACGGATGGTTTCGTTCCGGCGACGAGGGCTTTTACGAACGGGACGAACGCGGCAGGACCTTTTTTTTTATTACGGGACGCCTCAAGGAACTTATTATTCGCGGCGGAGTGAATATTTCCCCGCTGGAGATCGACGAAGTCCTCGCTCGGTGTCCCAACGTAAAGGCCGCGATCGCCGTCGGGTTCGAGAACGATTTTTATGGCGAGGAGGTCGGCGCCTACGTCCAGCCGGTCGAAGGGGCCGTGCTGACGGAAGCGGAAGTGCTCGCGTATTGCCGCGAACGGCTGCCGTTTTCGAAAACGCCCAAGGCGGTGGTCTTTGGGAATGATATTCCGGTAACGAGCACCGGAAAATACCAACGAAATAAATGCAAGCCGCTCTTCCTCGAGTGGAAGCCCGTGCAGTTCCGTAAGCCGTGAGATTATTCTGCTTCGGCCCCGAGGTTATTCTGCTCCGGCCCCGAGGTTATTCTGCTCCGGCCCCGGGATTATTCAGAATCGGCAACGAGGTTATTCGGCGTCGCGCACAAAAACGCCCAGATCCCCTTCATATTCACGGTTCGAGCGGACCAGCATCGGGAAAAGTTGTTTGCTGTCCGTAGAGCGCCGGTCTTCGAACTCGAGACGTATGTAGCGATCGAGCCAGTCCCGAAGGCTACAGACCTCGCTAAAATCGAGGCGGCGAATATCTCGTGAAAATTGGCTGCCTTCTGAACGGTGGAATTCCATAAGATTTTTGAAAAAAGGACGCTTCGAAAACACATTCATTCATAAATCATTCGAATTCATGCGAGCTTTTCTGGAGGAATAATAGTATATGAATTCTTTGTTATGAAGTGATAACTTCGGAGTTTCACCATTTCCGGATTGCTCTTCGCTTCACAATAAGAATTTAGTGTGTCGGCGAGTCTGAAATCCACAAACGACGTACCCCACATTCCTTTATTCATGCGACGTACCCCACTTTCCTTTATTCGTACCATGATGTTCTGTTCTTCCCGCTTATTCCTTTCATCTGTTTTAGCGACTGCCGCGCTCCTGCTTAGCGCCCCGCTCGCGACTGCCCAATGGGCCTCCGATTCGACGACGAATACGGTGGTCTGCGATACGGTCGGACAGCAGGATTATCCCAAAGGCTGCACCGATGGCGCCGAAGGCGCGATCTTCGCCTGGGAAGACGGCCGCAATGGCGTTTTCCAAATTTACGCCCAGCACCTCGATGCCAGCGGCCGAGCGACATGGAAAAGGAATGGCGTAAAAGTCTGCACCCAGACCGGCAGTGCAAGTCCGCAAACGATGCCCATTATTACTTCCGATGACAGCGGTGGGGCCTATATCGTTTGGTCGGATGCTCGCTTCGCGGTCCAATTCGGGACCTGCCTTTTTGCTCAGCATATTCTCTCCAATGGTACACTCGCCTATCCGGATAGCGCCCTTCCAGTCGCCATTGGAATTAACGGCTGCAACAATCCGACGATCTGCGACGATGGCCGTGGCGGCGCGTACGTGGCATGGGAAGATAACCGCACGAACATTACCGGGTCCCGCCCGGATATCTGGATGAACCGCTTATGGCGTAATGGAGTCAAATTCGGGCTTGCAACGACCGGTACGAAGGGAACGATTACCACGATCAATATCGGGACGCATAGTCATCCAAAGTATATCACCTACTTCCACGATTCCGCCGCGCATTTTAAGCCATATATGATCAATCTTTCCCTGACCATTGTCGGGAAAGGGTCCTTCAGTATTGCCGCCGTAACAAGCGATACGCAACTGGACCTTAAGTCGTATCCGGGCGAGGGAACCTATTCTTATTATGTGCAATCGCTCCTCGGCTTGCCCGTCGATACGTTCCAAAATAAACAAACAGGCCCGGTCCTGACGAACGATGGCCTGGGCGGGTGCTTCCTTGCCTGGACAAGTAATGCGAGCAATCCGAATGGAATTTATGCGACCCATATCGACTCGAACGGTGTCCAGCTTTGGGACCCGGCGCCCAATCCCGGCTTTCTGATCTACGCGAGCGAAAACACTTCCAATCCGTCGAAAAATGTTTCGATCAACCGAGATAGCAATGAGTTGATGTTAACGTGGGAAGTCACAAACTCCAGCACGGGACATCAGGAGGTCTATGCACAGCGAATGAGAAATAATTCGCTCACCGATACGGTGTTCGAATGGGCCCGTGCGATCGAAGTATCCGCAGATGGAATTACGGACCAGATGAATCCTCGAATTTTTAGCGACGACTCGAGTGTACTCGGTGCGCGAGGCGCCGTCATCCCGTTCATTTTTACACAGCCAGGTTCTGCTTCGGACTTCGATGTTGCAATGCGCAGGATCGAAGGAGACGGCGGCACTCTTTTGCCTCCCGCCGGCAACGGACCATGGTTCGTCGAACAAAAGCCGAATGGTCAAATGGGAATGAAATCAGTGAAACTTGTCGATCCGGACCCAACACGTACCGGCATCCTCGCCGTTTGGAACGATGCCTGGGATGGGCAAGATACGATGATCTTTGCACAGCGGATCGACCGGAATGGGCGGAAGTATTTCCCAACGCCCGGTACATCGAGCAAGTGGGGGCTCGCAATTTCTGGCGATTCGGGTAGTCACCCATGGAATGCTAAACAGGTCACGCTGGTTGCGCGCGATAACGGCGCGATTGCCGCCTGGACCGATTTCCGAAATGGCAATGCCGATATCTATGCGCAGCTTATCGTTGGCGACGGCTACCCGGCGAGCACGATCGATCTGAGCCCACCGATTACATCGGTCCTTTCGACAGAAGGAAGCGTCGATAGCGTGAAGATGCCATGCAATGCGCGGTGCACCGAAATTCTCGCGAAGGACACCGGTGAATTTGCCTCGGGCATTGCTTCCATCGCAGCAATGACGCTCACCAATATGAAGTTTTCCGGTTCGAGCTTTACGCCTGGAGCGGCCTCCGCTCAATTTGGCGTCTGCGTGATCGATTCGATGCAGAATGGTTTTGCGTCGGTCAATATCAAGGACGTCTCCGGCAATAATAAAATGGAAACGGTGACCTACTGCACGATCGCCGATACGCTCGCCCCCGCCGTCACGTGGGATTCGATCCCGAACGGATTCATTCTTCATTTCCGGGACAATCGCGCCTGGGACCGCGGACTGCTTTCGGTGCAGGCGGCCAGTCCCATGAACGTCAATTTCAGCCCGCAGCTCTCCACGCTGAAGCCCGGTGCGAAGAGCTTCGATGTTACTGTAACACAATTCGATACGACGCAGCCGGCGAGTTTTTCGATCCAGGCCTCGGATACGGTCGGAAACACAACGGCATCCTATTCCTTCGCGCTCGGAGCGACGGCGGGAGTGACGGCGAACGGCATGGCTCCGGTCTCGGTAAGCATTCTTCCTAATCCTGTAAGCGGCTCGGCGCTCTTCGAACTACAAGGTGCTCCGTCCGCCGAGGTCTCGATCTTCGACGTTCTTGGCCGCGAAGTCGATCGGTTCCATATCGAAGGCGCTTATGAATGGAATGCAGCGGGTCTAACGCCGGGTACGTACGTCGTTCGTATCAAGACCGGGACGACGGTCCTCGAGCGGCAGTTTATCCACGAATAAAAAGGGAAATCTATTTTTTGGCATCGTTATTTCGCGTAACGATGTTATCAAGGAATGTTTTCCCGATCCCTTTTGATCTGCGGCATGCTCGCCGCGGTGTGTGCGCCGCTGCGAGCCCAATGGTATTCCGATTCCACTCGCAATACTCCGGTCTGTACGCTGGCCGGGAGCCAGCACACCATGCCGGCAATGTGCTCCGACGGCGCTAACGGCGCAATTATCGCGTGGCAGGACACGCGCAACGGCGGCACCACGAATATCTATGCGCAGCGCCTCGACTATTCCGGCCATCCGGTGTGGACGATGAACGGAGTTCGGCTTGCGGCGCCGAGCACGAACGCCGCACAGACGAATCCCATCGTCGCTTCCGATGGAAATGGCGGAGCGTATGTCGTCTGGCAGGACGCGCGCAATTCCTCGACTTCCAACGGGATCGATCTGTATGGCCAGCATATCATGGCCGACGGTTCTCTTGCCGGCGGCGCTGCCGGGTTCGCCGTCTCCACGGGAACTCGAAATCAGATCAATGCGGCGATCTGCTCCGATGGCCGCGGCGGCGCTTTTGTGGCGTGGGAAGATTACCGCGATCCGAAGTCCCAGCGTCAACCCGATATTTATTTCAATCGTCTCTCCGGCGGCGGAGCGAGCTTTGGCAATTCCGGTACGATCGCCGATACCGGCGGCGGCGGTCAGCGTCGCCCGGCGATCTGCGACGACGGTAACGGAGGATGTTATATCGCCTGGGAAGATGGTTCCGTACTTCCCATTGCGGTCCGGGCCAATCATTTCAGTTCCGGCGGAAATGCGTATTGGGGTCTGCACGGGTTTCAGGTCTTTCAGGAAAACTGCGGTTCCTGCTATACCGCGAATGCGACCCATATCTCCATGCGCCGCGATGGCCAGGAAGTGATGCTGGCCTGGGAAGTGACGAGTGTCACCGGATTTGGGCAGGATATTATGGCGACGCGGATCCGCGCGGCCGATCCGTTCGATTCGACCATGGTCTGGGGGCAAGCGATCAACGTGACCGGCGATATGCTCTACGACCAAACGTGGCCACAGATCTTTTCCGACGATTCCGCGATCGAGGGCCTGCCGGACGACCGCGGCATTTTAGTTCCATTCGAGAACCAGAAACCGGGCAGTACCGATAATGCGATCTCGATGGTCCGAGTGCCGGCGACCGGCAACCAGCCACGCCCCGGCGGCGGGACGGCATACGATATCGTGCGGCAATCGAACGGGCAAGTGGGATTTCAGGCGGCGGCTTTCGATACGACGGTCCTCGCCGTCTGGAACGATGCTCGATTCGGCGCGACCGGCGGCCCGGACACCTGTATTTATGCCCAGCGTATCGATAAATCTGGGAACCGTTTTTGGCCCACCTATCGGACGAAGAGTACCTGGGGCGTTCCCGTTTGCAACACCGGAAAGACGGCAAAACAAGTCGCCATCGTCCCCCGGACCGACGGGATTATCGCCGCGTGGACCGATTACCGAAATGGAGTGAGCAACGCCGCGATCTATGCGCAGCTCCTGCTGCTCGATGGGTCGCGTTCGGCCGACCATGCCGCTCCGCTCTCGACCGTCGAGTCCCGGACCGGAAGTTTCGATGGAAGCGATTGCAACTCCCATTGCACGAACATGCTCGCGACCGATACCGGAGTCGATCGTTCCGGAATCGATTCGATCCGCGCGATCGCGATGGCGAACCTGCAACTCACGGCAAGTTTTCAATCGGGATCGGATTCTGTTGCATATTCCGTCTGTGTCCTCGATACCATGAAAACGGGGGTGGGAACCGTCGAAATGAAGGACATCGCGGGCAATGCGTCGACCGCCGATTTTTATTACTGCCCGCTGCCCGATTCGCTCTCGCCGGTGATCACGTGGGACAGTACGTCGAACTGGCTCGATCTCCACGTGCGGGATAACCGTCCGTGGGACCGAGGGCTTCAATCGATTACGATCCTGGATTCCTCGAATGTCTCGCTGTTCCCTTCGCTAACGCTTTTAAATCCGGGAGCCAAATCGTTCGACCTTTTGATCGCTCCGGTCGATCCAACGCAGCCTTCCACGTTTTGCATCGAGGCGGCCGATACGGCCGGAAACACTACAAGCCAGTATTGCTTTACGCGATCGCTTTCCACCGTGTTGGAAGTGACTTCGGTGCCGTTTTCCATTTCCATCGTTCCCGGCATCGTTACGGAAAACGCGACCTTCGAACTGCAGGGCGCCGATCGCGCGGATGTTACCGTGCTCGATCTTCTCGGCCGGACCGTGGACCGATTTTCCGTCACCGGCCTCTATGAGTGGGAGGCCGGTTCCCTGCCGCCGGGGATGTACCTGGTCCGCGCGACGTACGGGAACCGCGAATCGATCGCCCGGTTCGTCCGCGAATAATCACAGCGTTCCCGCGCGGGCGTCTTTTATTCGTTTCCAATCGACCAGCGGCGTCATCGTATGCTCGTGCATATGGGTGGCAACCCCCGGGACCGGTGAAAGGCAGAGGGCCCGTCCCTGGAACCTATCTCCGGCGTAGATCGCGCGGCTGAGGAGGCCATCGTCCGCCCCGTGCGAAGCCCGTTCGAGCGCGGAGCGGTAGGTGTGAACGGTCGAACCCTGCAGGAGGAACGAAAACGTCGTGTTCGTCACCTGCCGCCAGTGGCAATACTGCGAAACAAAAAGATAGGAAGGTGTTCGCTCACGCGGTTTATACCGGTCCGGATAATCGGGCAGATGAATAACGAGCGGCATCGTATGTAACCGGCGGCGATGATCGTTCGGAATGAAACGCCGCAGGCCGCGACGGCTCCGGGTCAAAAGAATCGACTCGCGGTGTTCGATGAGGTCGTTCGTCCACTCAAACGCGTGCGGCGCGTGAAGATAATCGTCCTCGCAGAAATAGATCCAGTCGGAACGGTCATACCCGAGCGCCAGGCGAAGGCTGGTGCGGAGCGATTCATCGTTCCCAAAACTCCCTTCCGTCATCGTGACCGGATACGACCGAAAAAAATCGCGCAGTCCGTCCGAGATCCGATCGGCAACAATATGGACGCTATGCGGGAAGCGCTCGACCGCGTTCAGAAGACTCCGAAAACAGGTCTCGATCGTTTCCCGTTTGCTTAAGCCGAAGGGCCGGGCCGCACCGTGGAGGGAACTGACGGCATCGCACGTACGAACAATGATCCGGTACATGCTCAATATGCTTTTGCCCAGACGACCTCGTGCTTCGACGAAGTGCCGCACACGATGCAGTGCGAAGGCCGGGTCGCGCTTTGGAACTCGGGGAATGGGATCACCCGGATCGTCGCCTTGGTCTCTTCTTTGACCGTTGCTTCGCACTCCGCGGAGCCGCACCACCCGGCATAGACGAAACCGGCATCGCGGTCCACGAGTGTTTTCATTTCGCCGTAATCGGTCACGCCCCGGTAACTATTCGCTTCGCGGCGGGCCATCGCATTTTCGAAGAGCTGCGTCTGAAGCTGTTCGAGCAGGGACCGAACGCGTCCGGCAAGTTCGGCCCGGGCGATGAAGAGCTTTTGCTTGCGTCCGGGTTTCGCGGGTTCTTCGGAGTCGAGCGAAATTCTGGGAACGATGACAACGGAATTGTTTTGTACGTCCTTGGGTCCGAGTTCCATGCGGAGTGGAACGCCTTTCGTTTCCCAATCGAAGAATTTCGCGCCGGGGCTCAGGCTGTCCCGATCGTCGAGCTTGACGCGAACGCCCGCCGCTTTCAGTTCCCGGAACACCGCTTCGGCCGCTTCCATGACCGTACGCTGCTCCGCATCGGATTTGAAAATGGGAACGATGACGAGTTCGAGCGGCGCCACGCGAGGTGGGGTCACAAGGCCGTCGTCATCGGAGTGCGTCATGATAAGACCACCGACCATCCGCGTCGATACTCCCCAGGAAGTATTCCAGGCGTATTCCAACTCTCCCGAACGACCCTGGAATTGCAATCCAAAGACTTTTGCAAAATTCTGACCGAGGTTATGGCTCGTTCCGTTTTGAAGCGCTTTATTGTCCTGCATCAGAGCTTCGGCAGAATAGGTCCGGAGCGCGCCGGCGAACCGCTCGCTTTCGGTCTTGAGGCCCGTCAGGACAGGCATCGCGAGATATTGCTCCATAAACGTACGATAGACGCCGAGCATCCGTAAGGTCTCCTCCTCGGCTTCCTGTTCGGTCTCATGGGCCGTGTGCCCCTCCTGCCACAGGAACTCCATCGTGCGAAGGAAGAGCCGGGTACGCATTTCCCACCGGACGACGTTCGCCCACTGGTTCATGAGGATGGGAAGATCGCGGTACGATTGTACCCACTTCGCGTACATCGAGTAAATGATCGTCTCGGACGTGGGCCGAACGACGAGCGGTTCTTCGAGATCTTTCCCACCGCCTTTCGTCACGATCGCGAGCTCCGGAGCAAAACCTTCGACGTGTTTCGCCTCTTTCGCAATGAACGAAAGTGGAATAAAAAGTGGAAAGTAGGCATTCTGGTGGCCGGTCTCTTTGAACATCCGGTCGAGTGCCTGCTGCATGAGCTCCCAGATACCATAACCGTTCGGACGGATCACCATGCAGCCGCGCACCGGGCTGTGCTCCGCCAGCTCCGCCCGGGAGACGATCTCGTTATACCATGCGCTGAAATCTTCGCTGCGTTTAGGTAAGGGTGATTTTTTGTCCTCGGCCATCCTATGTTTTCCTTAGAAAGAGCTTGATAATAGCGGAAATACGAGATTTGTTCATATTTATCGCAAAAAATGAAATTATTCCGGCGGCTCGAACAATTTTCGCTTGCCGTTAATTAAAGTTCGTCTTTTTTAGTTTACAGGTTTTCTATTTTTGCAGGCCAAACGCCACGCCCGGCAAGATCGGGCTGTCCTGACGGACGATCGTCGCGTTTTTGGCTACTCTCCGGACCATTATCGACTCTATGCAGGACGAACTCCAGATCCAACCCGAACCAGGCCAAGAGCCATCAGCCGAGGAAACTTCAAATACGGACTCACTCACACCCTCCGGCTCGAACGTTACAGAACCTGCAAGTCCCTCTCCTGCCCGCGTTCCGGCTGCGACGGCGAGTTCGTATCGCGATATCATCGCGGAACGCCTTGCCAGAAAATCGGGCGACCAAACGACTTCCGCGCCCCTGGCGCATTCTTCCGACGTCGAGCGAGCTGCGAAGCACACGGCACCGGTCGAACCCTCGGCCGCTACCGGCGAGATCGCTCCGGAAATAGAGATAGGAACGAAACGCCAGGAGATTTCCGCCGAAGAGTCTCCTGCCACTGACTCCTCGAGCGACAATCGCTCGAACGAACTTGGCAGCCGTGAACGCGCACGGCTTCGACAACAGGAACGCGCGGCACTTCGAAGAGGAGGCCCGCGGCAAATCCAAGCCGAATCCGAAGAACCCATGCAGGGAGAAGAGCCTTCTTCAGAATCGAGCGAACCGCAGAGACCACAGCGAGAAGATGTCATTGCCGAGCGGATGACCCGCCAACAGCCCGGACGTCCGCAACGCCCCGAGCGTCCGCGGGAAGAACGTAGGTCCGACCGCCCCGAACGAGAACGCACGCCTCGAACTGCGCAGGAGCAGCCGGCTCTCGTCATTCCTGCGGCTTCCCGAACGGAGCGGCCCGTCAAAGAAGAGCGCGCCGCGGAACCCCGGCGAGCGGAGCCGATCCTTGCGCGCCGGTCAGAAGTTCCCGCAGAACGAGCCCCTCGCGGGGAGGAACGAATTACTCGAAGCGAGGACCGCACGGCCCGGAGTGAGGAACGAGTGCCGCGTCCGGACGAGCGCGTGACTCCGGCCTCGGCTCAAAACCTCGCCACGAAACTCGGGATATCCGTTGTCGTGCCGCTTTATAACGAGCAGGACTCCCTGAGGGAACTTACTGCGCTCGTCAAACAGCAATGCTCGCGCCTGGCCGGGCCGAAGTACGAAATTATCTATATCAACGACGGTTCAACGGACCGCTCGGGTGAAATTCTCGAAGACATTTTGGCAACAAGCTCCCGCGTAACGGCACTCACGTTCCGGCGGAACCTTGGAAAATCGTCCGCACTGGCCGCGGGATTTGCGGAAGCGCAATATGGCATTGTGATCACGATGGACGCCGATCTTCAGGACGATCCCCGAGAGTTCGTAAACCTGATCGGGAAACTCGCAGAAGGATACGACCTCGTAAGCGGATGGAAAAAGAAGAGGCACGATCCAATGAGCAAAACGGGCCCCAGCAAATTCTTCAACTGGGTCACCAGTTTCTTCAGCGGGATCCGGCTACACGATTTCAACTGTGGCCTTAAAGCCTATCGCAAGGAAGTGACCGACAGCCTCCAGGTCTATGGAGAACTTCATCGCTATCTTCCGGCGCTCGCCTATTGGCAGGGATTCCGGGTAACGGAAATTGTCGTTACGCATCACCCTCGCAAATTCGGCAAATCGAAATTCGGGTCCAGCCGGTTTTTTAAAGGGTTCCTGGACCTCATGAGCATTGTTTTTACCAACCGTTACGGCAAGCGGCCGCTCCACCTTTTTGGAACGATCGGGACGCTCATGGCGATCGCGGGATTTGTGATCGATATTTGGCTTACCGTCCAATGGGCGTTAGGTCAAACTTCGCTCTCCAATCGTCCGCTGCTTCTTCTCGGACTATTACTCATTCTCGTGGGCGCACAACTCATCTCCATCGGCTTGCTCGGTGAGATGATCGTCAAGAATGCAGCGACGCGCTCGCCCGGAATTTCGTACCAAACGCAGAAAGGCCGGCCTTCGGCGGAAGCCCGCGAACGGCGCGCTTCGCGTGCGGCACGCATCACGCGAACCGGCGCGGGTCGCCCGGGTATGCGGCCCGAACGGCGAGGTCAGCCCCGGTCCCGTTAAGGTTTTCAGCACTGCGCGCCCCGTGTTACCGATCGTCCACTCCAATTGCCGACACTTTCGTGGCGATATTCCGTGCGTTCCGAACAAACGCGAGGGTGTGGTCTGCGATGGCTGCCCGTACTACGATCCGGTCAAAGAGAACATCCTGATCATCAAGCTGGGAGCGGCCGGAGATGTCCTCCGTACCACGCCCCTGCTGCATGTTCTAAAAACAGACCATCCCCATGCACGCATCTGGTGGCTCACCCAGACGCCAGAATTAGTTCCCGGGTCGCATGTCGACCGGATCCTTTCCTGGAAAACGGAGAACCTCCAGACGTTACACGCGGTCCATTTTTCGCGGCTGATCAATCTCGATAAAGATCATTATGCCTGCGCGCTCGCTTCCACGCTCGAGGCCGATCGAAAAGAAGGATTTATTCTCGGGCCGTTTGGCGAATCCCAACCGGCTAATTCCCGCGCGCAGGAAAAATTCGTTACCGGCGTGTTCGATGCCGTGAGTCTCGAGAACCGAAAAGATTATCCTACGGAACTATTCGAAATCTGCGGCTACGCCTTTCACGGGGAGGAATATATTCTCAATCTTCCTTCCCATGAGGTCTTTCCGGGTCTCGACATTTCCCGGCCCCTGGTGGGACTCAATACCGGCGCCGGTGCGCGTTGGACCTCCCGTCTCTGGAGCATCGAACACTGGGCTTCCCTGGCGGAACAACTCCTTCAAAGCGGCAAAAATGTATTGCTCCTGGGGGGTCCGGACGAGGACGCCCGCAACCGAGAGATCCATAGAATCACCAAAGGACGCGCACAGTACCTCGGATTTTTCGAACTTCGGCAGTTTATTGCCCTTATGCAGCACTGTGAACTGATCGTGACCGGCGTTACGATGGGCTTGCACATTGCGATCGCACTCAAAAAGAAGATCGTTCTTATCAATAATATTTTTAATCCGTATGAATTTGGCGATCTCTATGGACTGGGAGAGATCGTCCAGCCGGACGCGCACTGTAAGTGCTTTTTCCGAGGGACCTGTATCAATCCCGATTATTTCTGCTTAGACCGCCTGCCCGTAAAAAAAATCTTCGATGCCGCGGAGCGCGTTTCACACACGGCACGCGGCGAGCACCATCAGGACGTACTGACGGTGCCCGAAGCGCTTTCTCTATAGAGCAATAGCGCTTCCCGTCCCGATCAAAGCACCTTCAGGTTCGCAAACTTGAGCATCAGGTTCTTGCGGCCGAATTTTGGGAACTCGACGGTCGCTTTCGCTTTATCCCCCTGTCCGGCCAGCGCAATAATTCGGCCTTCGCCAAAGGTCTCGTGAAAGACCCGTGAGCCGTTGTGCAGGTTCGAGGTCTCTTCGATCTGCGAATAGCTCGCGCGCGGTTCTTCATCGAGCGAGATCGTCCGTTCCTTCCGTTTCCGAGAAAAGGTGCGGCCGTTGACGACTGGCGAGCCCGCAAACAGATGGGAAATTTGCTGCGCGCGCTCGCTGTAACTTTCCCGAACGCGAGGTTTCGTTCCAAAGCTGGTAACATGTTCGGTCGCTCCGGAGCGCTCGATCTCTTCCAGGAATCGCGACGGCATGGCCCGCACGGTCTCGCCGAAGCGCAGCCGTTCGAGCGCGTAATAGATATAGCAGCGCCGCATGGCGCGCGTGATGCCAACGTAAAAGAGCCGCCGCTCCTCTTCCAGGTCTCGCGGCTCACGATCGCTCTGCACGGGTTGGCTCGGGAAGAGTCCGTCCTCCAGCCCCGTAATACACACGACGGGGTATTCCAGCCCTTTCGCCGAATGAAGCGTCATGAGGGTCACAGCATTTTTCGTTCCGTCGGACTGATCGACTTCGCTTAAGAGCGAGATCTCTTCGAGGAACGACTCGAGTGTGGCGTCCGGCTTTTCGTGAAAATAATCGGTGATCCCGGAAAGGAATTCCTGAATGTTCTCCCGCCGGGAAAGCGCTTCCATCGTGTTCTCGAGTTTCAGTTCCTGCAAGATCCCGGTCGCATCGATCAGCGCGCGCATGAGTTCGCTGGGCGACATCTTGTCGCGAAGGGATGCATATTTGAGCAATAGTTTGGTGAACTCGTGGATCCGCTGTACGGCGCGGCTTTGGATGCCGGGAACGAAGTCGATCGCTTCGAGCGCACCCATCAGGCTCTTATTATGGTCTCGAGCATAGAGCGCGACGTGCTCCATCGTCGTTGCACCGATGCCCCGCGGCGGTGTATTGATCACACGCAGGAGACTTTCGGAATCGTTGGGATTTACCAGCAGCCGCACGTATCCCAGCACATCTTTAATTTCCTTTCGCTTATAGAATGCGGTACCGCCCACGATCGTGTACGGAATGCCCTGCCGGCGTAAGCCATCTTCGATCGCGCGGCTTTGAGCATTCGTACGGTACAGGATGGCAAAATCTCGGAGATCGAGCTTCGCGGAACGAATCTCTTCCTCGATCGTCCGAACGACCGAGCTGGCTTCGTCTCGCTCGTCCATGCATTGCGTAATACGCACGGGCTCGCCGCGCATATTCTCGGTAAATAGGGTTTTCGGGATCTGGCCTTTATTATTCTTGATCAGCTCGTCCGCTGCGGCAAGGATCGATTTTGTGGAACGATAATTCTGCTCGAGACGAAACACGGTCGTCCCCGAGTAATCGCGCTCGAAATCGAGAATATTCCCGATGTCGGCACCGCGAAACGCGTAGATCGACTGTGCATCGTCCCCCACGACCGTAAGATTGCTGTGCTGCTCTGCCAGGCGCTTAATGATCGCATATTGGGCGCGGTTCGTATCCTGATATTCATCGACAAGAATGAAACGAAATTTTTGCTGATATTGCGAAAGCGTCTCTTTGTGGGTATCGAAGAGTTCGATGGTCTTGAGGAGAAGATCGTCGAAGTCCATCGCATTGGCCAGTTTGAGCGAACGTTGGTATTCAGGATAAATCCGCGCGACCTGTTCTGAAAAGATATCGCGCGCCAGGCGTTCATATTCCTCCGGCGAGACCATCTGATTTTTTGCGCTCGAAATCTTGGACCGCACCGCGTTCGGATTGAACTGGTCTTTCGAAATCGAGAGCGCATTCATCGCCTGCTTAACCGCATTGAGGGAATCGTCGCTGTCGTATATCGTAAAGCTCGAGGTATAACCCAATTCGCTTGCATGGCGGCGAAGAATGCGCGCAAAGATCGAGTGGAACGTACCCATCCAGAGATCGCGAGCCAGCGTTGGCGAAACGAGGAACGAAATGCGTTCTTTCATCTCGCTCGCCGCTTTGTTCGTGAACGTGAGTGCGAGGATTTCCCACGGACGATTCCCTTCCTCGAGTAAGAGCGCAATACGATGGGTCAGGACGCGTGTTTTTCCAGAACCCGCACCTGCCACGATCATAACCGGTCCCGTTAATTGAGAGACGGCGGCCCGCTGGGCCGGATTTAGTCCGGCCAGTATTTTCGACATGAATATGCTTAAACTTATCGCAAACCGATCAGAAGATCCCGAAGCAAACCGTTACGAACCTCTGAAGACGAGTCCAAAAATACGATCTTCCCACTGCATTCGGTCGAAAACGCATGGTCTTTACACGTTTTCTAATTTCCTCGCCGACTAAACCAAAATAAGCAAGGTTTGGGTTTACCTTTTAGAATGAATCCGAGCCCTGTTCTTCACACTTCGAAACCGTCCGACATAGAAACTGCCAATACTGGCACCGTTGGACCGGATCGTACCGGAATTGAGCGCGCTTTCGACGTTATTCGCAATCACACCGTTCATACGAAAGGCTACGTGATGACCGCGCTCAAATTCATTGAAGAGTTTGGAAACTCCACCGACAAAGCGATGCTCACGGACCTGTTACGTGAGAAAGACCAGGCTTCGTCACTCGCAACTTCGAGTCCGCCCGGCGTTAAGAAAAAAAATTCGAAAAAAAAATAAGATCTACTTCTTAGGACGTAACGAATCGCGCAGGATTGGGACCGGCGTAGCCTGCATCGCCCCTGCCCCTGGAACGGTTTGAACCGGCGGCTTCAATGCATTTCCGGAAGAAGGACCCGTGAGCGATCCCGTCGGCGCAACGATTGTCGGTCGAAGAATGTGATAATGTTCGAGGTTCTGATCGCTTTCAAAACCGATCCCATCGGTCGTCCGCCCATTTTTTTCGACAATATGGACCGCGGCATCGGAATGGATGAGTTGGACTTTATTTTCCCATTCGAGCGAGTCGGTATCGACCGTCGTCCCCGAATCGCTTACGATATGAACATGTCCATAGGCCGTCATATCGTTCGTCACCGAGTTTACCTTCGCACTTTGCGACATCATGACGCTGGAATGATGACCGAGCTTATCGTAAAAATCGACTTTGACTCCGCTATCCAGCCATGTATATCGTTTGGCTTCGAATGTTTCGACACGGCCGGCATGAAGGATCGCGCGGAGCAGACCATCGGACGAAAAATTCATTGACGTGTTAAAGCTGACCTGAGCCGGTTTATCGGCTCCCAGTTCAGGAGCGGCGGTCGTGCTCGGCATGACCTTGGGACCTTCGTCACAGCCAATGCCGACAAGGAGAACAAATAATAGAACGGTCTTCATCCGCTGATCCCCGCTTTTACAATATCGTGCATATGGATAATTCCTTCGAGCGATCCATCGCGACCGACGACGAGCAATTGCATTACCTTCGGGAGCGGTTCTTCCATCGCTCGTAACGCTTCGATCGCAAGGGCACTCGAAGGGATCGTCCGTGGCCGGAGCGACATGAGGTCTTTCGCCATTACCGAATGCGGATCGATCGATGTGTGCGATCCGAAATAACGCCGGAGGTCGCCATCGGTAATGATTCCGGCGAGGCGCTCATGATGAAGAACGGCGGTGGCTCCAAAACGCTTCCGTGACATTTCCATCATGACTTCATTCATGGTCGCGGTTTCAGAAACCCGGGGAACGGCTTCGCCACGCGCCATAAGGTCGCTCACGGAGAATGTAAGCTTGCGTCCAAGGGCACCGGCGGGATGAAGGCGTGCAAAATCAGAACTCGAAAAATTTCTTGCTTCGAGCAGTGCCATGGCAAGCGCATCGCCGAGCACGAGCATGGCCGTCGTGGAAGCGGTCGGGGCAAGATCGAGTGGGCATGCTTCTTCCTCGCAATGGATGAGAAGCACTGCTCCTGAACTTTCGTGTGCACTTTGAGCAAGTTTCGATTCTGCCGCGCAGGTGATCGCGATAATCGGAACTCCGATCCTTCGCAAAGAAGGCAGCAAAATCAAAAGCTCGTCCGACGCGCCACTTTTACTCAGCACAATGACCGTATCATCGCGCTGGACCATCCCCACATCCCCATGCGCCGCTTCGGCCGGATGAAGAAAAAAGGCGGGTGTTCCGGTAGAAGCGAGTGTCGAAGCGATCTTATTCGCAATATGACCCGACTTGCCGACTCCGGTCACAATCACGCGACCGGTCGCGCGAAGAATGATCGAACACGCTTGTTCAAAAGCGCGCGCGTCGAGATGCGCTTCCGTCGCCTGAACGGCACGCGACTCCAGTTCAAACGTTTTTTTTGCACTGGTGAGAAAAGAGTCCATGGTATTATTCCTGACGTGCGGCAATGTCGCGAATTCGAAGCACGGATTCGAGGAGCGATTCCAATTCGGCAAGAGGCCATTGAGTATCCTTATCGCTCAGCGCTTCCGGCGGGTTTGGATGCGTTTCGAGGAAAAGGCCATCGATGCCAATGGCCGCGGCCGCGCGCGCAAGCGGCGCAATAAACGTCCGTTCCCCTCCGCTTACGCCGGCCTGGCTGGGCCGCTGGACGGAATGCGTTGCATCGTAGACGACCGGCGAACCGAACGCGCGCATCCGCACAAGGGAACGGAAATCGACGACGAGGTCGCCATAACCGAAAAAGGTACCACGCTCGCAAAGCAAGACGTTTCGGTTACCGGCGCGCTCGACTTTTTCTTTTGCAAATCGCATATCGTCCGGTGCCATGAACTGTCCTTTTTTTATTTGCACAGCACGGCCCGTCGATCCGGCCGCCATCAGGAGTTCCGTCTGCCGCGAAAGGAATGCCGGAATTTGAAGGATATCGCAGGTGGTCGCAGCAAGCGAACATTCCTGCGACGTATGGACATCGCTTAAGATCGGGAGATCGTAATCGTTCCGAATCGTTTCAAGGAGGGCCAGGGCCCGCTCCATCCCAATCCCCGAAAAACTTTCGGCACTGGTACGGTTCGCCTTGGTATAGGACGACTTAAAGACAAAATCGACCGGTAACCTATTTTGAATTTCAAGGAGCCGCTCCGCAACGGTCCGTAATAGCTTCTCATTTTCAACGACGCATGGCCCGGCGATGACCGCAAAGCGTTCGGTTGGCCCAAACGTGACTTGGCGAGCGCCCGAAGGGGACGGTATTGTTAGGGTGGTAGTCAAAAGAACAGTTTACCTAACAGGCAGCGCTGCCGTTTGGGTCACTTTTTGGGGCGACGAAATTCGGCCAGGACCACGGCGACGCTTGCGCTCACATTAAGCGATTCGACCGGTCCAAACTTTGGGATAACGATTCGGTCCTTCACGATTTCGAGCAATTCCGGCCGGATCCCCCGCGCCTCGCTCCCAAACAGGAATAACGCTTTTTTCGGGTATTTAAAGCTGAATACCGGCTTTGCTGTTTCTTCGACCGTTGCCGCAAGAACGCTCCAGCCATCGCCAGCAAGGTCCGAAATCCGCCGCATGAGGTCGGAATTGATCTCGAGGCCGACATCGAAAATCGCACCCTGCGTGCTGCGAACGACCTTCGGCGCGAATGGATCGGCCGTGCCGCTGCCTAAGAGCAAATGTTCGACTCCAAACCAGGCCGCCGTTCGAATGATCGTTCCCGTATTGCCGGGGTCCTGGACCCCGTCGAGGGCAACGATGGCATCGCCACGGACCTCGCGAACGGAAGGGAATTTGAGCACCGCGAACATGCCTTGAGTCTCCTGCGTGTCCGATATTCGTTCCGCAAACTTTTGGGCCAGGGCATAGGCCGGGATTTGCTGCGATGCCGCCCGAGCCAGCAAATGTTCGTGGTGCATCTCGGCGCGAGATGTTGCGGCAATATACAGGATCAGCTTCGGAGCTTTATCGAGTGCCGCTTCGATCAGATGCGGCCCTTCGATCACGAATTCCGAATCGCCGCGACGCGCGCGAGCATTGCGTAATAATTCTCTAATATGCTTTGAACGGACCTCGGTGAGTGGAGTCATAGCGAAACTGCTCGTATTACTAAGAGAAAAAGGCAACGGCAGGGACTCGATACGAGCCCACGACACTACGGTTTCGCGGGATCGAACGTGAGGATCGTGTTCCATCCCATGGCAACGAAGATGATCCCTGCGACCACGAGTACGCCGAAGATGCTCAACCCGACGATCGGTTTTAACTTATAGTCGCGGACGATATTCCAAATCCCCTGTAGCCCGTGATACATCCCGATGGTGATAAAGCCGAGATAAATTCCTTTAAACCATGGCGATGCGAGTCGCGAAGCCGTTTCGCCATAATCATGACCGCTCTGGGGATTGTAATGCATGAGGATATAATGGCCCACGGTCAGGACCACCAGCGCCAGGCCGGTAATGCGCTGCAACCACCAGGCTGAGGCACCGCTTTTTCGCGGCCGCGAATAGCTCCGCATAAAATTGCCGGTTTCCTGCTTTGGCGTTGCCATTGTATGAACGTTAGATTCCATGGTATTGCAAACTCTTATTTAGCAAATAATTCGCTCGAGAAAATCAAAAAGAACATGAGGACCACGACGGCAATACCCGTTACCCATACGGCTCCGAGCAGCTTTTTATGATAGCGGGCACCGTTGGCCAGATCGACCAGCGCAATACGAATTCCGTTGAACGCATGGAACATGACGAGCGCCCCCAACAACCACTCTGCCACCTTAAAGGGTGGCGACGTGAACGTCACCATTTCTTCGGCAAAGGCCGCGCGACCTTTCGTAAGCGACGATAACGCCCAGATATGGACGAAAAGATAGACGACAAGCCCGATGCCTGTCAGTCGATGGAGAATATAGGCCCAGGAACCGGAAAAGCGCCGGTACGCCATGATCAGTCTATTCCAGGCACTGAACGGCTCGCGGGGAGGAATATATGCCATACCGCCCCATAAACAAGATTTATGTATAGAATTGTTGCCAACGTTACGAGCGGCGGCCAAAAGATGCCATGAAGACGCCTGCCGCACCGGAAAGGACTCCGATCGCGACAAGCGCTGCTGCAAGGAACACAAAATCGTGACGGCTCAAATGGAACGATAAAGTTCCTATCGCTTCCCGGGCAATTCTGGTATCGATCACAAATAAAATCAGGGATCCCACGATGCCGCCCAACGCGCCAGCGAGCATATTCGATAGGGCGATCGGTACGAACATCGCAGTACGAGTCGCGCCTAAGAGTTCCAGCGTTCGTGTCGTTTCCGTGCGAAGCTCCACGTTATGCCGAGCAGCGAGCACAGAATAAAAAAGAGCGGCAAGGAGCAGCAGAGCGCCGAGGACGACCGCCAAACGGTTGAGGGAGGTCGAACGAAGTTCCATCGCTCGTAAAACGGGAAGATCGCTACGGACTTCCTGAATTTCCGGGATCGAGCGAAGCAGCGTTTCGAGAGCGGCCGCCGAATGCATCGTGGGATCCGATAAATAAATCTTTACACTTGCAGGAAGGGGGTTCAGCCCCAGGACCTGCTCGACATCTTCACCGGACATCGTCCGATAATCTTCGAGTGCCTGCTCTTTTGAGATCAACGAATACCTCGATATGCCCTCGATCTTCTTTAAATGTTCTTCCGCAATCGAAGCAGCATCGGATGAAGAGAGCGCCGGATCGAAAAACGCCTGAACGGCGAGATTTTCACGCAGTGACGTCATCGCGGTATGTGCGTTCCATGCCATCCCCGCGAAGAACCCGATAATGCACATTGCGATCGCAAATGACGCTACGCTCATGAGCCAGGAGGCCCACGCATATCGAAGAAAACGAACGGTTTCTCGAAGGACGAACACGCTAAAATGTTTTAGGCCAGTGGGACCGGAGCGTTTCCAGGAACGCATGGTTCGTCAGATCGTAATGGATGGGCGTAATGCTAATTTTGTTTTCTCGGATCGCAATATCATCGATCGAAGGATCTTTATCCTCGAGAATATAGCGTCCTTTAAGCCAATAATAAGGACGCTCCTGGGGATCGACGCGCTTTTCGAACTCATCTTCCCAGAAGGATGCTCCCTGTTTCGTATAAACGATCCCCTCGATCTCATTCGAGGGAACCGCCGGCACATTCACATTAAGCAGGGTCCCTCGAGGAAGTCCAAGGCTGGCAACGTTCGGAGTGAACCGCTTCATAAATTCCGCCGCGGGGCCAAAATCGGCCTCGGGATGATAACTCGTAAGCGAGACTGCAATGGCGGGAACATCGAGGACGGTCGCTTCGGTCGCGGCACTTACCGTCCCGGAATAAATGATATTGACGGCGGTATTTCGCCCATGGTTAATGCCGCTCACTACGATATCGGGTTGTGGCAACCGGCGCTCATCGAAGAATGTCCGCAACGCGAGTTTTACACAGTCGGCCGGGGTACCGCTGACCGCAAAGCCGAAAAATTCCCCATTCTTATGAAATTCTGTTACGCGCAGGGGCAAGCTCACGGTGAGCGCGTGCCCGACCGCCGATTGCTCGCCCAGCGGGGCCATCACTATAACGTTCCCTATCTCGCGCAGGGCGCGCACGAGTTCGTAGATCCCACGAGAATTGATACCGTCATCGTTCGTGACCAGGATATTCATGGCTACCCTTGTAACGCTGTAATCGCGATCATGTTCACAATATCGCTCACGCTCGCACCCCGCGAAAGGTCGTTCATGGGGCGGCGCAGGCCTTGCAAAATCGGTCCGATGGCTTCGCCCATGCCAAGCCGTTCTGCAATTTTGTAACCGATGTTTCCTGCATCGAGATTCGGAAAAATAAACACGTTCGCTCGACCGGCAACCGTGCTCTCCTTTGCCTTGCGGGCCGCGACCGTCGGAATGAACGCGGCATCGAACTGAAGTTCGCCGTCGATGGCCAGCGATGGAGCTTTTTTGCGAACGGCCGATACGGCCTGAGCCATCTTTTCGGTCGAGTCGGAATGCGCGCTGCCAAGCGTAGAATAGGAAAGCATTGCAACATAAGGCTCATTGCCCGTCAGTTCTCGGTACGTCGATGCCGTTGAAATTGCAATATCCGCAGCCTGTTCAAGGGTTGGATCGACAACGACCGCAGCATCGGCAAATGCAATAGAAAACTCATGCTCGCGAAAACCGACGACAGGTGGCAACGCCAGCAGGAACATACTGGAAAGTACGGAAATCCCATCGGCGAGGCCGATACCTTTTAAGGCAGCGCGGATCACATCTGCGGTCGTCGAAAGCGAACCGGCTACCATTCCATCGACCGATCCGCCAGCCACGAGTGCGGCACCAAAAAGAAGTTCGTTCGAACGCAACTCGCTTCGAGCTTCCCCCAGAGAGCTTAGCTTCGATCTCCGCCGCTTATAATACTCCTGCGCAAGCAGTTCGGTATCGGCATAGGTCTCGGACGATAGTATTTCGATCCCCGAAATGGAAAGGCCAAGACGGGCGGCTTCTCGTTCTAAAAGTTCGCGGTCCCCGATGAGAACGATCTCCGCTAAATGTGCATCCGTGGCTTCGAAGGCAGCCCGGAGCACTCGTTCATCGAACGCATCTCCTAAAGCTATTCTTTTTTTCGCTTTAGCCGCTTTCGCACGAATTTCCTGAAGAACTTTTGGCGACATCAGCGAAAAGGGATTACCGTGTCAACGCGGTCTCCGACGATCTTATTGAAGACCTCGTCCATTCCGCTCGTTACATCGGCCCAGATCGTATAATGGGCATCCAAATGCGGGGTGGGAGATTCGGTAATGAACCACTGGGAACCCTCTGTGTCCTTCCCATCGCTCGCCATTCCGAGCATTCCTTCGCGGTCGTACTCCTCCGGAGTAAACTCGCTGCGGATCGAATATCCCGGGCCGCCCCAGCCGGTGCCCGTCGGATCTCCGGTCTGTATGACAAAATTCGGAACGACGCGATGAACGACGTTCCCGGAAAAATACTGCTTTCGGGCGAGCTGCACCATATTGAGTACCGTTAGCGGAGCTTCATACGTATGCAACCGAACGATAACGGACCCATGGATGAAATTGATAATCGTTCTTGGCGGAATACTTTCGATCGCGTCCCAATCGATCTTACTATATCGAAGGTTTCGTTTCGGGAGCCGGACGGAAGGTCCTTCTATGCGCCGAAGGGAGGAAGAAATCGAGTCCAGCACTTCACGATCGAACCAGCCATTTGCAGAGTCGTATGCAATATGAAGATTTTTTGCGGCTGTTTCAGAGCGGTCATCGAGCCACGAATCGGCCTCGACCGCGGAAAGAAGTTCGTCGCGATATTGGTGCTGCGAGAACATTAAGATATATTTTGCGACGTATTCGCGAGCCTCGGCCTTAAACGCACTGTCCCGCACAATACTGGTATCCTGCAGATGGGAAAGGGCGGTACAATCGACGGCGGCATCCTGAACGGCATCGCTGATATGGATCAGGAGATGGCGGTAAAGATCCGCCGTTTTATTCGCCTCCAATTGCGCTCGAAATGAGGGCTCATGCTTCGCTCGCTGCCACATACTGTCCAGGGCATCGAGCCGCACGACCTGTTCGACGGGCCCGACGGCGGCCATCGTTTCGACGATCGCACTGAAATACGTTGTATCCGAGAGCGTGGAAGCCGCTCGGACGGCGATATTTCGAATGATGGGATCGTTATATTGCCCATAATTTTGCAGCGCAACAAAAAGCGTCGGCGTCTTAAGCCGCGCGGCCGATATCGTGAGTTCGCAGGCGACCATCGGTGCGATCTCTTCATTTCGCCCATCGGTGCCGTTGAACCCGTCGAGCCAGTTCCGAAGATCGTTGGAATCCGAAGCGGCAAGCGTTCCGCTCGTCACAAAATGATCGACCATCTCCGCCGCCGTGAGGCCGATCTGGATCGCAATCGTACTGTCTCGAACCGCATTGGAAACGGCAAGGCCGGCCGTCTCGATGATGGCGGAATCGGCGCGTGGGAATTGTTTTAAAGCGTTTAGGATATTGACACGGACCCGCCAGTCCTCTTCTCCTCGATACGCTTCGTTCAAAGCTTTTTCTGCGCGTACATCGTGCAGCGTGCCCATCGCCGAGGCGCCGAACATTCGCACGTACGGCGATCCCTGGTCGAGGAGCAAATCTTTAAGGAGTGCGAAGCGATTGCCCAGATCGGCCGAATCGCCCGATCGGGCAAACGCATAGGCGGCCCTCCAGCGAACATTGGGATCGCTATTGTTTGCCAGGGCACTCACGTTTTCCATCGCTTTGGAATCGATCTCTTTATGCAATGCACAAACGACATACACCTTTGCTTCTGCGAGCGGGTCGATCGCGTTTCGATCGACGAGCGACTGAATAGCTTTAAGCATCGCGGCCTCCATTCCCCTGGGCGCCGTCCGGACCATCGCGATCAGCCGTTCTGCGGTCGGATGACGGTTCGAAGCCTCGATAAGACCTTCGCATATTTTTGCATTCGGTCCCAATAGCCCCAGAGAAAAAGCTTCTGCGTCCGCGACCGTATCGCGCGACTCGCCCTGGAGCGATTTTAAAAGTTCCGCCCGAACGGTCGTATCGCCCATGTTCCCGAGTGCCACCGCTGCTCTTCGGGCCACGCGAATATCGTCTGACGAAAGATAGGGCAGCAGGCTGTCTGCATTGCGGCGTTCGTCCGCAATGGTAATAATGCGCCGTTCGTCGGGTGAAAACGTAACTTGCGCCCGCACGTTCTGACCAACGAGCGAGCAGAGAATCAGGAGCGAAGACAGGGTGTGCTTCATAGTTCCAAAATTACGAACGATTAATTAAGCATTTTACGACCGCAATAGTTTTTGTTATCTGCAGCCCAACTTGTAAACAGATTCATTTTTTATCCACATAACAGAGTAAACGCTTGACTTTCGAAGAAGGATTTTGTTTTTTAAAGTGAGATTTTGTTCGAGCCATCGCCATTCTGAACCAACGTAGCTACTATGCGTGTAGGACTTTTAGCCAACATCAAACCACAGATTCAAAATCAAGCTCCTCGCAAACCGGATGAATCGAAGCGAAGCCGGTCCTTACCTCGGACGGCCACATTCTCGGCATCGTATAATGATATTTATGCAGAATGGGATGCTCCCGAAACGATCGAAGCTGTGCGCCTGGCCCTCGAATCGCACCCCGACGTCGAAGTAGAAGTGATCGAAGCCGTTCCTGATCGCGCCATCGACCGCCTACTGATCAAGGATTTTGACATTGTTTTTAATCTGGCAGAAGGATTTACCGGTTCCGCGCGGGAAGCGCAGTTCCCAGCTCTGCTCGAAATGCTCGAGATCCCATATACGGGCTCAGGCCCGCTCTCGCTTGCAATTGCGCTCGATAAAGCACGCACGAAAGAAATACTTTCGTATCATGGGATTCCGGTTGCGCGCTTTATCACCTCCGACGTTCCCATTACCTCGATTCGCGCATTATTGCCGGGGACCGATTTCCCTTTTATCGTGAAGCCAATCTCGGAAGGCTCTTCGAAAGGAATTCGGAATTCTTCTTTTGTAACGAGCCTGGACGCCATGAACCGCGAGATCGAACGCATTGCAATGGAATACCATCAGCCGGCACTCATCGAAGAGTTCTTGCCCGGGCGTGAGTTTACCGTGGCCGTGCTCGGCACCGGAGATAAAGCTCGGATCCTCCCGATCGTCGAAATCAATTTTGGCGAATTACCGCCCGAAGCGAACAATATTTATTCGTTTGAAGCGAAGTGGATCTACGATGTCGCAGAGAAGCCACTCAACATTTTTACATGTCCGGCCGATATTTCTTCAAAATTGCAGGATGAAATAGAAACGGTCGTTCTTCGCGCTTATGAAGTGCTTGAATGTCGCGACTGGGCACGGATCGATGTGCGGCTCGATTCCCGTGGCCGTGCCAATATCATTGAAATCAACCCTCTGCCCGGAATTCTTCCCAACCCCGAAGAAAATTCATGTTATCCGAAAGCCGCTCGGGCGGCCGGCCTTACGTATGAAGCCATGCTCCTTTCCGTTTTGAAATCCGGATGCGAGCGATATGGTATTCCATTTAAGTTTGAACCCAAACACGCAAAATAGCCGTAAGCGTGGAGTGCTAAGTAGCAACAGATTTAGAACTTAGCACTCCGATCAAGCACTTGAAAGTAGCAGTTATTTACAACGAGCCCCGGAATACCGCCGCCGAAGACCATTGGCTTCGGCGTTCGGATGCCAATTATCATCCTCCTTCCGCCGGATTTATAGATGCCTCGGAGCACGGCGTGTTGCTGCAAATGCGTTCGATCGCGACCGCGCTCGAAGTGCAGGGACACGATGTCAATATTTTTAGTGTCGACGATAATCCGAAGCGGCTCTGCTCGTTTCTCTCCAGTGAACGGCCGAATGTTATCTTCAATTGCTGCGAAGCGATCATGGGCGAATCGAAGCTCGAATCCCACGTCGCCGCGATGTATGAACTGTTTGGAATTCCATACACTGGTTCGGGACCTCTTACTTTAGCCCTGGCGCTCGATAAAGCATTGGCAAAGTCCGTTTTCGAAGCTAATAAAATTCCTACCCCTAAACATCAGCTATATAAGGATTCAGATTCGATCGATACACACCTTCACTTTCCTTTGATCGTAAAACCCGTTCATGAGGATGCAAGCATCGGGATCGATGCGAATGCTATCGTTCACGACGAAAATTCTTTACAACGCCGAGTAAAATTTATTCAAAAGGAATTCGATCAGCCCGCCTTGGTGGAAGAATTTATCGACGGTCGAGAATTAAACGTCGCCGTGCTTCAAACGTCTAACGGATTGTTCGAAACGCTTCCAATTTCGGAGATTACATTCGATACGATGCCGAAAGGAATGCCGCGAATTGTAAGTTACGAAGCGAAATGGATCGAAGAATCGCCAATCTATCGTACGACCGTACCCGTCTGCCCTGCGGAACTGCCCGCCCGTATCGAGTCGCACGCCCGGGCGATCGCGCTTCAGGCAGCGGAAGCGGTCGGGCTCCGCGATTATGGGCGCGTCGATCTTCGTTTAGACGAACATGGTAATCTTTTTGTGCTCGAAGCGAATCCAAATCCCGACATCAGCGAAGACGCCGGCTTTATACGAGCGGCACTCGCGAGCGGGCGAACGTTCGCTGGCACAATAAATGAGATTCTTCTTTCCGCCATCGAACGATGGCAGGAAGGTGTGCGTTGAACGCGACAATTTATTCGAAGAGCGTTCAAAAAAAATTGCGTAACATTTGAACGAATGATACGTGAGTTGCACAAAGACGATCGTGAGGATCTCCTTCGTATGCTTCGCGCGACGAAAAATTTTTCGGAAGCCGAGATCGCGATCGCGGCAGAGCTCATTGACATCTGTATCGAAAAGCCGGAGCAGAACGATTATTATGCGTTCGTAGCAACCGTCGGTGAGCAACCCGCGGGATTTTTATTGGTCGGTCCAACCCCGGCTACCGCAGGGACATACGACATGTACTGGATCGCCGTCCATCCCGACTATCAGGGGCGGGGGATTGCGCAGGACTTAGATGCCTTCGCCGTCCGGTTTGTGAAGGAGCGCGGAGGATACCAGCTTATCGCTGAGACCAGCAGCCAGCCCGGTTACGAACGGACGCGAGCGTTTTACGTCAAGCAAGGATATCAGCAGTTCGCACGAATCGCGGACTACTATAAACTCGGGGATGATTTGATCGTCTTTGGCAAGAGAGTTTGAGAATGCAGCACCTGCGTTCGCTTGTGCTGCCGAAGAAAAACAGGATCGCAGCTCATGCTCCGTGCATGCGGAATGAAAATTTTTTAGCCTCCGATTTGCTTTTTCGATACGAATGTATTATATTGCAAATGGAAACTCGGTCGTGAAAACGGTCGTGGAACCAAAGTCATCGAAAAAAACCGGTGGCGCATCGCAGCCGCGATTTGTGCAGCGCGATGTAAATGTATCAATTCACAACGGATCGTGCGTGCTGGGAGGCCGGCCGCAATGGTCTGAACAAATCACTTATTTATGGAATACTGGCAGGAGCTGCTTCGCAAATCGATAGAGTCGAAAGACGAGATCATCTCTCAATTCGATATCAAACCGGAAGTCGCCGAGCAACTCAATGACTTCTTTCAAACTCGCGTAAACCCTTATTATCTTTCGCTCATTCGGTACAAAGGAGATCCCATCTGGCTCCAGTGTGTGCCGGACGAAAAAGAACTCGCCGACCTCGATGCGCCGGACGATCCTCTGAATGAGGACGCGATGTCGCCCGTGCCGTCGATCACTCATCGATACCCGGACCGCGTACTCTTTCTGGTCACGAGCCAATGCTCGATGTATTGCCGTTTCTGCACGCGAAAGCGGAAAGTTGGCGATTCGTCGAAGATCTCGATGAAGTACATTCAGGGCGGTCTCGATTATATCGCGGCGCATCCCGAAATTCGAGACGTGATCCTTTCCGGTGGCGACCCGCTCACGCTCACGGACTTTATGCTCGAGAAGATCCTAAAAGGATTGCGCGAAATTCCGCATGTAGAGATCATTCGCCTCGGGACCAAGGTCCCGTGTGTACTTCCGCAGCGTATTACACCGGAGCTCTGCGAGATGGTTAAGAAGTATCATCCGATCTACGTCAATACACACTTCAACCATCCCTGGGAATGTACGCCGGAGGCAAAGCAAGCGTGTGAAATGCTCGCCAATGCCGGATGTCCGGTCGGAAACCAGATGGTGCTGATGAAAGGCGTCAACGACGATCCTGCCGTCGTAAAGGAACTGATGCAAAAGTTGCTTGCGATGAGGGTGCGGCCGTATTATATCTATCAGGCCGATATCACGAAAGGCGCAAACCACTTCCGTACACCGGTGAAAGTCGGACTCGAGATTATGGAGAAGCTTCGCGGCTGGACTTCCGGCCTTGCGATCCCCTACTACGTGATCGATGCACCCGGCGGCGGCGGAAAAATCCCGATGCTGCCCAATTACGTCGTCAGTCACGACGAAAAGAACTGGGTGCTGCGTAATTATAAGTACGACATCTATACGTATCCCGATGTCGTTGAAGAGGAAAAGCCGACCAAGGCTCCTGCTCGCAAACGACCCGTCCGCGCACCGCGCGCTCCGAGGAAGAAGAAAGTGTTCAACAAATCCGATTCCGGACCGGAATTACACTGATTCTTTTTCTGATTCGCTAATTTGAAGGGACATGCTGAGAGGTGTGTCCCTTTTTATTTGAGATTGATTCTGATCGGCACGCTCCCAATCATCGTCTAAAAGGCGAAACCGCCTCGAGGCTCATGCTCGATCGAACGGTAATAATCAATCAGCGTGATTCCTCAATTAACGGAATCCGGGTTCACCATCCTCCGCCCGCACCGCCGCCCCCCGTCATTCCGCCGCCGCCAGAGAAACCACCGAAGCCACCGCCTCCTCCAAAACCGCCGAAGCCGCCGCCGCTAAATCCTCCGCCGCCCCAACCGCCGCGGCCCGTATTAAAGAGCGAGGACCAGAACAGTCCCTGCAGAATCCCTCCCATACATCCGGAACCGGCACCGCCGGAACCGACGACCGTCCGCCGAACTCCTGTCCCGGCAAGAGCGCGTATAAAAAACAGAAAAAGAAAAAATCCAATAACGATTATAAGCACGCCTCCCGGCGATGGCGCATTTTGCCGCCCTCGAAACGGACTTCTTGGGTTTTCATTCTTAAATTCCCCACCGATCACCTGGAACATGGTGGTCGTCGCTTTGTCAAGGCCGCCATAGACATCGCCTTTGCGAAGGGAGGGGATTAAAATCTCCTGATAGATCATGCTTGTCGCCGCATCGGTCAGCATCGGTTCGAGCCCGTAGCCGGTCGTGATCCATCCCTGATGGTCCTCGAGTGCAAGCAAAATCAGAGCGCCATTGTTTTTATTTTTTTGCCCGATCTTATTGCTATCGTAGACGGAAACCGCAAAGTCCTCCGCAGGATAACCGCCAAGCGTTGGAATAAGGAGAATGCAGATCTGTGTCGAAGTCGAGTCTTCGTAATGCCGCAGCTTCTGGTCGAGCGCATTGAGCTCGTTCGGATTCAGCGTGTTCGTTTCATCGAGGACATAGCCCGTGCGGAACATGGGAACCGCCGGATAGCCGTTTGATTGCTGGGCAAACGCGTTCGTGCCCAGAATAAAAACTATCGCAACGCCACCATATCCCCAGACCGCTCTTCGCCAAAACGGCGATAATCGCAAGGTCTTCATCTCGATGGGCGGACAGGTCCGTGCGGTTCCGACGATGGCGCGGGAGCGGAATTTTCAGGAGTTGGTGCCGTCGCCGGGTTCTCTGTTCCACCCGGAGCTCCAAAATTTACCTTGGGGGCGTTTTCGGCTCCGGCTGCCGCTTCGAAATAAGGGTATTCCGTAAAGCCCGACATCGACGCGATCATGCTTGCCGGGAATGAGCGAACGCGGGCGTTGAAGTCGCGGACCTCGTCGTTATACCGGTTTCGCTCCAAACGGATGCGGTTCTCCTGCCCTTCGAGTTGCGACATGAGCACGGTGAAATTTGCCTGGCTCTTCAACTGCGGATATTGTTCGACCACGACCATCAGTCGGGAAAGCGCACTGGAAAGATTTCCCTGAATCTGCTGGAAATTTTGAAAGGCTTGCGGATCTTTTAATGCTTCGGGTGTAAGCTGCACGCCCGTGGCCTTGCTGCGGGCGTCAATGACGTCGGTCAAGGTTTGCCGTTCGTTGATCGCGGAGCCCTGCACCGTAGCCACGAGGTTCGGAATCAGATCGGCGCGCTGTTGATAGACGTTATTTAATTGCCCGAGCTGCGCTTTTACCCCTTCGTCCATCGTCACGAACGAATTATAGGTCGAGCGCCACCACATAAAGAGAATAAGCACGAGAAGGACGATGCCTCCTACGATCAGCGTTCCTTTTTTCATATTCGATAGTTGTTATACTCTAAGGCCGAGATTGACCTGGAATGTCACAATCCTCCAGTTCCCAATATCGCCGCCACTGCAGGCATTTGTGTAATTGGAAATAACGTTCGTGAGCGGATACCCCGCGCGAGCTTCGAGCACCAGTTCATGACGCCCGAACTTTGCCAGTTCGACACCCAAACCCGCGCGAAGATCGAGCCGAAATACGTTCCCATACGGGCTTTGGTCCCATTGAGCGAATTGTGTGACCGTCTGGCCCTTGCTTACCGTCTCCGAAAGCACGGCGAGGCCCACGCTCGCGCCGATAATAAAGTACCCTTTTTGCCGGCCTTTCGTCTGAATTTTTAAAAAGGGCTCGATGAGGACGTATTGCCAGTAATGGTACGCATTCGCGGGCTCCAATATACTGTCCTGCCCGGCGATCGGGTTCACGCAGTTCCCATTCTGGGCAAATCCGTACATGTCCTGAAATGCGAAATCGAGCATAAGGCCGAATTTCTGGCCTTCGTTCGTGAAGTCGAATGTAAGGCCGCCGCCAATGCCGGGGCCGGTTGCATTCAGGGGGAATGCCTTCCCGGAAAAGAGATTCAGACTACCGGTAACGTATGGCATCACCGTCACGGTATCGAACAGCGTCGGCACGCGAGGCGCAGGAGTCAGAATGCCGCCGCCATCTTGTGCAAGCACGCTCGTCTCCCAGGCCAGCGAGAGCAGAAGAACGATGAGGCCCCGTTTGATCACGCGTTAAGAAAGACGGAGAGCACTAAAAAATATTGGCCTACCATGCGTACCCGCCGGAGAGGCCGATAAACGCCGATGCCCCTGTCGAACGCGAGGGTGATAGCGTAGGACCGAAGCCAATCCGGAATCCTACCGAAGGTTCGACTGAGAACTGGTCGAAGATCCATTTATATTCGAGATCGCCGCCTAAGTCGAACACGATAGCCGAACGCTGAGAGACTCCATTCAGGGTTTGGCGGAAAAAGAAGAGATCGGCAGCCGGAGCGACGGAAAGTCCGGTCAGCGCACGGCTATCGGCAATATAAATGCGATAGGCCCCGCCAACTCCGAAGCCAGACCAGGTGCCATCCGAGGAAGGGCTCGGCCAGTAATGCAAGCGCAACGCCCAGCTATAGATCGGGCCGGTCTTATACTCATATTGAAACGTCAACGGGAAGTTTTGCGCGAGAGTCAGCGGATCGATGGAAATCACTTGCGTTGCAGGACTTGGCCGAGCCTGCCCATAGCAACGATTGGAAATGAGTACGGCCACGCCGAGGATGGCGATAACGACAAATGCTTTAGAGATTAGAGATTTCATAACGATGGGTTGCTCCTTCAGACTGTTTGGCGAAAAACACCGCCGGGAGCGAAAGGTCACAAAGTCCCGGCCCTCAAATATACGGCAAACTTTGGCAGCCCGCCTGAACTCTCACCACCAGGCGTACCCGAATGGGAGCGAAATGTAGGGCAAAATCCGCTGTCCGTCGTGATTGGTAATAATATAGGCGTCCATTAAAACTCGAGGTTCGATAAAGTAATGGCCGGCCCCTCCGCCAAAAGCGATCTTATAGCCGATCTCCGCCGTCATTCGGAACGCGATCGTCTTGTTCACCATCCCAAGGCCTCCTCCCACGCCAACATATTGCCCAAGCATCGCGGCGTTGTCGATCAAATAGATTCGCTCGATCGCACCGAGGGTAATACCGGATTCCGGATACCAGGAGTGAAGGCCGCGATCTTCTAATTTTCGTTGATATACAAATTCGTAGATGCGAGAAAAATTCGGATCGAGCCGTTCCTCGTAATACACACTGACACGCCCCAAAATCTGCCCTAAAGGATCGATCGTGATCGCATAGTGCTGAAGGTAGCGATAGAATTCGTATTTACCGGCGGTTTGGGCCGCGCAATTAGCGATGAAGCACGAAGACAGAAGAATGAGGACCAGAAATGAGCGTATGGGAGATCCCAAAAACGTAACCGTTTTTCTCATTCTTAACTCTTTATGTTTAACTCTTCTCGTATTCTTTCAGTAGTTGCCGGGCGATCACAATGTGCTGAATTTCACTCGTCCCTTCATAGATCTCCGTGATCTTCGCATCTCGCAATGCGCGTTCGACCAGGTACTCGCGAACATATCCATAACCGCCGTGGACCTGTATCGCTTCCGTCGCAACTTCCATAGCGATGCGGGAAGCATAGAGCTTCGCCATCGCAGCTTCTTTGATATAACTGAGTCCCAGATCTTTATTCCGAGCGGCTCGAAAAATAAGCATTCGCGCAGCCTCGACTTTCACCTGCATGTCCGAAAGCTTGAATTGAATGGCCTGTAATTGATTGATCGGCTTGCCGAAGGCATGCCGCTCGAAACTATAACGGATCGCGCGTTCCATGGCACCGCTCGCAATGCCAAGCGCCTGTGCGGCAATGCCAATACGGCCCCCGTTCAGGGTTTCCATGGCGATCTTAAATCCCTGTCCAACGGAACCGACGATCCGTTCGGGCCCGACACGTACATCGGTAAAGCCCAGCGAGCAGGTATCGCTGGAACGAATTCCAAGCTTATCTTCCTTCTGACCGATTTCAAATCCCGGCATTCCTTTATCGACAAGAAAACAGGTAATGCCATGATGCTTTTTCGAAGCGTCGGTCTGCGCGAAGACAATATAGTGATCGGCCGTCGTGCCATTGGTGATCCAGTTCTTTGCACCGTTTAGGACATAGGTCCCATCCGGTTGCAGCGCGGCGGTCGTTGCCTGTTGTGTCGCATCGGAACCGATCCCGGGCTCGCTGAGGCAATAGGCCCCGAGTTTTTGTCCCGTGGCAAGGGGCCGGAGAAACCGTTCCTTTTGTTCGTCGGTCCCGAACGTCTCGATCACCCAGCAGACGAGGGAATTATTCACGGACATAATGACGGCCACGCTCGCATCGATCTTTGCGATCTCCTCGAGTGCGATCGTGTACGAAACCGTATCGAGACCCGCACCACCCCACTCCGGCGAGACCATCATTCCCACGAACCCAAGTTCGCCGAGCTTCTGCACGATCTCGTAGGGAAACTCCCCCGTTTTGTCACGCTCGACAGCGGAAGACGCGATCTCATTCTCGGCAAAATCCCGAGCGGCATCGCGAATAGCAATATGGTCTTCAGAGAGTTGGAAATTCATTCTTCGAGTCTGGAGTATGAGAACGATTTACAGGATGAACCGAACGTGCCGGTTAACAAAGCAACCAGAGATAAGGAGCCGATTTTTTCCAAAATCCGCCTTGCACTCGTTCGAGAATGCCTCGTAAGCTGGGTCCTAATCGCAAAACCGGCTTTTATATATCGATTTGTGCCCGTTGCAATTTGCCGCTATAGTCGATATAGACCGATTTCCACTCCGTATAAAAGTCGAACACGGCCCAGCCCCCCTCGCGATGGCCGTTGCCCGTCGCTTTCACTCCTCCAAATGGCATGTGGGCTTCGGCGCCAATGGTCGCGGCGTTGATATACGTGATCCCGGCTTCCAAATCGCGCGCGGCGACCATCGCTCTGTTAATATCCCGGGTGTAGATGCTCGAAGACAAACCGTAAATTACGGAATTATTGATCTCGATCGCTTCCTCGAGGGAAGAGCACGTTAAGACGGAAAGCACCGGTCCAAAGATCTCCTCTTTTGCGATTGTCATGTCGGGTGTTACCTTCGTAAAAATCGTCGGTTCGAAGAACCACCCCTTGTCCAAATTCCCGCCGGACGCAACTCGGGCTCCCAGAATGCACGCGGCCCCTTCTTTTTTCCCAATTGCAACGTATCGCTCGATATTCTTTCGTTGCTTCTCGTTGATAATCGGTCCAACATCAATTCCGGTTTCGAGTCCATTGCCAAGCCTAAGTTTCGAAGCTTGCGATACAAGGCGTTCGACCATCTCATCGTGAATTTTCTCGTGAAGAATGAGGCGAGATGTCGCGGTACAACGCTGGCCGGTTGTCCCGAAGGCGCCCCAGAGCACTCCTTCGATGGCAAGATCGAGATCGGCGTCCTCCAGGACGATCTGGGCGTTCTTTCCTCCCATTTCGAGGCAAAGGTGTTTTGTATGTACACCGCAATTTTGGGCCACGAGCTTTCCGGTCGCTGTGGAACCGGTAAAGCTCACGGCACGAATGAGCGGATGTTTCGTAATCGCCTCTCCGACCGTACTGCCGGCACCATGAACCAGGTTGACGCATCCTTTTGGAAGCCCGGCTTCATCGAGGATCTCGATCAGGAGATTCGCGGTCCACGGAGTATCTTCGGCCGGTTTAAAGACGAAGGTATTCCCTGCGGCCAATCCCGGAAAAATGTTCCAGGACGGGATCGCCATTGGAAAGTTCCATGGCGTGATCAGGCCGCACACGCCGACCGGAATTCGGAACGAAAGGTTCATTTTGTTCCGGAGCTCGCTCGGGGTATTGATCCCAAACATCCGGCGTGTTTCACTGGCCGAGTAAAACGCCGTATCGATCCCTTCCTGGACATCCCCGCGCGTTTCGGTAAGCGGCTTACCCATTTCGCGTGTCATGATCGCGGCGATCTCATCTTTTCGGCGTACCAGGAGTTCGGCGGCGCGAAGGAGTATATTCCCTCGTTCGGGAGCCGGCACCAGCCGCCATGAACGAAATGCGTCGTCTGCGGCCTGCGCCGCACGCTCGACATCGCTCGACGTCGAGAGCGGGAATATTCCCAATATTTCGTTCCAATCGGCGGGATTTCGGTTCTCGAACGTCTTGCCGTCCGAAGAATTGCACCAGGTGCCACCGATAAAATTTTGAAATGAGGTCGCCATGAGAGAGTAATTTTGTAGTGTTCAAGAACATTTCTTTGGAAGAAGAAATCGTATCCCGTCAAAAAATATGCTATAAGCTGGAGTGTACCGCTCGCAAGACACGTTATTTATCCCATGAAGATCATCGCTGTTCTCTTCCTTTTACTTCCATCGGTTGTTCTGGCCCAGGGAGGTATCGGCAATAAACCGCGGACGGACATTGTCATGCTTTCGCAAGCGGCACGCGACTCGCTCTCGGACGCGGTCCTGCAAAACATCGCCGATCTGAAACGCTTAGCCGAACGTATTCCCGCCGGAAAAGCGGGCGACGACTACGCTGTTATTCTGGCAGATAGCGCCGCACCGATGATCGCGTGGGAGGACTCCACGAAAATGTTCACCCGCGCGGCCAATCCGGCAAACCCGGAAGAGCGTGCGTTCGTTGCCAAAATCCTATTGAAGCTAAGCGCGCTCTTCCGAGATTATTCCGATTCCCATCCGATGTATTATGCTGTATTTAAAACGAAAGAGACGCCGTTGGGACAGAAACACCTCTACCAGATCAAATACACGAATGGAACGCGCTCCAAAATGATTAGCTGGGTCTTTTATCCTATCGGCGACAAGTTGCTGTTGGGAAGCTTTTAAGGAATGGCGCTCGGTCTTGTTCTTTCCCTGATAGCCGCTGCGGCTCAAATGTTGGGCGGCTTCGTCGTCCAGCGAAAGAAAGAGTGGCCTGTCGCGGTCGAAGGCTCACTCCTGGCGCTTGGCGCGGGTTTTTTGCTCGCGCTCGCATTCCTGGAACTTATTCCCGAAAGCCTGCGCCTGACCGACAGGAATGATTTTGCAATGTTACCCATGCTCTTCGGTTTTAGCGCTCTTCATTTTTTTGAGCATATTCTGGCCGGGCATATGCATTTTGGTGAGGAAACACATTCCGAAGCGGCGGCCCATTCCCATTCTGTGTTCGGTGCTATTGGCGGCCTCGGCATCCACGCGTTTTTCGATGGCATGTCGATCTGCGCCGCCACGAAGGCAAAGTCCTCCATCGGCGTCCTGGTCTTCGTGGCGGTACTGCTGCATAAAGTTCCAGAAGGACTGACCGTCGCGAGCGTTATGCGTGCCTCACGCAGAACACACCGCGCCTCCACGCTCGCCAATCTTCTGCTGCCGGCCGCGACGTTGGCCGGAGCCATTTTTGTCCTCATTTTTGTCGCGATCGATAATACGTTCATTGGCTTCTTATTTGCCTTCAGTGCCGGAAGCGCGGTCTATGTCGGCGCCTGCGACCTTATTCCGGAAATCAATCGTCATCGGGGACGCAGCGCGCCGGTCCTGGTGTTTCTTGGGATGCTCCTTTTTTGGGTCGGAGCGCATTTCCTGAATTTACTGGTCGGAATATGAAATATCTGCTGCCGATTTTTGCTGTCATTCTCTTTTTCGTGGCCTGTTCACGACGAGCGGAAGTCTCCTTGCCGCTGGATACGCTGAAGCCTGCCGGCGATACGGCTGGCATGACTGCTCCGCACAAAGACACCTCGCAGGCAAAATCCGACACGAACACGTTGCCCCCCATGGCGAAGGCGATGGAACCCGACCGGCTCGCATCGTTCCTTCCCAAGCTCAGCGGCTGGACACCGTCGGGGGAAATGGAAAAAGAAATTCAGGTCCGAGACAATTTCAATCGTTCTCGCATCGCACAGACCTACACCCTGGGCGCAAAAAAAGTAAAGGTCCAGATCGACGATTTCGCCTATGTCCCCTATCTCTATGAACCGTGGCAAAAATTCAAGGGAACGTATTTGGACGACAACAACGATTCCCGCACCGAAACAACTACGGTTGCCGGGTACCGAGCAGTGCAGTCCATGGAAAAGAAAGAACCGCACGGTGAAGTGACCGTCTTTCCCGGAAGCCGGTATGTGGTCAGTGTGGTCGAAGATGGTGCCGATAATATCAATGAAGTCCGCCGGATCGCGGAGTCGATGGACTTAAAAGGACTAGAGACCTTGCAGTGATTCTCCTTTCGCTCCTTGCCACGCTCCTGTTTATCCTCGAGACGATCGTTCTTTCGATCTTCTCGGTGTTCACATCGGTTGTCGATCGCACGGGAAAGTTTTATCTTTGGGCCGGACGCAACTGGAGCCGCATCGCTCTTCTTCTTTTCGGTATTCGACTGACGGTCAGGGGAACCGAACACATTCAGTCCGGAGCCCATTACGTTTATGCCGCCAATCACTCGAGTTATATGGACATTCCGGTCCTGCTCGCTGGAATTCCAGACAATCTACGCCTGACGCTTCGAAAATCGCTCACGCGCATTCCGATCTGGGGCTGGGCGCTACTCATCGGTCCGTTCCTTATCCTGGACCGCACCAATCCCCATCAGGCCGAACGAACCATCGCCGTCGCGATCCGACGTATTCGCGCCGGGGCGTCCGTCCTTTTCTTCCCGGAAGGAACCCGCACACCGACCGGCCATATGCAGAGCTTCAAACGCGGAGCTTTCCACCTGGCGCAGGAAGCCGGAACGGCAGTCATGCCGGTGGCGATCGTTGGAACCTATGCTATTTTACCTCGTCACAAATGGCTTCCGCGCTGGGGCCAGCGGGTCGAACTTCGGATCGGCGAAGCCGTCCTGCCACACGCCGTCTCGCCGGGAGGTACGCGTGCCGAGGAGATCCGGCTCATGCAGGAAACCGAACGTCGCGTCCGGCAGCTTCTGGAGGAAGCTTAAGGCGTCACCGTCGCCGTAATCGGCGTCGTTCTCATGACTTCGGAGCTATTCATCCGAATGCCGAGCGAGATCGAGATGGGACCGGCCTGAATGTCGGGCGGCGCCGTGAATTCCAGGAGCATCCTCGGAGAACCGTTCCACATCTCGATTCCGCAGCCCTCGACGAACCCTCGCCACGTCTTCCCATTTTGTTCGAGATAGAGGAAATTCCCACCGGAGAGTTTATCCCAATCTTTCATGATGCGATGATTGAGGTCCGTCCACTGCTCAGCCGGCGGTAGTTTGCTGAGGCCTAAATTTTCTTCCAATTCCGCACGGGCTTTTTTCTCATCGACGAAGCCCTCTGGAACGAACCCATCTCCGAGCACCCGAAACTTCGTCAGCGGCTTAATGGTACCGCCCTCGACCCCGGCAAGTTTTGCCTCTGGTTTCGCTCCGATCGTCATGTAATACGGAATACTCGGGTCGCTGCCATTGACGAGAAAGACCGTTGCACGGCCCGCCTGAAAGGTCGTCGGTGCCATGAAGGTCGCAATGCAGGAATCGCCCACGCTTTGGTACGATCCGAGTGAGGTCCAGACCTGTTTTCCATTCTGCTCGATGCGGAGGATCGGTACGTCGGACTTCACCCACGAGATCAGCTTGTCAGCCGTGCAGTTGGACCGCGTCACCGCATGTTCGACATCTGGATTCTCGAACACGATGATCCCAAGCTGGCCCGGCACAATCGACTCGGGCAGGTGATACACTTTAAGTTTTCTCGCCAGCGCAACTTGGGTGAGGACGAAGGTGATTAAGAGCAGGACCGACCAAACGGCCAGAAAGCGTTTCATCATACCTTAATTAACAGGATCTCGTCGATAACGGTTGATTGATAGCTTCGCAATAAACCCAGTTTTTAAAGAATTTGATCAGGACTTCCCAAAAAATCTTTTCCGGCTTTTCACGCCAGAAACCCCTATGCGTTTATCGTTTCCAGGCCATTGGTACCAATATCGAAGCTGATCACCGGGCGGCCATGTTGTTTGAGCGTTTCGAAATCGCCGATGGCCTGCGCGCGAATGAGCGTGCCGAAGGAATAGGGCTTTCCCGGAATCGCAAGGTCTTCGTTCGGCGTATCCACGAATTGAATAAACGCTCCCGTTGGCATTCCGCCCTTGTGAAGCTGGCCGGTGCTGTGTAAAAATCGCGGTCCGAAACCGACCGTCACGGGCACACGATACTTCGCGGAAAGCATTTCCCGAAATTTTTGAAGTGCTGCGATCGACTTCTCATCGCGTTCCCAATACGCCATTACCGCAATATACCCATCGGGTCGGACGTTTTTGGTTAGGAATTCGTCGATCGTACCCCGTTCAAATGGGTTCCCAAAATCGTTCGGTTGCCCGAGCGGGCGCGACGCATCGTAACCCGAAAGGACTTCGTTGGTCTTCGCCTTGCTTTCGGCAACGTTCGGCTCGTCGAACGGATTGATACCGATGAGGTGACCGGCAACCGCCGTAGCAAATTCCCATCGGAAAAATTGCGCGCCGATATCGGAACGGTCGCGTAAATGGAGTTCGATATGAGCGACCTTACGACGCTCGCTCTCTTCCATCGACGAGTCCGCAAGCGTGAGGTGCGCATACAGACGCTTGTTCGCTTCCTCTTCCTGCGAAGCCGGAGCTTCGCCCTCGATCGGAAGGATCCCTTTCGCCGATTTCCCCGTGCTTTCGGCAATTAACTGCTCCGCCCAATATCCGAAGGACCGGAGTTCCGGCGGCGTCACAATGGTGAGCTTATCGCGACCTTCGCAGGCGCCGTTCCCCAGAAAAAATCCGAACGTGAGCGCCATGTTGCGCTCGTCCTCTGCCTTAGAAAGACCGGCTTCGGAGGCGGCACTCGAAAGCACGGCTTCGATATCGATGCCGGCAAGCGCCGCGGGGACCATCCCGAAATAAGAGAGCACCGAATAGCGCCCGCCGATATCGGGCGGGTTCCCAAAGACCCGGCGAAAGCCATATTCCACTCCCATTTTTTCGAGCGGCGTGCCGCGGTCCGTGATCGCTGCAAAACAGAGCCGGCGGTCGTGCGCGACGGTTTCCATTTTGTTCCAGAAATACTCGAAATAGCACTGCGGCTCGAGCGTCGTGCCCGATTTACTCGAAACGATAAACATCGTTTTTTTCAGATCGACCGCCCGCTCGATGGCTCGGACCTGATCGGGATGCGTACTGTCCAGGACCAGCAGTTTTGGATAGCCCGATTTCGAACCGAAGGTATCGCGCAACGTCTCGACACAGAGGCTGCTGCCACCCATGCCGAGAATGACGACCCACTCCACATCTTTTCGAATGTCGTCGGCAAAATCGGTCATTTCCTTCAGGTGTTCGAGGGACCAATCTGGCACATCGAGCCAACCTAAGCGGCCTTCGATCGCCCGCTGGACGTTTTCATCGCCCGACCAAAGGGTCGCGTCCTTGTCCCATAACCGGCCGGGAAGTTTTTGTTCGATCGCGTGATCGACCCCCTCCCGGACGCCCGCGGAAAGGACACTCTCTTCACTTCCGGATACCGTTCCTGGAGCCGACATATCAGGCAATGGTCTCCTCGATGGAATGACGCTTCTGCTCTAAATTTTTTGCGAGCGAGTCGAATGCATCGATGAACTTTTTGACCCCTTCGACCTGGAGTTCCACAGCGACCTGTTCGGTATCGATCCCATGGTTTCTCAACTTTTCGATCGTTTCATGCGCTTCGACCATCCCTTGCGCGAGTGTATCGGCGACCGTTCCGTGATCGGCGAACGCCTCGATCGTTTCGTCGGGAACCGTCGTCACGGTCTCCGGGCCGATCAATGGCTCGATGTATAGGACATCGCTGTACTTCGGGTTCTTCGTACTGACACTCGCCCACAAACAACGCTGGGGCCGTGCTCCCACTGCTTTTAATTCCGCAAATTCGGGCCCGTGAAAAATCTTTAGGAATTGTTCATAGGCAAGCTTGGCATTCGCATTCGCGGCTTTGCCAGCCAACGTGCGGAGTTCGTGCGCCGCGCCATCGGCCGCGCCGATCTTGGCATCGAGTTTTTTATCCACATTCGTATCGACGCGTGAAAGGAAAAAGCTCGCCACACTCGCAATGCGCGATATGTCCTCACCCCGTTTTTTCCGTTCGCGAAGGGCTGCCAAATAGGCATGTGCAACCTGAACGTAGCTTTCGATCCCGAAGAGCAGTGTAATATTAATATTGATGCCTTCCGAAAGGCACTGTCGAATGGCGGGAATGCCTTCCTCGGTACCGGGGATCTTTATCATAACGTTCGGGCGGTCCACCGTCTTCCAGAGCCGCCGCGCAGCCTGGATCGTCTCGTCTGTTTTTTTCGCAAGCCGGGCATCGACTTCGATCGAGACGTAGCCGTCCAAACCGTTCGTGCGGTCGAAGACCGGCCGCATCACGTCCGCGGCATTCCGGACGTCGTCCGTCGTAAGACGTTCATAAAGTTCCGATGTCGATAGTCCGTCGCGAATGCCCTGCTCGATGTCCTCATCGTACTCGTCGCTCGTGGAAATCGACTTTTCGAAGATCGAGGGGTTGGAGGTAATCCCACGCAGACCGAGCTCCTCGATCATGCGGGCAATCTGTCCATTCGTGATAAAATTTCGGCTTAAGTTATCGTACCACAGGCTCTGGCCATGGCGTTCGAGCTCTTTCCAGCGATTTGACATAGAATAAAAATGTCCTTCTTTCTTTCAGAACGAACAGGCAGCAAAAAATAAGCCCCTAATTGCTTAGGGGCTTTCATCCTCTACATTTTTTCCCCGATTACTTTTGAACGACGAACTCCTGCGAGTGTACGAAACTTCCGTCAGACATCCGGAGCACATATGTCCCGGACGGAAGATTCGAAGTATCGAACGAGATCGAATGTTCTCCGGTCGCTGCCTGCAGGCCCGAAACGATCGCCCACTGCCGTTTACCAAGACTATTGTATACTTCAATGGTGAGCGTTTCGCCCGAACGCAGCACTTGGAAGTCGACCTTTGCCTCGGAACCTGCCGGATTTGGACTGATCTGAACGATATCGAAATTCGGACCGACCCCTGACAGGAAATTACGAATTGTGACATCGCCGCAACGATCGAGACCCGCAAATGCACCCGGGATCGTATCGTGTGAAACCCAGCACGCCGGATTGCCCGATTTATCCAGAAATACCGGATTTAGCACGGTAAGCGTCGAAATCGAATCCTTGTTCAGGACATACTCCATTTGTAAATGGGCAATCGTTCCGACCTGTGTGATCGGCGTGTTGGAGCCGACCGTGATCTTCGTCAGGACATAATTCGTATCGGCTGGATCGAAGGTCGTAGTCGGCGGCCCGATGACTTGCAGACCACCCGCCGCCAGGACCGGCGTCGGATTGGGTACGAACATATCACGCCGATAGCGGAGGGTGAATTGAATTTGGTAGATCCCCGCATTGGCATCGAGCGTTGTGTTCATTTGGACCGGTACATCGACCGGATCGCCGGGATATGCGGTATAAACACCACTGCTACCGGTATTCTGCACACTGAGAGTATTCGTGTAGTGCAGCGGTACACCCGAAAGCGGCTCATCGATAATGGAGATCTCTCCCGTCAGTGGATTGTAGATCGTGTATGCAATGAACGCGCTCGTTCCACCACCGACCACCGGATTGTAATTGATGGTGAACAGCATCGAGTCATTCGTATGGAGGGTCGTCGTGTCAGTAAAATTCATGGTTTGCGAGCCATCCGAAAAATGGTATTGCGACGCGCCGGTCGTTCCCATCGTATCGAGAATTTGTGCGCGCTCGATGACGGCGTCTTTCAAGCCAATGTTCTTTACATGGACATCGGCCGAGCCATTCTGACACACGTACACATTGCCAAAATCATGTCCGGTCGCTGTGACCAGGAAGTTCGAAGCGAATGCGACGATGTCCGCATGTCCCGTGTCGGTGCAAGGAACCGGGCCGCTCGCAATGAGCGCAGTTAGCGTCTGGCCAGGCTGGACGGAGTCCGCAACCGTGACCATTGCACTGTCTCCCGGCAAGATCTGCTGGCCCGGAGTAAAGCCGGAAATGGTGAAGCCACCGCCAATTGAGAGAGATGTCAAATCAAGGGTTGTATCCCCATCATTGTGAATCCAGAAATTCGACGTTACATACGCGTTCGGTTCGACCGTATCGAAATTATGTGTCGACGGTGTAATGCGAATCGTCGAATGCCGGACCGTGCCCGTCAGCGTAATCGATGGATTGAACGATTTGTCACCCGAAGATCCGTACGCTGTAATAACAGCGTTGCGTGGACCGTAGCCTTTCGACAAATTCGGAGCGAATCTCAAGAGTACCCATTTCACATCTCCGCTTCCTAACGCCCATTTCGGAAGATATCCAAATTGATTGGTTACCATCGAAAATTCGTCCGCATCGGGACCAGAGATAACGACGCTATCGACCGTCATTGGGCTGCCGGTTCCGCCGGTGCTCGGATTCATAATATAGACCGTGTCCATGACCGTGTCGCTGCACTCCGTGAAGAATGCCTGCTTAGGCCGGTCCCAGTTGAGGCCTGCCTGCACTCCAAAGCCAAGAAGTTGCGAGGTATCCTTGATCTGGTGAGCAAACCAGCCAGGAAGATCGGTCCCCCAATGCTGAAGCGTTTGCGCGGCACCGACGTTTTGCGGATGGAAGCAGAACGTAAGCGTTGTTCTGGCTCCCGGAGCAAGGGTTAGCGGCAATTGGCTCGCGTCAGAGAACGAAAAGTTCGCGTTATCGTCCAACAGCCAATTCTTATTGAGCGTGAGCGGAGCTTTCCCAACATTTTTAACAGTGAGCGTTTTGCAGGCCGTATCGCCGACCGTCACGTTGCCGAAATCGAGGTCCCCGGCAACAATAAGCGGAGTGATCCCAAGTGCTTGAATCGGATACTTGAACTGGGTGCAGCCCGTTTCGAGCGTTACGACCAGCGTATCGAAGGACGTTAACGTATCCTTCGGCGTATAACATAACTGGAGTTTAAGCGTGTCACCGGAATGCAGGGTCTCGGAAACCGTCGATGGCGAAAGGGTGAAGGTTCCCATAGTATCGCCCGCCTCGATACTTGCGCCTGAAATCACAAGATCTCCGGCCTGCTGATTGACCAGCGTTTCGATTTGGCAGGAATCCGACGAAACAACCACCGGTTGGATCGCGATCGGCAGCGGCGGCGTAAAATCGATCTTGGGTGGATAGTAGTAATATTGATAGACCGTATCGTTACCCGCTTTGTCCGTCGTCCACACTGCCGCGTAGGCGTTCTGTCCAGGATTGATAACATTGAGATCGTAATACGCAATGCTGTCTCCCGGCGTAAAGGGGTGCTGGGGATCGAATGAGAACGTGAAATTATACGAGGGAATGGGCCAGCGCGTATCGAGCGTATCGGTAATCAGAGCGACGTCCGAAATCCGTGTATCTTCGAAACTGAATTGGGGCATATGGCGAAGCTCCATCAGTTCCGCCTGGAATCCCCCGCACGTAGAGTCGTGCTTCTCGAGCGGTGGCAGGGTGTCCGGAGAAGGAGTTCCAAGTGCCATTCCAGCCGGATGGCCGTAGCTCTCGTAGGTGGACCATCCATATAAGTAACAGCCAAAAGGCGCTCCGCATGTCGCAAGATAGGTCGTGCCATTTCCGGGAAGTTGCAGCCGGTAGGCGCTCATGGGAGGGTTCGTTCCCGGAATAGGCAACTCGCCAGCCGCGACATAACTGCTGATCGATTTGCCGTTGATCTGAATTTTCAGGATCGAATCGGTCCGGCATAGGAAGGTTCCATAATGGACGAATCCCGCCACGCCGGTGCGGTCCGGCGTATTAAAGATCATTTTTTTCTGGAACTGCTGTTTCGGGGTCAGCACGATCGAGAATGGATCGGACAGCCCGGGATCTCCGAGATAATTCTGGCTGTACGCCATCTGGACAGCGAGGAACTTCTTTCCGCCTTGCGAGGCGAAGACCGTGGGGTCCGTCACCTGATCGAAATCGTAAAAATCGCCAGGATTTGTAAGCGTCGTGACGCGAGTCCCGCTATCGCTCGTCGCACTGACGACCACTCCGGGCTCGCCGGCGATGACACGGACCAGGTCTCCGCAAATCGTTCGCGTTGCCGTAGGCATATCGTAATATTCGGATCCCCATTCGCTCACAGGAGGAATTTCTTCCATCACTTCGTCTTTGGAACCATTCGAAGCCGCCAGCTCGCCGATCGGAATCGAGGCAAGCTGATGCCCGGAGATCAGAGCGATCGGCTCCGAACTGGTGATGTGCGTCCCGGTGAGATCGGCATCCCCATAGTGAAGGCCCGTCGATTGCACCAGATACGTCTGGCCCTTTTGTAACGTAATGCTCCAGGTCTCGCCCTGGTGATGAAGGATCGTGGAGGCATTGGCGTCCTGGCGAGTATCGGTCGTTACCGGTCCAATAGTGACCGTATTATTATCGTAAGGAGAAATAATGAGGAACTGGCCGGCCAGCGGGTTATTTGGTCCGAGCGTATATTGATCGTCGTAATAACAGGAAGGATAATATTCGGTACCTAACGCTGGCGTCGGAATTCCAAGATAGCTGTCCGTAGAAGACGTGTTGACACCGGTATATTGATATCCATACACGACGATCGGGTTCTTCGAATACACGTGAATCGCCTTGTATTGGACTTCCTCGGCGGGGTTAAGCGTTTCCCAGGTCCCTTCGGAAACCGCCGGCAGCGACCAGACCGTATTCGCCTGCATCTTCTGATGATAGGTCAGCGACGGAGGATTTGTGCCGGCGTAAACATCGACGTGCACATCGTTATCGGTGCCGCTTCCAATAAAAAGTTCTACGTTTTCAGGCGGACAGCAATTCAAATAAAACGAGTTCGGCATAAAGCCGACCCAAAAATCGGTGCCGAGTGAAGTCTGCCCTTGAGCGAACGCGGCGCTCGAACAGGTCAGAGCTGCAACTCCGACGAGCAAAATACCGGCGCAGTGAAGCGCAAAATTTGGAGCGAAAAATTTTTTCATAGGAAATGACAGGTCAAAACGAAACTGGGCGGCACATCGCCGCCCAGCAAAAAGGATAGTCAAATTCGGAGGTACGGAGTGGCGAGCCGTACCCCGCCGTGCAATTATCCACGGATGAAATAACGGATCGCAAGACCGGCGAAGAGCGCGGACGCGCGCCAGTTCTCGGTGTTATCGACTCTCGTGATCGGGAAATCGTAGCCGACGGTTGGCGTCCCGATCCAGTCGTTCGAGAACGATATATCATAGGTCGCCTGCGCGCGGAGCGCGATGCGAAGGGAGGAGGCCGTGCTAACGGTCGTCGAAGACGTGACTGTCTGCGTTTGCACGCCGCCGCCGACATTCATATCGCCGCTCGAAGCACTGACAGTGACCGTCTTATTGAAATTCGCTCCCATTTTAATTCCGACCGACGGACCGACCTGAATTCCAGGGCCGACCGGGCTCGGGCCGGGAGTGAAATTATACTTATACTGCAAGTTCACGACAAGGTACGAAAGCGTTGCATCGAGCGCCGTTGTTACGCCCGAATTATTATCGACCACCCCATTCAACTTTGTCGGCGTGCTGGCGGCAGCACCGCTGAGGTTCGTGAACTTAGAGGATTTCGAATCGTAGATAACTTCACCGACGATGAAGTTCTGGAGTTCGTTCGGATTCCCCATCGGGAATTCGAGCGATGCTCCACCCCATGGCGCCACACCCGACCCGTTCTGGGCCAGGAAGCAGCTCGGCTCCGAGTTCAGGATCGGAAACGCATCGGAATTGTACGCGACGAGATTGATACCACCGACCGGACCGGCCAAAAACCCGACCTGGACTTCCGGAGTGAGAACACCGCCCTTTTGGGCCCGTGCATTCCCACCCATAGCAAGAATGGCGAAAGCAGAAAGTATAAGCAGAAGACGATTACGCATAGTTGTATGTCCAAAAAAAGAAGTTAAACACTTGTTCATGGGATTGCACGGTCCCGCGCAGGCTGTTTAAGCCGAAGTCCGGCGTTTCCGCCGTCGCAAGCCTTATTTCATCATTTCCCATGAGCCTTAAGTTCCGTTTATTAACGTTCTATCACAAATTGTTTTGAAACGATGTTTTCGGCGCCCGTCGCAGCATCCACCGTGCTTAAGCGGCAGGTGTAGGTCCCATTCGGGAGCTTCGATACATCGCAGGTTACCGTACGCTCTCCAGCCGCCTGGGCCACAGCATCCACGGGCCGGGCGACAGCCTTGCCAAGCACATCGTATACACCAAGCGTGACGATCGCCGGTGCGCGGTTCGCATAATTAATGACGACCGAAGAGCCCGTCACTGGATTTGGCGAGACAGGCCGGATCATGCTGACAACGTTACCCGTCTGCATGTACGTCCGAAGAATATCGTCCCCGCACACCAGAATCAGCGTGAAATTGCTGTCCTTTTTGAGCGGCACCACGCAGCCGGTCAGAACCCCATTGCTGAAAAGCTGAAGTGAGGTGAGCGATACGTTGGTCGTGGTATCGGACTTCGTCAGCATTGCATCGAACTTGATATTACCCAGGCTTTGAACGTTCGATGAAAGCTTGGGCCCGCGAAGAATAAGGACGATGGAATCGCCTTTTGCCGTTACATACGAAGCAGGATCGACGCTCCATCCCGAAGGAAGCCCGCTGAGCGAAGAAGCGATATTGGTCGGCTTATCGACACTGAGCAGGTCCGGATTGGAAAGCACATACACCAGTTTTACCGATGTAATATCGAGATCGGTATCGCCGATCGGAAGCCCGTTCGTATTGATCGAAATATTTATCGGCAGCGACAGCGAACTACCGGAGGTCGCCGACGGCGTCGAGAACTGCGACGTCACCAGTGCCGTCGCGATATCCGCGGAGTTCTGGACCACACTATACGTGCCGACCCTGGCCTGTCCGTTCTTTAAAATAAACTGTACCGAATCGACGTGGACCTGTTTCGATCCCGAATCCGGCATAAATTGTACGGGAATTTTTATGCTATCGTTACCGGCGACCGATGAACCGATCAGGTTCGGAAGCATGAAGGTCGTGCTGTCCGGACCCATCCATTTCACATCGATGACGGTATCGGGCAACGCGAACGTATTCTTCAAAACGACCGTATCGGTCGCAAAACCGCAGGCTAAAACAGGCTGCGCGAGAATGCTTTGCGCGGTAACCCCGGTCGAGAGGATGACGGCGCTCGAGTAGTAGAGCGTATCGCAGGCGGTCCCCACGAACGCCATATCGATCCACTGTGAATCCACGAAGCTGACCGATGGGTCGAACGTCACATACACGGTCAGGGAATCACCCTGGTTGAGCGTGACCGGAAGCCCATTGCCCGAGCTTGGCACAACGCTAAACGAACTCGGCGAACTGCCGTTTTGCTGACCATACACAATATTCGTATAGGTCACGGGCGTGGCATTCGGATTTTTGATCGTAAACGAACGCTTCACCGGGGCCGTCTTATACGTCACCGCACCAAAATCGAGCGATGGCGGATTGAACGTCATATTGAGTTCATTCACGACCATGGTCGCGATCACTTTCCCGAGCAGGTTTCCCTCGTTATCGAACGCGTAGAGAGTATCGCGGGCTACTTCGTTGATGCCGGTGGGAACCGGAAAATCGACAAAGATCGTGTCGGACCCGCCCGCCTTGGCAAGAATGTCCGGCTTCGTAACATCCCACACCGAATCGTTCTGGTGCACGGCGGTAGGAGCTGAAAACTGCGTCACGTTCGATGCCTGGATGCCGTTGACCACCTGGGAAGCCGTACCCGAATTCGCAAGCACGAATGAAAGATGGATGACGTCGCCCGAGGAAGGACAGTTAATAACGTCGTTAACATCCTGGGTGAACGTGACCTGCGCGGTCACGGGATTGCCATGCAGAGAATCGTTCTTTATGACCGGCGTTACACCATCCGCCTGCAGCACTTGGGGGCTTTCCCAGGACCCCTTCGCCCCGTCCTGCTCGATGACCGTCGGCTGATAGATAAACCAAACGGAATCGATGCCGTCGGGCGCCGCAGCGCTCGCTTTTTTGGGAACGGTTACCGTGCTCGCCTGATAGGGCGCGAGATAAAAGTGCGTCGGATCGGAAACATTATCGAACTTGACGGTCACATCGGTGAGCGCGGAGGTATTATGCACCACGACCGCTTTCTGGACCCAGCCGGTATCTTTTTGGAGTGGAACGTCCTTCCAGGTCTGGTCTGTCACATAAAAATCGGGCGCACCGGCATTGCCTTGTACGATCACCGGCAAAATAAAACACGGATCGCCGAACTTGATGGTATCGAAAGCCTCCTGGCCGATCACGGGCGAGAATTGGATCTCGACGAGACGCATCGAGTCCGGCGGGATCGGGCTCAAATCGGGGTTCACCAGGGTAAAGCCCTGGTTCCCTAACGCCAAAGCAAGCTTGGTAATATTGAACGGGGTATCGCTCACGTTCCGAATCGTATCGTAGAGCGTGGCACTGCCCGGCTTGGGAACGGTTCCGAAATCGCGGACCGGCGGCCCGATCGTGGCGTACTGCGGCTTATAGGTGCTCGTGATCGTCGTCAGGTTCCCGGCAATATCGTACACAGACACATGCAGATAGGCGGGTTTCGACGGATCGGCGACCGACATGCCATAGCCTCCGGTGTCGATGCCCAGCCCCTCGACCCAACTCGTATCGAGTTGAAATCCCATGTTGGTAATGCTATCGATCTCGATCTTTCCCAGGCCCGTTTGAAGGTTCCCAGTATCCGAAAGCTCGATATACGCATCGTAACACGCGCCGTTCGGAATAGCCGCGGGCGAGACGGTGTCCGTCGGATGGAACGTTCCGGTTCCCAAAAGGCCCGCCCAGGCATAGGACTCGTCATAGCCGTACCCGTAAATATAGACTCCTACGCCGGCCGAATCGCCGGTAATGATATGCACACCAGGCGAAAGTTGTTTTGGGGGGACGGTATAAAGATCGAAGGTGTCGTCCAAACTCTGTTTGGTGGAATTATATTTTGCGATCGGCTGGCCGTCGACCGTCGTTCGGGCTTCATCGTTCACGTTCACGATCACGGTCGCATAGTTATCGTAGGGTTGTTGCGAGCCTTTGGCGACCGGTGTTTCGAACACGACGGTTTTCGTATATTGCTCGCGTGGATTGATCACGACTTCCGCGGGATCGCCCAGGCCATTCTTGTTGTCCGGATAGCTGGAACTATTAATGTATTCGACGAGCATGAACGGCGCATCGCTCCAAAACTTTTGCGCGTTCTGCAATTCGGACCAATAGGTCCCGTACTTACTCTGGATCTGACAGACCTGGTTGACGCCTTGCGTCGTATTATAGTCCCAAATGGTTTGGTTCGGCTGGGAAGAAACGAAAAGATAAAGACCTAAATCATGCCCCGGCTGGCCAACCGGTTGGGCGAAATAGGTGCCGTAGTAAGTATTCGCCCACGTCCGCATCGCCGGCATCATGTCCTCGACGTGATCGCAATAGGGAAAGTCGATCGGAATATTGGTACACATCGAGCCGCCCAGCACTCCAATAGGGTTACTGGAATGAATGATCGTTCCCGTTACATCGTAATTGTCGGCACTTTGTGCGAGCACCGAAAGGAATTGTACGCTTTGCCCTCGGTTCAGCGAGACCTGGAATGTTTGTCCCTGTGGATAGACGACGACCGTATTGGGACCAGAACCGCGAAGGTCGGTCGCAGGGGTGATCGTAACATTGGTATTATCGGTGCTGGCTACGATCGTAAATTCGGACGGAAGGTCGTTGCTGCCTTCGAAGAGCGCCTGGAACCCGGCCACAACATAATCGGTCCCCCATCCGATCGTAGGAATGATATACGATCCGTCCGAGGTCTGGTTATTATGCGACATAAAATAGACCGTCAGGTCCGCATTCGTGGACCAGACATGGACGCCGTTATCCTGGACTTCCCCACTCGATTCCATTTCCCAACCGGAAAGCGGAACATCGTACGTCGCAATACTCAAGGCCTTCACCGGTAAGGATGCAACCGTTTTCTTTCCCAGCCCGATATTCGCTGTTGTGTTATACGGCGAAGTAATATATATGCGCATATATTTTCCGCCTAAGTCCTGGCCCCAAAAATTCGAGGGGATAGCGAACCAGAACTCACGGCCCATCGCCGGAGGGGATTGGTGCAGCTTTGCGATCTGGTGCTGAATACGGGCGTTCTGCGCACGGAGCGTAACCGTCGCGAACATGCAAACGAGCGCAGCGAGTACGCAGAGAGTTTCGCGAACGCTACCGAAAAAAAATTGCCTTGGACGGGTAAGTCTCATACGAATAAGACACTCAGCTTTATAAAAACGCACGGGGTACCTCTGGTTACAAATAATTTTCGTGAATATTGCAACAAAGGACGGATTTTTAAGTCTGAAAGAAAACAGCCCCGCTAAGCAAAAGCAATCCCGGAAATTCGTCAAAATAACCGTTTACTCGCCAAATCGCCCGTCAGCGCAGGACCTCAAATTCCTTGGAAACAAGACGGTTTTCATCAGCGCCCAAAACCTGCACACGATAGGTGTACGTCCCAGGCGGAAGGCCGGAAATCTCACAGGTGATCGTCCATGAGCCGGGCGCTCGCCAGGCATCTGAAACCGGCCGCAGAACCTCTCGGCCAAGTGCGTCGAAAATCTGAAGCGTGACTCGACATTCCTCGGAATTCGAGTACTCGAATGTTGCCTCCGGACCGAAAACAAGATCGGACACAATAGAAAAATGGAAGGACTTTTGACCCAAAACCTCCATATTGGTGCTGGCGGCAATGCCTCTCAGCGTATCGGTTCGAAGTAAAGGGGTGATCCCGTCCGAAGCGAGAACTTGAGGGCTGTGCCAGTATGCAACAGCGGTTTTTGCAAGGGAATCCGTCGGTTCATAAATAAACCATATTGAATCGAGACCCGAACCTGGCTGGCCGGTTCGATTCGGAACCGTTAGGGTACTTGCTTGAAACGGTGCAAGCCCAAAATGCACCGGGTCTGAAACCGAATCGAAAAGAACATGGATTGCTTCCGTGTTCGACAAATTATGAATCAGCACCGGCTTCGCGATCCATCCCGTATCTTTCGTTAGCGGCACAGGAAGCCACGCCTGATTGTCCACATAAAAATCACGAGCAGCATTCGCAATGAGCGTTGCCTCGACGATCCGGCATTCATCGCCGAACAGGATCGTGTCGGACACGGCGAACACTGACGTGTCCTGGAATTTTATTTTTATGAGCGCTTTCTGACCGGGCGGGATCGGAGAGGCAGGAACGCTATCGAGCGTGAAGCCGACATCTCCTTTTACCAGCTTGAGCGTTTGGAATGCGAACGCCGATGCGGTCGGATTGACCAGCGTGTCGTAAACAACTCGAACGGTATCTGCAGGAACGTTCCCAACGTCCTGAACGGCCGGCACGACGGTATCGAGGTCGGGCTCATACGTACTCACGATCGTTGTGCGATTGCCCGCCAAATCAAAAACATCGACCGAAAGATATCCGGGGTTCGATCCGTCGATCACAGATACATTATAACCGCTGGTGTCAAAGCCAACTCCTTCTATCCAATTGCTATCCAGTTGGAATGTCATATTGTATTGAGAGTCGACGCGAATGAACGAGAGATGACTTTGCGGACCATTCGCACTGCCGGAATCGGAAAGATGAACATGCGAACTGAAACACGTACTCGTAATCTGAGCAACAGGACCGACGGTGTCGGGCGACTGATACGTCGCAATACCTAACGGCCCGGACCACGCATACGACTCATCAAATCCGTAGCCATATCCATAAATACCTACTCCGAGAGAATCGCCTTGTATGGGATGAGCGCCGGGTTGAATTTTTGGAACCAGAAAAATCTCGAACGTATCATCGATGGGCTGATGAGTATATGAGAGAATATTCTTGCCGTCGAATGTGGTATAAGGCTCATCCTTGACGTTGACTATAATATTCAGATAGTTATCATAGGGTTGTTGTGAGCCTTTTGCTATAGGAGTTTCAAAAATAGGATCACGTGAAAATTGCTCCCGTGAAGGGACAACGACTTCTGCCGGATCGCCATTGGCGTTGTGATTATCGGGGTAGCTTGAGCTATTTATATACTCCACCAGCATGAACGGGGCGTCGCTCCAAAATTTTTGAGCATTCTGAAGTTCGTCCCAGTATATTCCGTACTGGCTGGGAATCACGCACTCCTGGTGAGTTCCAATTGCCGTACTGAATCCCCAGATGGTCTGGTTCGGTTTTGATGACACAAATAAATACATTCCAGAATTGTGACCGGCCGTTCCGGCAGGCTGGGCAAAATTGGTGGCATAGTACGTTTGCCCCCATATGCGCAGGGGCGGCAGCATGTGCTCAACATGATCGCAATAGGGAAAGTCAATCGGAATATTGGTACACATCGATCCACCAATGACACCGATCGGATTGCTTGAATGAATCACCGTTCCAGTGACATCCATATCGCTGGAACTTTGCGCCTGCACAGACATAAATTGCACAGACTGGCCGCGATTAAGTGTGAGTCGAAACGTTTGACCCGCAGCATGGGCCGTCGCGGATGCATTGGTGGTGGACCGAAGGTCGGTCGAAGGAGTAATATCGACGTTGGTATTGTCCATACCGGAAGCGATTGTGAACTCCGAAGGCAAGTCGCTACTACCTTCGAAAAGTGCTTGAAATCCCGCAATAACGTAATCCGTACCGCATCCAATCGTTGGAATGATATAGGTTCCATCGGAGGTTTCGCTGTTGTGCGACATGAAATAAACCGTCAGCTCTGCACCGGTGGACCAGACATGGACACCCCTATTTTCGACATCCCCACTCGTTTCCATTTCCCAGCCGTTAAGCGGAATTTGATAGGTGGAGACAGCATATGCCTTCACAGGAATGGAATCGACTTCGTTCGTGCCCAACCCGATATGCGCCACCGTGTTCCGTTGCGAGGTAATACTAATCTGTAGATACTTCCCTCCCAGGTCCTGCCCCCAGAAATTGGAAGGGATCGCAAACCAGAAATCCCGGCCCATCGTGGGTGGCGCATGCTTCTGGGACGTAATTTGGCTCGTAATGCCAATGCTTTGGGAGCGGCCTGGTTGTATGAAGAAACTCGCGCTCAGCACAACTATTCCGAGCGCGCCAAGAGGGAATCGCGACCTGTCACTCATAGAATTTGAAATTGATTATATTAAAAACCTCCACAACCCAGTATCGTTACACCGCCATATCGAAAAAAACGAAGTGCTAACCGTATGAACGGTTAGCACTTCGTTTACTCAGACCGGTTAGTTCATCGCCGGACCACGAACTGTTTCGAGATGACAACGGGGCCCATTGCATTTTGGGCACTCAGGCGATACGTGTATGTACCACTCGTGAGCTTCGAAACGTCGCAGGCGACCTGCCATGCACCCGCATCGTGGTGCAGATTATTGACCGGCCGCGCGACCTCATTACCGAGTTCATCATAGACGGAGATCGTGATATCCGTAGCACCACGGTTCGCATAGTAGAACGTTACTGCATTGCCAGTAACCGGGTCCGGCGTGGCGGGCTTGATGAAATCCACGAGCGTGCCCTGGTTGTCCATGACGAGTCGCATCGTCGAATCGCCGCAACGCAAAACGAGCGAGAAGTCCTGGCTATTGACGCTCGGAATGATGCACGGTCCTACTGGCGCACCGTTGCTAAAGAGCTGCATCGAGTTCAGCGTTACAGGTGTCTCCTCTGCCGATTTATCGAGCATGACCTGGAAGCCAAGCTGACCGAAGGAACTGATCGTGTTATCGATCGGCACCGCACCCGCACCCGTTCCGTCCAGCGTGACGACAATGGTGTCACCCGCGTTATTCGACTGCACAGTGGGAACCCACCCCGTCGGCTGGCCCGAGAATTGGCCGACATTGAGCAGATCGGGATTCGGAATGACGTAGGTCAGGATGACTTTGTTGATCCCAAGTTGCGGAATCGGAATCGCAAGTCCATTTGTATTGACCGTAAATGCCGCCGGGAGTGCCATCTGGTCGTTGGCTGCCCCATTTTGTCCTTCGCCGGGATTCGTCACGTTCTTCATAACTGAAGTGGCCGTAACTCCGACCGAACCGGCAATACCGGTGACGGGCTGAACGATCGTATCGAACATTCCCCGAGAATTTAGTAGCACGAACTGCACAGAATCCGTATAAGTCACCAGGCCCGGCTGAGGCGTCGCCCTGAATGTTACGGGAACCGGCAACTGGTTCGGCGATGGGAACGTCGAACTCCCATTCAGCACGGTTCCAACGATCGAATTGGGAACCGAAAAGTTCGTCCCCGCACCAAGCCACTGAATGCTCTCGATCGTATCGGAAAGATTTGCATCTACCGAGGGATCATTGGGGTTTCTCGGCTTGAAGTTAAGCAGCGTGATCGTATCGACCTGATTGTCGCAGGAAAGGATCGGCGCCGGCGTGTATCCGGTCGAGGCGACGCCGGGAACTGTAACATACGCCGAAAGCCTGATTTCCGTATCATGACACGCGTTCGTTACTACATAGATCTGAGCCTCCTGGAGGGTATCGAAACTTGTCGAAGGATCGAAGACAACGGTGATCTGCATGGTTTTACCTGGTCCAAGGATCGTCCCGATGGAGGTAAGGTTCAGGGGGGGCCATTCGGTCAGTGTAAAAGCATTATTATAGGTTCCTCCCGGTGCGAGATTTACCGTATCGATTAATAAGCTCTCCGATGTCGGATTTGTGATCGTAAACACTGCGGTGTCTATCGCTGAGGGCTTGCTTTGATACATCACCGGGCCGAACGTGAGTTGCGCCGGCGCAACTTGATCCGTCCGATAATTGACATGCACGATCACACGGACCGAAAGTGAATCCCCTTCGATCGTCTTTGTCGTAAGGATATCGGTATCGTCCTCATTGATCCCAATTGGCGGGAAATAATCGACGGTGACATTCATCGTCTGTCCGAGCAGGGTCTGCACGCTCCCCAGATCGAGCGTGTCACCATTTTCCAGAACCCCCGTGAGGTTAAGGAATTTCGTCGGGTTCGTTTGCCGGATCGGATTGAACGTGCTCTTCTGCGTTCCTAATGCCGACAGCTGGAACGTAATGGGAATCATATCGCCCGGCTTTGCACAATCGATCGTAATTTCGGTATCGTCACGGAATGCTTGCTGCGGAGCAATTCCCCATCCGATCAGGCGGTCGGTGCGAGCCGTTTCCGTCCCATTGATGTTGCTTTGCCAATTGCCGATCGTGGTGTCCGGTTTATTCACGGAGTTTACATCGGGGAAATAAGCGACCGCAAATTTCGCCGTGCCCTGTTTGCCGTTCAGGACGGAAGCGGGAACGTTAAGCGGGAATGATTGTGCCGGCTTGAAGTGGATAGTATCCGCCCACCAGGCTTTATCGATAGCAATCGGAATATTCGAAAGATTATGAACATGGACCGAGTCCACATATCCGTTCGGAGGCACACCGTTGATCGGTTCATTCGGCCATGTCTGGTCTTCGACCAGGAAGTCGGCCGCCCCGCCGTTACCGGTAAGCGCAACCGAAAGCGTCCGGCAAGCATCTTCGAGTAACAGGGAATCGATCACGGTAGAAGATTTTACGGCTACGAACTTTATCTTGACCAATTCTTTCTTTCCTACTGGAATAGGGGAAGCTGGCAGACTGTCGATCGAAAAACCAAGGCCGGCATCCTGCAATACGATATTAGAGACCGGCATTGGCGCCTGTCCTGTGTTTACGATCGTATCGTAGGCATAGAGCGCCGTGCCGGAAACAGAAGTACCGAGATTCGTCAGAGGCGGCACTAATGTATCGACCTGAGGGAGATAGGTACTGATGATCGTCGTTTGATTGCCAGCCTCATCGTATGCTTCGACACTCAAATATGCTGGTTTTGTGGGATCGAGCACAAACATGCTATATCCCCCCGTGTCGAGTGCAGCGCCTTCGATCCAGTCCGGGTTCAGAAGATACGCCATATTATAATCAGAGTCGAGCCGGATTTCTGAAAGCCGACTTTGTGAATCGCCGCTGGGGAGCAAACCGGAATCCGATATATGAATCGTAGCATTATAACAGATGCCCATCGTATCTACCCGCGGTGAGATCGTGTCCGGCGAGTGAAACGTACCGGTCCCGAACGAACCGGTCCACGCGTACGATTCATCGTTCCCATAGCCATAGATATACACACCGACGCCCAGCGAATCTCCGGTCACGACATGTGCGCCGGGCGCAATATGCGGTACACAGAAGACATCGAAGGTATCATCGACCATTTGATGGGTGTACGATAATATTTTTATTTTATCGAAGGTCGTATTCAGTTCATCCTTCACATTCACAATAATCGTCGCATAGTTATCGTACGGCGATTGCGAACCGACGCTTACGGGTGTTTGGAAGACAACGGTCTGGGTGTACTGCTCGCGGGGATTAACCACCACTTCCGCTGGATCCCCGGGAATTGGAACATGTAAACCTGCTTCGTCCGGATAGGACGCACTGTTGATATACTCGACCAATAAAAATGGGGCGTCGCTCCACATTTTTTGAGCCGACTCTAATTCATCCCAATAAACTCCATATTTATTATCGATAATACACTCGACATGATCTCCGGTTATCGCATCATGCCGAAAAATCTTTTGGCCTGGCTTCGAAGAAATTATCAGATACAACGAAACATCGTGCAGGGGATAGCCCGGCGGCGCAATAAAATTCGTGGTATAGTAGGTCTGGGCCCACGCACGCACCGGCGGCATCATATCTTCGACATGGTCGCAATATGGATAATCTGCAGGAATGTTTGGACACGATGATCCGCCGATCACACCTACCGGATAGTTCGAATGGACAACGGACCCTGAAACATCGTAGTCGTCGGCATTTTGCGCAAGGACGCTCTCATATTGCACGCATTGCCCTCGATTCAGCGAGACCTGAAATGGAATTCCTCTTTGATAGGCAACGGAATTTTGTCCGGCCGGCCATGCGGCCGATTGGCGAAGGTCTGTCGAAGGAGTGATCGTAACGACCGTATTGTCGACGTTTGCTGTAATCGTAAACTCGGAAGGGACGTCGAACACGTACGCGCCGAATCCCTCGAACAACGCCCCATAGCCAGCAACAACGTAATCGGTACCCCAGCCGACGGTAGGAACGATATACTCACCGTCGGACGTCGCTGCATTATGTGACATCACATAAACGGTAAGATCGGCATCGTTCGACCAAACGTGGACCGACGTATTCTCGACCACGCCGCTCGAATTCAACTCGTACGTTTTCGGCATTGCGAACGTACCAATAGTATAGGCTTTGACAGCCACCGGTGTTACTGAACCTTGTCCCAATAATTGAACGTAGGCGGTCGTATTTTTGGGCGACGTGATATAAACGCGCAAATATTTTCCGCCGAGATCCTGGTCGTTATAATTTGCCGGCTGCGCCCACCAGAACTCTCGCCCCATAGCGGGCGGATGCTCTGTTTGTTTTATGATCTTATGATGAATGCGCGGCTGTTGAGCCAGGATGGAGCCGTAAGCGACTACCATCATACCCACCAGGAGGGTTAGCACACGGCTGACAGTTCGCACAGAATGAAAACGATTCATGGTCTTTTGTCCAATTATTTGAAAGCGGTAAGCAGTAAATAAATTTACCTCGAGAACAGAGATTGTTCTCTACATAGACAGCGAAGCAGAAAGGAGGACCCTCTTAAAATCTCTTCCCATGGGTCCTAAAGTTCCTTTTTTGCCTAAAGGAAGGACACATTTTTAAGCCTGAACGATTCAAAGAAGGATGCTTAAATAGTAAAACGCGGGATCCCGGTCGGGTTACAAAAAATATTACGAATAAAAATCCAGACGTTCCTCCATATAGAACAAGAGGCGAGTAATGATACTCGCCCCTTGATTTTCGTCTAAAAAAGACAATTAGGGTGTCGCTGTGATCGGTGTCTCGACTAACACCTGAACCGTACGATTGTAATAGCGACCCTCCGGAAGATCGTTCGGGTAGAGCGGCTGAGTCTTGCCATAACCGTGCGAGGTCAGCGAACTCACATGACCCTTGATATGGCCGGCAATATCCGATTTAACCGCATTCGCGCGATTGGTCGAAAGCCTGGCATTATATTCTTCGGTCCCTAAAATATCGGTGTAACCGTTCACCGTCACATCCGAATTCGGTTGGATACGGCCGTAAACATACGTATCCAGAATCTTATGATTCCATTTCCCCATGTCGGACTTATTATACGTGAACAGGATGAGATTATAGGTCTCGAGTGTCTTACCCGTCGTGTGCGAAGCGACCATATTACTGATCGAGAATTGCTTGACATCGACGTTATCAACGTTCGAAAGCACTTCGCGCCCATTATTATCGGTGACCTTTAGCTGAACAGCCATTTTATCTTCGCCCGATGGCAATTGATTTCCCTGCGAAGAACGCCAGTTGTAGCCACTATAGGTGGTTGTGCTGAGCGGGTCCGTGATCGGGATCGTTGCCCATGGCTTGCCCTGGTAACTAATAACAAGTTCACGACTCTTGATCACCTGATCCCGAAGTCCGTTCTCAAATGTGAACCCAGCGGTTGGCGCGTCGGGACGCTTTACCGTCGTCTTATACAGCACGGGATGAATGATCTCCCACGAATCTGTCGTAAGCTCGACGCGACGGTTTTCGGCAATGCCTTCGGGAGTGGTAGGAAGCGTCGGATTTTCCGGAAGCTTGCGCGCATCGACTTTAATTCGCTCCGGTTGGATGCCCCAGATTTCGACAAGATATTTTTTAACGCTCTCGGCACGCTGACGCGAAAGGTCGATCGACATTTCGACGCTGGTGTCCTGGGAGTTTGTGCCCGTTAGCGTGATCGACGTCGAAGGATTATTCCTCATGCGCAGCCCGATGATATTCAAATAGTTGTAGTACGAATTGAGCGTACTGCTTAGAGTATCTTCCGAAAAACCGTTCGTTTGCTGAGGGCTTGTGTACAACACATAGCGGGATGGGAGCGCACTGGAGCCGGCATCGAAGAAAAGCATAGGAAGCAGCGCAAACAGGTCGATCGTCTGCTGCTCGCGAATGATGACGCCTTTGAAATTCGGAAATAGAGCCGGTTTTTCCGTCACAAGTTGCGGCGTTTCCGTTACCCAATGCACGATCGGAGGCTTTTCGTTATTCATCGGAATATCGTGCGTCCAGATACGCGAGGTATCGTTGCGCAACGGGATTTCGTCCTTCGTAGGCGGATAGGGGAAGTGATCGCCTTCCGTCGCACTGATGATATAGGGTCCCCCTAAGTTACCCTGAGCATCGCTTGAAAGCACGGCAAGATATTCGCCCGTCGCACTGTTCGTTATTTTATTATAGACCGTATCGCCTGTACGCGCATCGGTAATCACGACGTGCGCGGCAAGATTTGCCTGAGTGTTTACATCGAACGCACGGCCCTTGAGTACGAGCGTCGGTTTTGGAGCCGGCGGGTTCGTAGCAACATAAAGATCGTACCCTCCCTGGCCTCCATCGCGATTGCTCGTGAAGAACAATACGTTACCCGAAGCCGGGATCGTAAGGAAGAAATCGTCAGCCGTGGAATTGATGGGCGGTGGAAGAGCTACAGGGTCGGTCCAGTCGGTATCGCTTGGCCCTTTCCACTCGGACTGAAATATATCATATCCTCCCATACTGCCATGACCTTCAGAGGCGAAATACAGCGTCGTTCCGTCGGCGGCCATGAATGGAGATCCGTCGAAAAGCGGAGTATTGATCTTCGAGCCGAGATTTACCGGATCGCTCCATCGTCCATCGGGAAGCTGATGACTTACAAAAATATCGACGTTCTTTTTACTTTCGTCGCCGATCTTACCGGGGCGGTTCGAAGCAAAAAATAACTTTTTTCCATCGGGCGATATCGCCGGCTGCGACTCCCAAAGCGAAGTATTGATCGGTGCACCGACCTCATGGACGTTCTTCCAGTGCGTACCGTCAAGCGTTGCAACCCAGATATTGACATCGTTCGGCGCGCTCGTATTTCGGCTCGATGCGAAATAGATCGTTTGACCGTCGGCGGCAATTGACGCTGCACCATCGTCGGCATCGGAATTAATTTCTTCTACATTGAGCGGAGACCCCCACACCGTGTCATTGCCTTCAGAACTTGTTGTCATCCAGAAGTCCTGCCGGCGGCTCGGCTTACGGTCGGAAACGAAAAACATGGTACGACCGTCGGCGGTGATGGTCGGGGAAAAGTCCTGGTCCGAGGAATTCACGAGTGGTCCTAAATTCTTGACCACGAGTTTTGCAAAGGGATTTTTAATAGCGCTATCCGGCGTCACCGAAGGTTTTGGCATTACCGAATCGATCGGAGGGGCAATCTTAAAAAAGCTAGCCGCAGAAGATCGGCCGGGGCTTTCCATCGATGCGCCAAAAAACAAAAGAAGCGAAAAAACGAGGATTCGATGGGTACTGAGATGGAGCTTCATGTGTTATTTGAATTCAGTCACGAAAAAAGAGAAATCCTTCTTGGAATTCGTCTTCGGTAAGCAGAGAAGCCGAAGGCGAATCCTGAATAAATTTGCAGCAGAGTTCTTACGGATAGGCGACGGTCCGCAGCCTTCCCGGTACAGAGAAAGACCGATCCATGATCGTCGCATGGTCACCCGGCTTCGCAACAAACGCCGGAACGACACTTCACCAAAAGAAAGCAGCCGATTGTGAACGCCCTGTCACCGGATTGGTTCAAAAGGCGGGAAGAACGAAGGATCGATCTTACGATTGCGAAAATAATACTATTTTTCAGAAGAAGCAAGGAAAATGGCTGATTTTTGCAAAATTTATCAAAAATATTACCCACAATTCAACACAGTCTTTACTTTATCCTACACATATATAAATTTTCGTGGAAATGTGAAACCGTACCTCATCGGGCAAAGTTTGACTTTTCCCTTTCGGTTCATTTCTGATGAATTGAATCGGGCTTTGCCCCCTAAAGCTACTATCGTGATCATGCCGTTGCCCCGATCACACAGAACCGCAAGTGAGCAATCACAGTGCTCCGGCGATCCACTTCTTTTGACATTCCGCATGCCCGCGTGACACTGAAGAGCGAAGGTCGCTTTTCGGTCAAACGATTTTGGATCACAACGCGCTCTTCGTATGCCCCGAAGAGGTGCGTGTAAGAAAACATCGAACGAGAAAGGACACCGAGAAGCGATCTGATTTATCGGATTCGTAATGAATCAGACTTCACCTTGCTCTGTTCCAAAATGGCTCTGTATCTATGAGACTTCGAACGATCCCGTTTCCCATTCGAACACGAACCCATCGCGTCCGCCGATGCATCTTGGCGCTTGCGACGTTTGTCCTTCTTGCGGCTGCAAATAGTTCCGCCAACGCCGTCTGGAAGCCGTGGCAGATCAATACGCCGCGCGATACCTTTTACGTCAATGCCAAAAATCATGAGTGGACGACTTCGAACCAGTCGGTCGAGCTCGGCGTGCGGACGATCTTTTACTTCAGCGGAACGTTCGGGATTTTTCCCTGGCAGGACTCCGCCGGCTTCGATGCGCGCTATCTGTATAGCGACAACGCCTGGTCGAACGCGCCGTTTCCGCTCGCGAACCCTCCGTCCTGGAACGGGACCAGCTACCAGGTCTATCTTCAGGTCGATACCAATAGCTCCGACCCGTCTTCCGGCAGTGGGATCCGCATCAACGAAGCGGGATATCAGGCGGACCACGAGTACACGGCGATCTATGGCGGCACGGGCGACCGTTACGCGTTTCGCATTTACGACCGCATCAGCGAAGACCCAAGCTACTCCGATTACTCCATTGCGACCGGCGGCGTCCATATCCATATGGCGCGCTTTACCGCCGGCGTGGCCCTCGAATATGCGAGCCTTTCGTTCCCCGTCACCAATGTCGGGGAGCGGTCCACGCTACTCGACTCGATCGAAAGCTACGGCCTCGATCCGTTGAACGTCGATAGCGTCTGGATCTCCGGCGTACGTTCGAGCGATTTTAGTTTTACTTCCCAAAGCGGAAACCAGTTCGTGCTCCCGACGGAAACGACGAACGCGTTCGCCATCTCCTTCGCGCCCTCGATCCCGGACTCGACCAGCATCGACACGCTCTATATTCGTTCGAAGAATGCCGATCCGGCTCATCGGATCATCCGCATCGTTCTTGTGGGGACCGGCGCCGCCCCCAGCGGCGCGATCGGACCGAACGAGATCGACTTCGGATTGCAGCGCGTCGGCGTCCCGACGTCCCCGCAGTATGTCTATATTTTCAATTCGGGGAACGCGCCGTTCGTCATTGCCGACACAGCATTCCTTCCCGCCGGAGCGTTCTGCACCTACTCGCATGTGCCCGATACGATCGGCGCGGAGTCCAAAGGGATCCCGGGCCGCGGGCAGTTCTCGTTTTCCTTCACGCCCCGGGCCGCCACGAGCTACAGCACCATCGCACAACTGAAAACGAACCAGGGGGTCACGCAGATCCTCCTGACTGGGCAGGGCGCGATGCCGGACTTCCGGATGACCGATTCCAGCCTGAATTTTGGAACGCTCTTTACCGGGAACGATACCGTGCTCTACGATACCGTCCGTAACGTTGGGAACTGGACGGCGCACGTGACGCTCGCCCAAATGGGCTGCCAGAACCCGCAGTTCTTCTCGTTCTCGCCGCCGGACCAGGATTTTTATCTTGCGGCCGGCGCTTCGCGCATCTACGCCATTACGTTCCGGCCCGGAACGACCACCCATGCCACGCTCCGCGCGTGCCTCACCTTTTATTTCGACGACGCGACGGCGCCCAAATCGATCGATCTCGTTGGGATCGAAAAACAGCGGGAAATCAAGTACGACGATTCGGTCATCGACTTCGGGACCGTTAAAATTGGCAACAAAGGCTTCGATACGCTGGGCGTCATGAATTCGAGCGGCTACAGCGCTACGTTCACCGATGCGTTGGCGACGAACAATCCGGTGCTCGAATTCGCCGCTTCGCACCGGATCGATTCCGGATGGTTCCGAGCCGGGCGAGATTCCGTTCCGCTCGTGTTTCAGCCCGTCTTCCATGGCCCGGCGAGCGCGGAACTTTATCTACATGCCAACGGACAGGACGATTCCGTTCGACTGATCGGGTTCGGCGCCGTCACGGCACCCGTCTTCACGCCCGATTCGATCTACTATCAGGCCTGTAAGGTCACCACGCAGAATTACGGCTCGACCGTCCTTAGCGATACGGGCGATTATCCGCTCTACATTTGCAACTTACAGATCGTCGGTCCGGACGCCGGCGAATTCTCGCTCTATCCGCTCCAGCATCCGTTGCCGGATACCGTGCGTGCCGGCGGCCTCGATAAGCGGACGTTCGGTGTGAACTTTACGACCAACGTGCTGACCGGCCAGGACCATACCGCAACGCTCATCGTCGAATATTGCGACGGAAGCTCCGACAGCGTCCATTTGCGCGCCAAAGAGGCCGATCAGTACATTCAATTTTGTTCGCAATCGATCGATTTCGGCACCGTGCGCGTCGGCCGCACCGCGGACTCCAATGCCTGCTTCTGGAATAATGCGCTGATCGCATTCCCCGATTCGAGCGTGTGGATCACCCCGGCGGGCGGAGTATTCTCGGTGGCCCAGGACTCCCTGATGGTCCCGGCAAACGCACGGGCCTTCGACCTCGTGACGTTCCGGCCGAACCATCGCGGACTCTTCACCGGGTATTTACACTCCAAGGGTGAGTATTTCAAGGACGATTCGATCCCGGTCACCGGCATTGGCGTACAATCCGTTGCCGCGCTTTCGTATCACTGGCTCGACTTCGGCAAAGTTCCGCTCCAGGTCTCGAGCCTGGGGCAGGCGCTCTGGCTCAAGGATTCCGGCGACTTCCCGCTCGTCGCCAACGTCCAGAAAATTAACGACCCCTATCAGGAGTTTACCGTTACGCTCGATACGGGAACTTCTGTCGTCCCCGTCGATCCGACGGCACAGGCAAAGGTCGGGATCGGAGATTCGGTCGTCTTCTCGATCACGTTCACTCCCCAGCGCCAGGCACTCCCCGACCATGAATCGGAACTCGTATTTACCTACGATAATGGCTCGAGCGATACGGTTCACCTTGTGGGTCGAGATCGTTCGGACTATCTCGCCTTCGACCGGGACACGCTCGATTTCGGCAAAGTGCGTTTGGGAACGACTCCGCCCTCGCGTACGGTCCGCCTGTTGAACACCAGTGATACCACGCTCCTGGCAAAGAATGTGACGGCGCCGAATAGCCCGTTTTCGGCCACCATCACCACTCCCATTTCAGTCGATTCGAATGGCTCGTCCCCGATCCAGGTCGGGTTCATTCCGCAGTCCATCGGTAATTTTAGTTCTATTATGACGGGCGAGGGCGTTCCCTTTAAATCCGGATTTGGCGACACCGTCGTTCTTACAGGGACCGGCGCCGCGCCGATTCCGCAGCTTTCGGTCGATACGCTCGATTTCGGAACCATTGCGCTCGGACGGTCGGTCGCGCGGACGTTTACGCTCGCTAATAATGGGAACTGGCCGCTCGCCGTAACGTCCGCACCGGTCGCGGGCACGAACGCCGCGGACTTTACCGCGCTCCTTCCGGCCGATACGACGATCGCCGACAGCGAAGCTACGACCTACACCGTGACCTACCGTGCGACCACGCCGCGCCAGCTGACCCCGCGCACCGGCATGATCACCTGGACGATGGACGACGGTTCCCAGTTTACCCTCTATCTGATCGCCCGCGATGTGCCACCCATCTCCGTAAAGCTCGGCTTTCCGCATGCCTATTTTGGCCGGCCCGGAGATAAGGTGGCGGCCGAACTCGATCTTCAGAACTTCGTTCCGGACACGGCGAAGATCGATTCGATCGTGGGAACGATCACGTACGATCCCTCCATCGTCGATCTCAAACAGTTCGGCGCGGCGGATACCTCGCTCAAACTCCAGTCCATCGAGCAGCCGGGAACCCTCCAGTTCAAGCTGGCTTCGGACTCCCTGCTGACCCATCCGAAGCCCCTGCTCAACTTCACGTTCCAGTTTCACCTGGACCTCTCGGACGGCGCGAGCACGCCCTTTATCAGCCTCGACACGCTGCCGGACACGAAGGAAGCCGTCGTGACCGATGCGCGGACGACGATCTTCCTCGATTCGACCTGTGGAACGATTCATTTGATCAGCGACGCTCCGCCGATCGCGAACTTCGTACGCCAAAACTCACCGAATCCGTTCGGCATTGTGAGCGCGACGACCACAGTCCCGTTCGATGTCGGTACGGATAATACGATGGTCACGATCCGCATTCTGGACCCCACGGGCCGCGAGATCCTGCGTCCGGTGGACGCCCAGGCGTTTCAACGCGGCCGTTACGAGGTCTCGATCGACGCGAATACGCTGCACCCCGGCGTCTATTTCTACGAATTCCGCGCCGGCACGGACGAGCCACAGATGCTGAAAATGGTCGTGGAATAAGGCGGCAAGCGCCACCATTGATGTATTTCATCGACTAGCCTGCCCTCGACCGATCGAGGGCAGGAATACGGCCCTTAAACGTTTATAAAGTTTCAATCGCCCACAAGGGCAAACGGTTGTCAGCTCTTCCCTGGCGAAGGTACAGCATTCCTTTTTGCACCCTTGGAAGGAATTCGTATATCTTCGGCAATTTCATTTGGATTTCCGACAATGTTTTGCGATAGACATCGAACTCGATGACGGCTATTTCCAACCTCGAAATATTTTATTGATGCCTGATATTTTCATCGGCCGTGAGAAAAATATCGCTAATCCATCCCGACGATTTCCCTGAATGAAATTGTTGCATGATGAGTGTGTTCCGGAGGATTGGAAGGAATGTAGCACGGAACATGAGGTCGTATCGATTGCCGAAATGGGGTGAAAGGGAATTAAAAATGCCGAATGCGCCAAGCCGTTCAGGCCGAAGTTGGCACGGAATGGTTTCCTTCAGGTCACTCCGATTTCCCAGCTCCCATGGGCACGAATGCAATAAATTCCCATGTTCCACTTGTATGAACCGCTTCTTCATGCTTCTTTTTTTTGCATTGCTCGCCGCCGTTCCGACGGCTGAGGGGCAGTGGGAGAAAGTGAATGGACCGAATGGTGGCAATGTATTGAACCTTACTTCGAGTGGAGCGGGCCTTTTTGCACAAATTATCTCTGGTAGCTCTGGTGAAGTCTTTATCTCAACTGACACTGGAACGAATTGGAATTCCTTCAGACTTCGGAGTAGAGTTGTTCAAAACGTTGGTGGATGCGGGCCATACCTTTTCGCATGGACTCAGGATACTTTTTATGTTTCTACAAACAGTGGCAAAACATGGATTGAGGATAGCAACTGGATTGACTCTAAACATTACTACTTAAATCTTTTTGCACAGGTCGGTTCGAACCTTTATGCTGCTGGAGGCGGTATTTTTCAATCCTCTGACGGCGGACTTACCTGGACAGCTTTGAACAGCAACTTACCAAATTGTTATATAAATGGACTTACCGCGTGTAACAATAACCTTTACACTTTGCTTGCTGCTGATAGTGGTCTTTTCCGTTCAACCAACAATGGGAAAAGCTGGACAGAAGCAGATCGTGGCTTACCGTACGATACAAACGTTCATGGCTATACTGCACTACATTCCATTGCGACAATTGGCACAAGTCTATTTGTCGGAACTAACAGCGGTGTGTATCGCTCAACCGATAGCGGGAACACTTGGAATAAGGTCAATATGGTCACTCCGCTTAATGTCTGGGCACTGACGGCAGATGGCACAAAACTCTATGCGGCTACCCTCAGTCAGGGAGTTTTTCTTTCTATTGATAGTGGAATAAGCTGGACTCAACATGGTCAAGGAGAAACGTTGAATGAACAATACAACTACTATAACTTGATTACCGTCGTCGGTTCTGAAATATTTGTGGCGTCCGCAGATGGGATTTATCGTTCAAACGACACAAGTGGAGTTGGAACTTTAGTTGGATTGCCGTGTTTAGGAATTTCTTCCTTTTCTGCGAATGGTAACAATCTATATGCTGATGGGTTTGTCTCGACAGATGAAGGATTGAATTGGAGTTTAAATCAAAATACTTTATCGAGTACATCAAACTTGCCGAACACTCTGAAATATCCTTTTTTGGTTAGAATGGGAAAATACTTGTTCGTATCCACCTCGAGGTTTGCTTTCGGTGAAGCGGATACTGATGTGTTTCGATCTTCCGATAACGGAAAAACATGGTACGTTGACTTCGAAGGACTTCGTCCCGTTGTATATGGCACGCTTGCACGGCTGACAGGTAATAGATTGATATATGCCGGCAGCTCGGATGATAATCACTTTGCTTGCTTTGAGACCGACGATTTTGGTATAAGCTGGAATGCTGTGGATTCCACTTCCATATTTTGTTGTGGCAATAGTAATGGGCCGTTTCTCCCTAAAGACATTTGCTGCCCGGTTCCGGCTACAGCGGCGCAGATTGGCACTGTACTAATTGGCATAGATAGTGGCATGCTCTTTCGCTCCTCAGACGATGGATCCACATGGGGAGTTCTTGACAGTTCCATAGTGAATGACTCTGTAACAAGCGCAGCCGCGCTCGATAATAATCTTTTTGCTTGCACAAAGGGTGGGAATCTATTTGTCTCTGCCGACACCGGTGTGTCATGGAAGCAAATCAATAATGGACTTATCGATAGCACAATCTCGTTTGTTTCTGTCACTGGTGAGTTTATATTCGCTGCAAACACCAACGATAGTTTCTGGCGGCGGCCTCTATCGGATTTTGGAATTGCGATAGTTAGTAATCAACTTCAGCCCAAAGAACCCTTAAGAACCTTCCCAAACCCCTTCTCTTCCAACACCCAAATCTCCTTCACTGCACCCGAATCCGGCTACGCCGAAATCTCCATCGTAAATTCATTCGGCGCGGAAGTGGCGCGGATCTATTCGGGAGAACTGGCTGCCGGGAATCATTCCTTCGCATTCGATGGCAGCGATCTCACGCCGGGGAATTACTGGTGCGTGGTGCGGATGAATGGTCAGGTGCAAACGTTGCCTTTGGCGCTTTTGCGGTAAAGCCTCATTCAGTAATGTTATGAGAACTGGATTCCCGCTTTCGCGGGAATAACAGATTGAAGTTGTGTCATACGCTTCTGAGGATCCCATAGTAATCCTGGGAATCCGCATCATCCGCGTAATCCAGGTTCAGGTTCCCGCCATCTCATTCAGCTCCGGCGTGAATTCCTTCTTGCAGTTCGGGCATTTGAGGAATTCGCCGCGGTCGCGGACCCATTTCGTGGCGAGCCAGTTGTTGTTGCAGCTCGGGCAGTTGGTGTTGACCGGCTTATCGTTCGAGATAAAATCGCAATCGGGGTAGCGCGTGCATCCCCAGAACTTTCGCTTGCCTTTTCCGCCGCGCCGCTCGGCAATGTCTCCCACGAGGCACTTGGGGCATTTAATTCCCGTCGGCATTTGTCGCGTAAAACGGCACTTGGGGTACCGCGAACAGCCAATGAATTTGCCATAGCGGCTCGAGCGGACCAGCAATTCGCCTTCGTGGCATTCGGGGCACGCCTCGCCGGTCTTTTCGGGCGCGGGTTTGCCTTCGTTCTTGAGCGACGTCTTCTTGCCGCAGTCCGGACAATCGAGATACATCCCAAACCAGCCCGATTTTACTTCGGTGTTCTTCGAGCCGCAGGCGGGACACGGACGAACGGGAAGTTCCTCCACCAACCGCTCCTCGACTTTATCGAGCACCTCTTTGAACGGCAAATAAAAATCGGTCATCACCGATTCGTAGCTCCGCTCGCGCGCCGCGATGGTATCGAGCTCCTCTTCCATTCGTACCGTGAAATCGACGTTGAAGATTTCCGGGAAGGATTTTACCAGGATGCGGTTCACTTCGATGCCCAGCGTGGTCGGATAGAGCCGGCGCTCTTCCTGCTCCACGTACGCGCGCTCCTGGATCGTTCCCACGATCGAGGCGTAGGTCGAAGGCCGCCCGATGCCGAGCGATTCCAATTCTTTGACGAGCGTACTTTCGGAGAATCGCGGCGGCGGCTTCGTGGCGCTCTGCGCCAGATCGACCTCCTCGATATTCGCCTGCTGGCCTTCTTTGATGCCATTCGGTAATCGGGTCGCGCGGCCATCGGCGGCAGCCGTGGCATCGTCGGAAATCTTTGCCGGAGCGTCATCGACGTCGTCCATGACCTGCATATAGCCGTTGAACGTCACGACCGATCCGGAAGCGCGGAAGCGGTATCTACTCCCCTCGTGTTCCTGCGATTCGATCTCGACCGTGGTCTGGTCCATGAGCGCCGGGGCCATCTGGCTCGAAATAAATCGCTCCCAGATCAACTCGTACAACTGATAGAGCGCCTTGTCCTGGGCTTCCAAAAAGCGTCGCACGCTTTTGGGGTCGCGCATCGCGGAGGTCGGGCGGATCGCCTCATGCGCTTCCTGCGCGTTCTTTCCCTGCTTTGCTTTTCGTTCCTCGCCGAGGTAGCGCGCGCCGTAACTTTTTTCGATATACGCCAGCGCTTCGTTCCGGGCTTCGGGGGCGATACGGGTGGAATCCGTTCGCATGTAGGTGATGAGCCCGGTCAACCCTTCGTCGCCCAATTCCACGCCTTCATAGAGCTTTTGCGCAAGGCCCATGGTCTTGCGGGGATTGAACCGGAGCTTGCTCGATGCCGCGGCCTGAAGGGAACTGGTGATGAAGGGGTGCGGCGGGTTCTTTTTTACTTCCCGCTTTGCGAGCGAAACGATCTTGTAGGTCTTTTGCCGTGCATCGCTCGCATAGCCGCGGGCGGTCGGTTCGTTGCCGATAAACGTTTTCTTCTCGTCCTCGGAAAGGTCCTGCGCGCTGCCTTCGGGATTCCGAATTTCGCTCCCATCGACCGAAATAAGCCGAGCGTGGATTGGGAACTCCGTGGACTCGGTCGTGAACTCCGCCCACAGGTTCCAATACTCGATCGGCTGGAACCGCTGGATCGCTTCCTCCCGCTCACAGATGAGGCGCAACGCGACCGACTGGACGCGCCCCGCCGAAAGCGCCTCCGCGCTCTTGCCGATAAATGCTTTCCACAAGATCGGCGAGACCTGGTAGCCGATGATGCGGTCCATGACGCGGCGCGCCTGCTGGGCATCGAAGAGTGCGCGATCGACATCGCGCGGGTGCTTCATCGCTTCCGTAATGCCCGCTTTGGTGATCTCAGAGAACAGGACCCGTTTGATCTTCGAATTTTTGTCCGATACGATGCCGGCCAGGTGATAAGCGATGGCCTCGCCTTCGCGGTCAGGATCGGTCGCGAGGAAGACCTCTTTTGCGGTGCCGGCGAGCTTTTTCAACCGGTCGATGATGTCCTTTTTGCCTTTAACGGTCGTATAGGAGGGTGTAAATCCCTGCTCGAGGTCTACCCCGAGCTTCGACTTGGGCAAATCCTTGATGTGACCGACCGAGGCTTCGACAATGTAGCCGGAGCCTAGATATTTATTGATGGTCTTCGCCTTGGCGGGCGATTCGACAATAACGAGCGACTTAGCCAATACTTTTCTTTCAGATGATGAGTGGGCCGTTAAGACGCGGCGAACATAAGACTAACAAGAGAGGATTCCTGAGCCTCAAAACGCCAGGCTTGTGACATTCCGGAAAAGAAATCCTGTTTGCGCACAAAAACAGCCTACCACCGCCGTATTTTTGTGACTGTGATAATATTAGATGGCAATTCGCTAACGATTCCGGACGTTTCCCGCGTCGCCCGGGGCGAAGAACGAGAAGTTCATATTCCAGAACAAGCGAAAGCACGCATCGCCCGTTCCCGCGAGCTGGTGGACCACTGGGTCGAAGCGGGCGAAGTGATCTACGGCGTAACCACGGGATTTGGCGAGTTCGCCAATGTGACGATCCCCAAAAACGACCTCCTCCGGCTTCAGCAGAACCTTATTCGGTCCCATGCGGCCGGCGTCGGCGAACCGCTCACGCCAGAAGTCGTACGGGCCATGCTTTTGCTCCGCGCAAACGCGCTTGCGAAGGGTTTTTCCGGAGTGCGACTTGCCGTCATCGAACAACTACTCGCATTTCTCAAGAACGATATTCTTCCTATCATCCCCTCTCGTGGAAGCGTCGGTTCCTCGGGCGATCTTGCGCCGCTCGCGCACCTGGCCCTGGCGCTTACAGGAGAAGGAAATGTGCTGCAAACCGAATCTTACGGAACAGGGCCACAAATTAGAATGCGTCCCACCGGCGAAGCATTGAAGCAAGCCGGTATCGCTCCGCTTGTTTTAGAAGCCAAAGAGGGACTTGCCCTCATCAACGGGACGCAAATGATGGCGGCAATCGGCTGCCTTGCGCTCGATCGGGCGAAGCAACTCGCCGATCTGGCGGATATTGCCGGCGCGATGTCCTTCGAAGCGCTACGAGCGACCGACCGCGCGTTCGATCCGCGCATTCACGCCGCACGCGCTCATGCCGGGCAACGGTTCGTCGCCGAACGAATGCTGCAGCTTACAGCCGGGAGCGAAATTCGCCGTTCACATGCGGAAAACGATCCTCGCGTCCAGGACGCCTATTCGGTCCGCTGTATCCCCCAGGTCCATGGCGCGGTGCGCGATACCATCGCATTCGTCGAACGGACGCTTTCGATCGAAATCAACTCCGCAACGGATAACCCGCTGATTTTTGCGATCGAAGATTCAACGCCCCGCACCCCGCACTCCGCACTCGACACGCATCTCGAAGGCGGCAACTTCCACGGCGAGCCGATCGCGCTCGCGCTTGATTATCTCGCGATCGCACTTTCGGAACTCGCTTCGATCTCCGAGCGCCGTACGGAACGGATGGTCAACGGCGCGCTCTCGAACGGACTTCCGCGATTCCTGACAAAGCATGGCGGACTGAACTCCGGCTATATGATCGCCCAGTACACCGCCGCCGCGCTCGTAAGTGAGAACAAAGTCCTCGCGCATCCCGCGAGCGTCGATTCGATTCCCACCAGTGCGAATATGGAGGACCACAATTCAATGGGATCCATTTCCGCGCTCAAGCTGCAAACGGTGGTAAAGAACGTCGAGACCGTACTCGCCATCGAACTGCTCTCCGCCGCGCAGGGCATCGACTTTCTCGCGCCGCTCACACCCGGCCGCGGCACCGCAAAAGCGCACGAGCTTGTCCGACGCCGTGTCCCGCATCTGGAAGAAGACCGTATGGTCTCCGAGGATATTGCGAGGATGCTCGAAATGGGATTTGATAGCCTCATTAAGGAAGTGTGGCGCATGCTTTAGCTTGCGCCACGGGACAACCTAAAGGACGTCCCTCATTATAAAGTACTCATAAATATTCGGCTGCGGTAAGCCTTGCCATAGTCGGCTCATAGACGGCGGCAACATCGAACAATACGCGTGCGATCATTTCAGGCGTCGGGTGCTGCGTGGGATCTTCATTCGGATAGGCGGACGCACGCATGTCGGTCTGCATCGCGCCGGGATCGAAGGCGTGGACGCGAATGTGTGAATCGAGCAATTCATCGCGTAACACCTGCGTGAATCCTTCCAGAGCAAATTTGCTCGCGGCATAGGCACCCCAGCGTTTTTTGCCTTTGATTCCCGCGCCGCTCGAAACATTGACGATCACTCCGGACTTCGCTTCGAGCATCGGGCGCAACACTGCCTTCGCAAAATAAACGCTCCCGTTCAGGTTGATCTCGATCACCTGGCGCCAGGTCTCTTCGGAATAGTTTTGGATCGTTTCTCGCGGTCCCAGAATGCTGGCATTATTGATCAGGACGTCGATCGCGTTCCATTTCCCCAACACGCGTTCGACAAAGCCGCGGACCGCCGTTGCATCGGAGACATCGAAGGCCTGCGTAAGGAGGTTCGGATTGTTTATTTCCTCTTCGAGCCGTGCCAGGTCCGCTTCGTCCCGGGCACAGGTCGCGACCTGCCAGCCTTCGCCGAGCCATTTTTTGACCGAAGCGCGGCCTAAGCCTTTCGTACCTCCGGTAATGACGACCACCATGGAGCAGAACGGATTGGGAAAATTTGGGAACGTTCAGAACGGCACCGCGCCGTACAGATAAAAAATCAGTGAACGCGGTCGGAGCCGTTCAGCATGACGCGTCCGGCCGGACTGCTGGGATGCTCGAAATGGAAGAGCAGGTTCGCAACCAGTTCCTTCACGTCTTCGAGCGTGGCGGTCGGGGTTCCGGCGAGCATGATGCGGTCGATCACGAATTCCTGTTCGGCATCGCTGATGAGTCCCAGTTCGAGCATCTGCGAAAGAAATCCGCGCGCTTCGGCCGTAATGACCATCCGCTCGGCATCGTGATAAATTCGAAAGCTCGCCTCCTCACCGCTTTTTGCAGGATCGAGCATATTCCGTTTTCCGAAGGGAACGGAAAGGACCACGGGGTTTTCTACCGGACCCTCCGCGAATTTATCGATGAGCCAGGAAAACGCCGTCGAGATTTCGGTCTCACTGAAACCACGGACCGAAAGGGGCTTGAGGTCGATCTCGGTCAGCGGAGTATTCTCCTTTATTTCCGAAAGAAGGAAATAAATGATCTCCATGATCCGATCACGACCGGAATCCGTGGAAATCATTCTTTCGAGAGCGCGATCGGCGTTCATATGGTCACGAAAAGGCTGAACAGTACAACAGGAAGAACAGGCTCGCCCGCGCCAGCAAATGGTTCTTACACATCTGGGCGTAGTTGAGCGAGATACCAACGCTCCCGTGCTCGCATTCGTTTCTTTTCGGCCGCCGTTTTGTCCCCAAAGCCAGCAACATGCAGGAGTCCGTGCACGACCAGATGAACCAGTTCTAATGCAAAGGTCGCTCGATAGGTCTGTGCATTTTCTTTCGCCCGATCTGCGCTGATATACAGTTCGACTTCGAGTTCGTCCGCGGTTCGTTCGATCTCGAACGTCAGAATGTCGGTAAGCCAGTCGTGCCCGAGGGTGGAACGGTTCATCGCGAGAAGTTCCTCGTCGCACAGGAGCACAATGGAAAGTTCGAGGCTGTGAAGTTCCGGGAATTCGTTCCGGGCTACCAGCGCCGCGGCATTTTTAAAGGACGAGCGGAGCGAGGGACGGACCGTATATTTTTTCTTTGCGTCCGGGCTTGCCGTAACCGAACAATGGAGCTTCACCGGGATTACTGCTGCGCTGAGTTATTCCGCGCTGAAGACTTCCGCATGTTCCGCAAAGATCTTGAGCGCGACGGCGGCGCGAAGGTCGTCGTCGCGAACATCGGAAAGTTCCATATTGCCGAGCGATTCCGGAATGTTCATATAGACCTGCAGGATACCGCGAGAACTTACGGTCAGCACGGAAAGCGTTTCGTCCGTCCCATGCGAGTAGAACGCCGCCTCTTCCGTCGCAATGAGAAGTCGGACTTCATCGATCTCGTGGAGTTCCACAATTCCGAGCGCGGAACTCGCCGTGAGCGACGTCTTCCCGTCGGTTTCCGAAAGCGTAAGCTCGACGAGCGGACTTTCGCCGGCGACGGGACCTCCGGCGGCGGACGTGCTCGAATGATAGATAAGAACGCTGGCGTCCCGACGGCTGCCGGCATTCATTGCGCCATCCCTGCCGTTCGAGACGGCAATCCCTTCGAGTGTTTCGGCAAGCCGATCGATCAATTCCGGTCGAATTAACATTACTTCTGAAATTCCTCTATGTGCAAGAGGGTTCTGGGGCTACGAAAATACGAAGAATTCGGGACCGCCCGGCGCATCCAGTCTCTAAAGACCTGCCCTGCTTCCCAAAAATTTGTGTATCTTAGAAGAAACGACGATGGGCACCTATACCGCAGAAACCATCCTGCACGAGCTTTCCCGCATGGGTAGCGGTGCGACAAAACGCATCCTCCAAAAGCATGGCGCAAAAGAGCCGCTTTTCGGAGTAAAAGTGGGCGATATGAAAACGATCGTGAAGAAAGTAAAAAAGGACCACGATCTTTCGCTCGCGCTGTTTTCCACCGGCAATTACGATGCGATGTACCTGGCCGGCCTCATCGCGGATGAGAAGAAGATTTCCGCAAAAGAGTTGGACACCTGGGCCCAACACGCCTACGCCGGCATCAGCGACTATACGGTCCCCTGGATCGCGTCCGAAAGCCGGCATGGATGGGAACTCGGTATGAAATGGATCGAGTCCTCGCGCGAGCAGATTGCCTCGGCAGGATGGCTGACACTCGCGAACGTCCTGACGCTCCAGCCCGATGAGATGCTGGACACGAACGCGATCGAACACCTCCTGGCGCGCGTGAAGAAAGAGATTTCCACGGCCCACCACCGGGTGCGCTATGCGATGAATATGTTCCTGATCTGCGTCGGGGGGTACGTCGCCCCGCTCACCGCGAAGGCGAAAGCGATCGCAAACACGATCGGCACTGTGACCGTTGTCATGGACGGAACGAATTCCAAGCTCCCGAATGCCGCAGAATATATTTCGAAGATGGAAAAAACGGGGCGGATCGGAAAGAAGAAAAAGCAAGCGAGGTGTTAAGCAACCGATGAAGGAAGCACAGAGCGAATGAAGGAAGTACAGAGCGAAAAAATGACGCCCCTGATGAAGCAATACCACTCCATCAAGGCGAAGTACCCCGAGACGATCCTCTTCTTTCGCATGGGGGATTTTTTCGAGACATTCGGGGACGATGCGATCACGACCGCAACCGTGACCGGCATTGTGCTTACCAAGCGTGGGAATGGTTCTGCCAGTGAGATCGAACTGGCGGGGTTCCCTCACCATCAGCTCGACGCGTACCTCCCAAAGATGATCCGCGCCGGCTATCGCGTCGCCGTCTGCGAGCAGTTGGAGGACCCGAAACTTGCCAAGGGGATTGTCAAGCGGGACGTCGTGGAAGTCGTCACGCCCGGAGTACAGACGAACGAAAAGCTGCTCGATCTTGCGAAAAATACCTATGTGGGAGCGGTCGTCGTGCAAAGTGGCCTGGCGGGGATCGCCTATGCGGACGTATCGACCGGACAGTTCACCGTCGGGGAACTTGCCGAACACCAACTGGCGGAACATCTCGAAACGATCGGGCTTTCGGAACTCCTCGTCGCCCGGAAGGACGTCGCTCGGACCGAGCTCGCTCCCTATTACATCGCGCTTTCCAAAAAGCCCTCGATCACGAAACGCGAGGACTGGATCTTCCATGAAGAAACGGCACGGGAACTGTTGCTGCAGCATTTTAAAACCAGTTCCCTTAAGGGGTTTGGGGTTCAGGACCTTTCTCTCGGCGTCATCGCAGCCGGCGCGGTGCTCGATTATTTGCGTGAAACGCGTTCCGAAGCCAGCCTTTCGCACCTGACCCATATTTCTCGCTACGATGCGAAGGAATATCTGACGCTCGACACGACCACGCGCCGCAATCTCGAAATTTTTTCTCCGCTCATGGGCGAAGAAAAGGAGGCGTCGCTCCTCGGGGTGCTCGATGAAACGGTAACGCCCATGGGGGCCCGGCTGTTGCGCGCATGGCTGGCGCGGCCCCTGCGCAGCTCCGAACGGATCGAACAACGCCTGAATGCCGTCGAACGATTATCGAACGAACGGGAACTTCGGGATCGGCTCCGCATGGAGCTTCGGAACGTGGGCGATCTCGAACGGCTCATCGGGCGCTTTGCCGGGGCCCGGATTCTTTCGCCGCGCGATTTCCTCATGCTGAAGTTCTCCCTCTGGCACGTCCCGGAGATCAAGACCATGGCCGAAGGGCTGGCCGAAGGAACGAATGCTCAAAGCCTGCTTACGACCGCTCATGAGAGCATTCAACTGCTGGGAGCACTGGCCGAAGAGATCGATCGGATTATTTCGCCCGAGCCGCCGGCGACGATCGCGCACTTAGGAGTCGTTCGCGATGGCGCGAATGCCGAACTCGATAATCTTCGCGCGATCACGCATACCAGCCGCGATCGTCTCGCGCAGATCCAGGCCCGGGAGCGCGAACGGACCGGCATCACCTCGCTCAAGGTCGATTACAATAACGTCTTCGGATATTACATCGAAGTTTCGAAAGCGAACCAGGCGCGGGTCCCAGCGGACTACGAACGGCGGCAGACCATGACGAACGCCGAACGCTACATCACGCCGGAGCTAAAAGAATACGAAGCCACGATCGCAGGTGCCGAGGAGCGCATGCAGACGATCGAACGCGACACGATTGAAGCGCTCCGCGCCCGCATTTTGCAGGACATGGAACCGCTCCGCCGCAATGCCGAAGCGCTCGCCGTGCTGGACGTCCTCGTAAACTATTCCCTGCTGGCGACGAAACAGCAATGGTGCCGCCCGAGCTTTACCACTTCCGGCGAGTTCCGGATCGAAAACGGACGGCATCCCGTCGTCGAGCGGCGCATGCCAGTCGGGGAACGCTTTACGCCGAACAGCGTCTTTTTTTCACCAGGGGAGTTCGAGTTTTATATCATTACCGGCCCCAACATGTCCGGCAAATCGGTCTATCTTCGTCAGGCCGGGGTCCTGGCGTATCTGGCCCATACCGGATCGTTCGTTCCAGCCGACGGAGCGTCCTTTCCCATCCTGGACCGGATTTTTACCCGCGTCGGCGCGAGCGATAACGTCGCAAGCGGCGAATCGACGTTTCTTGTCGAGATGAACGAAGCCGCGAACATCCTTTCGAACGCCACAAAAGATTCCCTCCTGCTGTTCGACGAATTGGGGCGTGGCACATCGACCTTTGACGGAATTTCCATCGCCTGGGCCATCGCGGAACACATTCACGACACGCTGCCGGGCGCTCGAACGCTCTTCGCAACGCATTATCACGAATTGAACGCGCTCGCCGAACGGCATGCTCGGATTCATAACCTCAAGGTAGAGGTCCGCGAAGCCGAAGGGAAAGTTCACTTCCTCCATAAGATCGCACCGGGATTTGCCGACCATTCCTATGGGATCGAGGTCGCGGCCATGGCGGGCATTCCACTGGACGTGATCCGCCGCGCTCGCGAGATCCTTCGCTCGCTCGAGGAGACAGAACTAAAAGTCGCCGAAGCGAAGATCCAGCGCGATATTCCGTTCGTCGAACGAACGACGCGAAAAGAACACGAGCATAAACTTCGGAAAGCGTTCGAAGATGAACGCGCCATGGCCGTCGCTCAGGAACTCCGCAGTCTCGAAGTCAATGCACTCACGCCGCTCGAAGCCCTGAATACGCTCTCCGGCTTGAAGCAGAAGCTGGGATAGCCTCACGCAATTTTTGGGGGCAAATAGGCACGCAATACTCCGCGCATTCCCGGAACATCGAAGCGGGTGAGTTCGAAGACCGCAACCGCACTTTTTTTCATTTCGATCGCCTGCTCGGTCCCGCTCACGAGTACACTCGCCAGGCGTGAAAAGAGCGGATCGTGACCTGCGAGCATGAGCACACTGCACTCTTTTTTCTTCGACGCGACAATGGACATCGGGCTTTCGAGTTCCCGGCCCGGGCGAAGACCGTCATTGATTTCGAATGTCGCCTTCGGAGCGAACTCTTCGCACATAATACGCGCTGTTTGTTCGGCGCGCGGCAGCGGGCTGGTCACGATGACCTCCGGCGGATCGAATTCCTTTTCTTTCAGGAGTTTCGCCATCGCCTGCGTGATGCGTATGCCTTTCTTGGAAAGCACACGGTCATCGTCCCGCTCGGCGGGAGTATCGGCATCGCCATGGCGAACGAGATAAACGATCATGGAAACCTCGGGTAGTGTGATGATGGGTGATGACTGGGATCCGATATGCTAAAACTCGTCGTAATAGCATCCGTCCTCCTTTTTGGCTGTGCAAAGCAAACCGCGACTTCTCGCGTCACGGATTCCACAACAAATTCCGTGCGAAAGACTTCGGATGTCCGTCCGTTCGGTCCACCGACCCGCACGTTTCGCGGTCCCGCCGATATTATAGGCGACACCGCGAAAAATGCGCGTAATCCTGCGATGGTCCGCGAGAAATAGTTACTGTTTTGGCTCGGACCGCTGCGAAGGGTTCATGCTCATGACCGCGGCATTCGGAAGCCGCTTCGCCCCGGAACCACGGACGATCCAATAGCGCGGATCGAACGGGGGCCGCGTCGGGAAGAACTCGAAGTTATCGAAGCGGTCCAGCCAGCCGATACGGTCTGGTGTCGAGAACATGAACGTCACCGGCTGATCGTCCACGATGACATGCTGGAGCCGATGGCTAAGCTCATATCGTTTTGCACGGTCCGGCTCGATTTTGATCGCTTCCAGCAACGAGTCTGCCAGAGGGTTGGAATAGCAATAATAATTCGATCCTTTATTCTTGATTTGCGTCGATTCCCACTCCTGGCTGATCTCATCGGCCGTGCCTTCGGACCCGGTTTGATTCCCAACCCAACCGCCATACATCGCATCGTAATTGTGATCGCGTTGATTGTCCCCGAGCACGGTCAACTCCAATTGTGTGATCTGTGCATCGATACCTGCTTTTTTAAGGTCGTTTCCTACGATCAGCAGCATCTGTTTATTGACGTCGCTGCCACTTGCGATTTGGAACGTAAACCGGAAGGGCGTCATCTTCCCGTTGATCATTTTTTGCAGAATTCCGTCCGGACCCGGTGCCCATCCCGCAGCCGCCAATAATTTTTTCGCAGAATCGGGATTAAAGGCGGGCTGCTTCACGGTCGGGTCGTAATCCGGCTGGCACGGCGCGACCGGCCCTTCGATTTCTTTATTGAGACCGTGTGAGAGTGCCTTAAGGATTTCATCCCGGTTGATAAGCATCGTCAGTGCTTTGCGTACATTCTTATCGGAAAACAGCGGACGGGAATTATTCCAGGCAATGAATTGGACGATATTCTCGTAGATGGTGTCTTTTTTAATGTCCGGAAATTTTGTGGAATCTAATTCATTGAGATACTGGGAGGACGTCAGCGTATTATCGATATCGATGTCCTGGTGCTTCAGTGCGATCAGCGCCGCATTCTGATCTTTGATCGTCTTAAAGGTGATCTTATCGGGATACGCTTCGAGCCAGGGATGATTCTTCGCCCAATAATTCGTGTCTCGCACGAGCGTCACATGATCGTTCGTGACCCAGGCGTCGAATTTATACGGACCGCTGCCAATGATATGGGCGGCATCGCGCTGGATGGAAGGATTTTGAAACGCATCCGCCATTTGTTTGACGGCCGGATTCGTGGGGTTCGCTTTCTTCAGGTCTGCCCAGCCGATCTTATCGCTGATATTGGATGGATCCCAGATATGCTTCGGGATAATTCTCGTATAGGTTGTAATCTTCAGCAGATCGAAACGATACTTGTTAAAATGGAACACGACCTGATCGGGATGTCCGGCGGGAACCCAGCAACTGTCCAGAATTCCATAGTAACTGCGGAGCGGTGCGACGTTAATGATAAAGGGGTTATTGACGATCTTATAGGAGAAGACCACATCTTCGGCGGTCACCGGCTTTCCATCGGACCAATGGGCGGTCGGGTCCATCGTGAACGTCAGCGTTAAATGATCGGAACTTTCCTCTGGCATTTTCGCCAGCAAGGGAATAAATCCCTGCGTCCGGGGATTGTTTCCGACTAACGCTTCGAACATTTCGTTCTCGATGTAGGTCGACAATTCGAAGCTGGAGAGCATCGGATTAAGTTCGTCGACATCGGTCGGAGCATACCAGACGACCTCGTTCTTGGTGGAGAGCCCGCCTGCCGGACCTCCGGCGGTGTGACAACTTGAGAGAAATGAGGCAAAAATGAGGAATATGGAGAGAGCGAGGAAATTTTTCAGTGTTGTCATGGTCATAAAGAAATTGTCGCTGCAAAAATACGTAATTTGAACCCGGATTACGCGGATTGGATGGATTTTCCGGATCGCTCTTTCCAGAATCCTCTTTTGCCGAACGAGCTATTTTATGCTCTGGAAAGGCAGTTTTTTCGCTCTCCGGATTTTTAATAATGCAGCATTTAATAATGCAGCATTTAATAATGCTGCATTCGAAATAGATTGTGCGAGTCCATCCAATTTCAGGTTCAGGCTTTTTTCCAGAATGGGGTGAGGGCGATGGACTGCTGTGAATCGTTCTCTTCTTCGAGCCGCGATTCGTGCGCATGCAAGAGATCGCTGCGGGTGAGAATGCCGACGATCTGCAGCGGGTCTTCGCGAAGCACGACCGGCAAACGCCCTACTTTCTCTACGATCATGAGGTCCGCAGCTTCGCGTAGGGTATTGTCTTCGAAGACGACCGCCGGGGTGCGATGGATCGCCGATGCGATCGCGGCGGACTCGTCCCGTTCGGCCGAAAAAATGTCTTTGCGGGAGACGACTCCCATAAGTTCCCCCTGTTCGTCTACGATCGGATAGCCACCGTGTTCGGAACCTTCGTCGTGCCGGCGGCACCAGGCGCGAATATCGGCGATGGTCTGGTCAGCGCGGAGCGTGGTCACGTTGCGCGAAAGGCTGTCGCGCACGAGCGTGCGAGCGAGAAAATCGGCACCGTATTCGCTGGGGACATGCAGCCCGCGACGCGCGATCTTTTCGGTCATGATCGTGTGCTTCATAAACGTCGTCGAAATAAGATACGCCGCCGCACAACCCCCTAAGAGTGGAAGCAGGCCGGAAGACTGGAGCGTCGTTTCGAACGCAAAGACGACCGAAGCCAGGAGTGCACGCGAAGCGCCCGCAAACATCGCGGCCATTCCGATCAGGCCGGCCATGCGGGGATCGATATAAATATCCGGGAAGATCCCATGCACCGCAACGGCCATTACGGCCCCTAAGGCACCGCCGATCGTGAACAATGGAGCGAGCGTTCCGCCGGAGGTCCCGCTGCCGAGCGCGATCGCCCAGCTTAAAAATTTGAAGGCACACAAGAAGAGGAGCGCTTCCGTGGTGAAGGAGCCGTTCAGGAACCCCGAAATATTATCGTATCCGACCCCCATCGTGCGAGGAACGAAATATCCGATGACGCCGACGGCCACGCCGCCAATCGCCGGCCACCACATCCAGTGAATATGAAAGCGGTGCTCGAGCTCTTCGAACAGGTCTTCGATCCAATAGACCAATTTCGTGACCCAGACGGAGACGAGTCCCACGGCAGCTCCGATCAGGATATACGTCACGATGGCCCCTTCGCTGGGAACCGGAAGCCCGGGCATGGCAAAGACTGGTTTGAGGCCTTCGAAGGAAACACGGACCGCCGTTGCAGCAACGGCCGCAATGGCAACCGGAATGAACGAGCGCGCTCGAAATTCGAAGAGAAGCAGTTCAATCGCGAGCAGGACCGCAGAAACCGGCGAACCGAAAATCGCCGCCATGCCGGCCGCTGCGCCGGCCGCAAGGAGCGCCTTGCGTTCGTCCGCGGTCGTTTTGAGAATTTGTCCGATGAAGGAACCGAGTGCTCCGCCCGTTGCGATGATCGGCCCTTCGGCCCCGAATGGACCGCCGGTCCCGATCGAGACGGCCGCCGAGAGCGGTTTTAAAATCGTAATGCGCGGTGGGATCCGGCTTTGGTTCAGCAGTACCTGCTCCATCGTCTCCGGGATCCCATGTCCGCGGATCGCTTTGGAACCGTATCGCGCCATAAATCCGACGATGATCCCGCCGACGACAGGAACGGCGACGACCCACCACCCTAAATGGTTACCGGCCGGCGAGGAGAAGTGCGTCGAGGCGATCCCGAAAAACGAGAGGTTCGTCACAAAACCGATCATGGCCGTAACGATCTGGGATATAAATCCCGCGCAGATCCCGATGATCGCCGCAAGCACGGTCATATAAAGCAGCCGGGCATCGGCGCGTCCGGCACTCGCTGGAGCTTTTATCTTCGAAAATTTTTCACTTATTTCCATGGTCGTTCGTCCGCTCGAGAAAGAATTCCGGCAACACGTCCGAAAGGCCGGCATGCGCGAGAATGCCGTGCAGGCTCGACGCCAGCGCCTGCTGTTCGGAATGGGATAACCGATCGATCGCTTTGATGAGCCGGTCCTGGACGGTCTCGGGCGCTCGCTCTAATTTTTTTGCACCGCGCGCCGTGATCGAAAGCATTTGCACCCGGGCGTCGGCCCGAGATCGTTCCCGTGCGACGAGCGCTTTCCTGACCAGTTTCGAGACCACGACCGATACGGTACTTTGCCGGGTATGGGTGGCGGCCGCCAGCTCGTTGACAGACATCGCCCGCACGCCGGCCAGCTTTTCGAGTACGAAAAGCTGTGCCCCGGTAAGGCCGAGCCGCTCTTCGGAAGTCCGCGAACCGGCTTCGAGCGCATGCACCAGTACCCGTAGCGCGTCCAAAATTTCCGAGACTCGGTCCGCCATTATATTGATGTCAATTATATTGGTATCAATATAACTTCAGATAAAGACAGTTGGTGCCGGACGCTTCGATCTTTCTTAGGAATCAGAAATTCAGCCGGGAATGCGGCGTTCGTTCAGGCTTCGGCCAGCGGCTCGGTAATGCGACGGGAAGCATCTTTCAGTTCGACCCATTTTTCCGAGAGATAGGGGATATACTCGGTCGCCGTAACAAAACTCCAGACGTACGCGACGATGGAGTAGAGAGAGCCAATGGTGAATCGGTCAAGATCGATCGATATATAGAGCGTCGAAAGGAACATGATCAGCAGAAAAGCGCGGACCACTCCATAGCTCATCGTCGAGCGCTGAGAATAGCGGATCTCGAGATCAGCGATCTCATTATAATACGATTGGATCTTCGCCGGCTCGCGCGTTGCAAACGTATTGTATTCATCTTCGTACCGGTCGTGCAGTCTCACCTGAATATGTTCGAGCATACGCATGTAATACCTGCTTCCGAAAATTACAAGAATAATCAGAATTCCGCCGACGACGGTAAGCCGCCAATCGAAGAGTCCGAGCGCAATGACAGCGCCTCCGACCGCAATAAGCTGCTCCAAAAATTCGGGTACATTATACTGGAAAAACTCGATGTTATTCCAGGCCATAGAACTTCGGGCCGCAACTTTGGACAAGTCTTCACCCTGTGCGAGCTGTCGGGCGACAACATCGCTCGAAAGATTCGCGAACATGCGCGTATAAATTCGGGTATCGTAAATACGCCGGAACCCTCCTAAGGCGGAATTGATAAGAAACAGTAATACCCATGGAATAAGCGGCGGCAAAAACGGACCGATGTCCTGCGTTACGAAAAAGCCGAGCGTAGGACCTTGCTTGGAAGAGGTTGTGCCGGCCGGTTTTCCCGGACCCGGATTTTTGTGTGCGATGAGCGCACTACGGATCGAGTCCCTCGCCGCTTCGCGGGAAAGATGATGCATCATGTGGCGGCGGCGGCTGCGTATCGAATCCCGCCGCGCCAGCGCGTGGCGGATGCTGTCGATGCGCGAGCGCTCGGGCGAACCTTCCGGAGGCAACGGTACGCGCTCCGAATCCAGGGCTATATTCCTGCTTTTATGCGAAAAAAATGCGAGCGTGACGAACGGTGCCCGATATGCGGCGCGGAGGTCTTGGGGCATCGAGCGGTCGGGCTGAAGATACGATTTGAGCGAATCGCCGCGCTTGAGGGAATCGACAATTCGAAGGGAATCGACCACATGCGCGCGGACAGAATCGGCAATTTGCCGAGCCTGGATCATCGAAAGGCTCGAATCGACCTCTTCTTCGACCCGGTGCGCCTCGCGAAGCCCGTCTATTGCCTTTCCAAATACATACGGCTCAGCTATTTCCGCGAAATTCTCGAAAACGACGAGAGAAAACGCGAAAATGATCTGTAGCCGGTATTGTCGGTAGAGGCGACGTATCATTCCTTCCTCTAAAACGCTCGCAGGTCACCGGCCGTGCCGCTCATTCGGGGCGTGCCCTCATCGCAACCTCATCGGCCGCCAGGGTAGCAATCATGGCGTCATGAAAACAGCCTCGTATTTTTGCAGCGTGAAGTTATACCACAATATTCGCCTTCTTTACACGCCCGTCGGGTTTTCCGCCAAACGTGGAAAGGAAATGGCAGACATCGAGACGGTCCCCAATGCCGCCATTCTTACGACAGAAGATGGCCGCATTCAGGCGGTCGGAAGCTTTAGCGAAGAACGCCCGACCTCTCCGCCAATCCCGAGCGAAAAAAGAATCGAGATCGAAGAGATCGATTGCCGCGGCCTTGTCGCGCTACCAGGATTTGTCGATTCGCATACACACGCAGTATTCTATGGAGAGCGCAGCGAAGAATTTGCGATGCGGGCCGAGGGACGGTCGTACCAGGAAATTGCAGGAATGGGCGGCGGTATTCGCAGTTCGGTCGAAGCAGTCGGACAAGCAACAAAAGAAGAAATTGCAGAATATTCGCGCCCATTTACCCGGCGCGCGCTGGCGCTCGGCACAACGCTCATGGAAATAAAGTCGGGGTACGGGCTTTCCCTGGAAGCCGAGCGAAAACTACTCGAAGCGGCCGACATCGTAAGCCGCGAAACGCCGATGCAAATCGTGAAAACATTCCTCGGTGCTCATGCGGTGCCTCGCGGCAGGACGCAACGGGAGTATGTGGAATCTATTGTATCGGAACAGCTTCCGAGCCTTTATGCGATGGCGGAATTTTGCGATGTCTTCATGGACGAAGGCTATTTTTCGGAAGACGAAACGGTCCGCATCTGCAAACGCGCTAAAGAGTTGGGAATGAAAATAAAACTCCATGCCGACGAACTCGCCGAGACGCACGGCGCCGAAACGGCGGTCACGCTGGGAGCTTTTAGTGCCGATCATCTCCTGAACGTCAGCGATGCCGGTATTCGCGCTCTTTCAGAAAGCGAGCATACGGTCGCAACATTACTTCCGATCACCGCACTAAGCCTTCGCGCGGCGTATGCACCGGCCCGGAAGCTGATCGATGCCGGCTGTGCCGTTGCACTCGCAACGGATTGTAATCCGGGCAGCTCCATGAGTGAAAATATGCAGTTCGCTGTATCGCTCGGTGTGATCGCAATGCAAATGTCGCCGGCCGAAGCGCTCACTGCAGCGACGCTCAACGGAGCGGCTGCGCTCGACCGCGCACGGACACACGGTACGATCGAAGGCGGAAAAATGGCCGACTTCGTACTCTACGATATTCCCCGTCTCGAATACATGCCGTATCACATCGCAGTGAGCGATATCGTTGCGGTCGTCCGGGGTGGCTCGGTGGTCAGCGGCGCATTATAGTTCCGATGCCAGGAGGTGCTTCGGAAAGCGGTATGTGCCTTCCGGGCGTTCGTCTTCGGGCTCTTCTGCCCTCTCTTCCTTCGGTGCCAGCAGTTCATAGACGAGTCCCGCGACCGCTGCATAGACCGCATGGTGCATCACATCGATCGCGATGTCCTGTGGCTCCCATTCCGTGACCGGTTTCGAAGCGTCCGCGGCGGGCAGCATCACGAGCGCCGTTCCCCAGACGGCAGAAAAATGGGCAACGCTTGCAGGAAGTCCGGTAAGGCCCAGATCTTCCGCCAAGGCCAGGAAGAGTCCCCAGGACATCCCATAATCCCAGTGAACGATATTATTGAACCGCTTCTGACCGGCTCGATTGCGCGGCCGGACTCCCAGGACCTTACCACCAACCTTCGACGGCGTTGTGCTTTCGGGCCTGCCGCGCAACCTGGCTTCGATCATCGTCGAAGCCGTGATCGCAATCGTCCCGGCCAGCCCGGCAACGAGGCCGCGACCGATCGTTTCCAATACATTTACATCCTTTTTCATAATCGCTTTATGAATCGTTCCACGCCTGAACTTGTCTGGCTGAAGCGTTATTGAAATAATCGCGCAAAGGCCGGGCCATGCGGAGCGCGAGAGTCACTTTCTGCGTTCAAACTTTCCTTCGGCGTTCGCTCTTTTGTGTTCGCAGAATAACGAATGAAACAAGTCCTTTTTTTACTCATCTTTATTATCTGGGGTGTACTGCAGGCGCGGCGCAAAGCCCTTCGAGAGAAGGCGCGCTTAAAAAACCGCGTGGCGAATACCGATCGCCCCGAACAACTGCGGCAAGCAGCTTCTTCAGAACCGCTCGGGGCTGTTACGGCGGAAGAAAACCGCTCCGATGTCCCTAAGGCAATGACTGCCCGCGAATTTGCTCCTCGCGAGTTTACGGCAAAGGAATTTGCGTCTCGGGAATTTACACCCGAGGGTGCCCCGGAGCAGGTCCGCTCGCTCATCGAATCTCGAAAAAAGACGAAGCGAAGAAAAGAGCGACCACAGGAGCGGCCGCAGGGTAATGAAGAGCGTGTCGAAGAGATCGTTAGCCCGGCGTCCGAATCGGCGTACGAAACGGCGAACGTTGCACCACGCCGTGTTCCGATCGGCACCGAAGCCCTTCGTACATTTATGGTGACCCGTGAAATTCTCGGGCCGCCCCGTTCGAAACGACCCCATCGGCCCGAATTTCGAAACCGCTGACGGACATGCCGATCGAACGCGCACAGATGGAATTCCCCGAGATGCTGGAGCGAAAGAACTTCGACGTCACGACGTTCTTTTCCGTACTCCTGCTCACGGCTGCCGGATTCCTTGCCATCTATAGCGCGACCTATGCGGCGAACATGAATAACCGCTTCGGTCAGCAACTGCTTTTCGCCGCCGGTGGAATCGGTGCGATGATCGTGATGGCGCTGTTGCCCGTGCGGTGGTTCCAGGCCATTGCGTACCCGCTGTATGTGATCAGTCTCGGATTGCTTGCCTTCGTCGCGATCAAAGGCAAGGTCGTCTATGGCCACCGGAGCTGGATCGCCATCGGCGGATTTCAGTTCCAGCCTTCGGAGATCGCAAAGCTTGCGACGATCTTTACCGTCGCGGCATTTTTACACAAAGGGCGCGACCTCAAGCAATTTAAAAACCTGCTCATCATCGTGGTGCTCGTGGTTGTTCCTGTTGCGCTCATCCTGAAGGAGCCCGACCCCGGAACGGCCGTGATTTTCGCCGGGCTGCTCATCGTACTGTTGTTATGGTCCGGAGCCGATTTGTATCTGCTCGCGGCGCTGGTCATTCCAGCGCTCGTTGCGATACTCTCGCTGTTCGGCCAAACGCCGACCGTGATTTCCGTCCTTGCCGGTGGTGCGATCCTCTTCTTTGTATTCCGCCGGAATCTTGCACTGACCATCCTCACGTTCGGCATTGTGATCGCCGTTGCCTTTTCGACGAATTTTATTTACGAGCACCTCCATCAATATCAGCGCAATCGCGTCCAGGTCCTGCTGAACCCGGAGCTCGACCCGTTGGGCGCCGGATATAACGTGATCCAAACGCGGATGGCGATCGGCTCCGGCGGCCTCACTGGAAAAGGTTACCTCAAGGGAACGCAAACGCAACTCCGCTACGTCCCGAAGCAATGGACCGATTTTATTATCAGCGTTCCATCGGAAGAATTCGGATTTATCGGCGCCGTGGTCATTCTGTTGCTCTATCTCTTCGTGATCTTTCGCGGCGTCGCGATCGCCTCCTCGGTGCGGAGCATTTTTTCGAGTGTCGTGGCCATCGGCATCGCCGGGATATGGTTCCTGCACGTTACCGTGAACATTGGCATGGCGCTCGGCCTCATGCCGGTGATCGGCATTCCGCTGCCCTTCATGAGCTACGGCGGTTCGGCGTTGCTTACCAATTTATTGATGGCGGGAATACTGATGAATTTGTACCGGAATAGAAAGGTCCTGTTCTAAAGATCTGAATTGGATTTTATGAATTCGAGGTACGCAGAAACAAATGCGCTGGCCTTTCTTTGCAAAATCCTCGTTTTAGTCCGATCATCCATGAAGTATGAAATCGAATCTATCGGCACCGTGCGAAACGACCGTACGGAGGTGGAAGACGATCACTGGGGAGATGTCCGGTCGATCTTGGAACTCGATGCCGGGAAGTTCGACCGAGATGCGTTAAAAGGCCTGGAGTCTTTTTCCCACCTGGAAGTCCTTTTTCGGATGCACCGGGTCGACCCGATGAACGTAAACACGGGGGCTCGTCACCCCAGGAACAGGCCCGACTGGCCGCTGGTCGGCGTGTTTGCACAACGAGTTAAGTCCAGACCAAACCTGCTTGGCATTAGCAGATGTGAACTGGTCGAAGTAAACGGACTTACAATCGTGGTAACAGGATTAGATGCGATCGATGGAACGCCGATCATCGATATCAAACCGTATTTGAAGGAGTTCGGGCCGAGGGGAGAGGTGCGCCAGCCCATGTGGGCGAGCGAACTGATGAAAGCGTATTATTAGAAGAAGTTCGATCTGCTGCATCGTCCGGGATCCGCTTTCTACAGATACCAAATTTTAATGGATCATTCTTCGATCCATGTCGGCGTGGCGGGATTTGAACCCACGACCCCTACTACCCCAAAGTAGTGCGCTACCAGGCTGCGCCACACGCCGAGTCTCAGTGCTTAGTGTTTTGTGCTTAGTCCTGAGTGCTAAGTACGCCGCTAACAGGGTTTGGCGGCAGGGGCGTTCCTACCCTTCGCTCAGATATGCTACCCCCGTGTCACCATCAAATTCCCCGATTCATACCGGCGGAGGGAATAGCGGAAAAATAAAATCGCCACCGTCACCGCTATAATTGCCGCGAGAACGAGCACACCCAGCGCCGGCCAGGCGAAATGAGCGATCAGGCGATGCGGAATGGTCGCCGTGAAAAATGCCGGAATGACAAAGATCGTTACCGCACGAATACCGCCGGTGAAAATATTCTGCGGATAGAACGAAAACCCAAGCAGCAGTTCGAACAGATCGCGGGAAGCGTCTTCGATATTCGGCGTGTAAAACGCAAGCGACTGAGTGACGACGGTGAACCCGTACATCACTCCCGCTGCTGCGAGCGAGGCAATCAGGAATACCGCGAACGTCACGAACGTGACGGGCGTGAAGAGAAAGAATATGCCGAACGCGAAGAGTGCATCGCCAATGGCATCGATGCGCGATCGGCTGGCGGAGACGTGCCAGAGTACGTCCGCCGGGAACGCCAGATAATAGTCGAGTTCCCCCTGCCGAACGATCACGGCAATATCGCCCGCACCTTTAAAGAAAATGAAGACAAAAGAGAAGCTGAGTGTGGACGTTGCCATCAGGATGGCAGTATCCTGCCATCCCCATCCGTTCACTCCAGGAAAGCTTTGAAAAAAGATATACCACAGCATCGCAACGGCCGCATCATTCACCAACATGCCAATCACCTGCACGATGAAGGACGTGCGGAATTCCATCGCCGCCAGAATATTGGTGCGAGTGAAATAGAGCGAAAGGCGGATTCGCTTCACGGCGTGTTTCCATGGTAGCATACGACGTTCCATACTATCCTCCGTTCATCTCCACGTTCCGTACTCCCCTTCGAAAAAGAAAGACCGCCATGAGTATCGCTACGCTCGTCCAGGCCACCTGCATGAGCAGGAACCATTTAAACAATGCTCCGTCATAGGACACCAGCAGCCGTGCCGGTGAATAAAACATCGCCGGGAACGGAAGCCACTCGGCCACGCGGCGCAACGCATCCGGGAAAAGTGCGAGCGGAAGGACCAGCCCGCCAAAAATGAGCTGGCCTTTGAAATACAGCCACTGAAACGCCGACGTATCTTCGGTCCAGAATGCCAGTAGGCCGATCGCACACGCACAAAAGAAATCGAGTACGAAGCTCATCGCGAGCAGCACGAGCCCGGCACCCGCCGACGCCAATGAGATGCTCGGCCATCCGACGAAAATAATTCCCGCCAGTGCGGCACTGCCGATATTAATAAGCAGATTCGGTCCCACACGGCCGAAATACGACCAGAAGTGAAACAGCAAATACGAATACGGCCGATTGATCGAGTACGCAAGCGTGCCCGATTTGACTTCGGTCTCGATGATCGCTGCTGTATTCGGCCACCCCGACTGCCGGAAGGACTGCGCGAACACGAGCATCCATACGATGCCGGCCACATCGATCCCGTGGATCGTTGTTGCGTGTATCGTCCGATACGTTGCCGTGTAAAGCGTCGTAAAAATCCAGATGCGGACCATCACGACAAGGGCCCGACCGGCCAAATTGGACGAATGGTGAAGCCTCTCGGTGACATTGATTTTCGCCACCGAGAGATATTTTGAATATCTCATATTGGGTTACGAAATCAATGGGATGGGCTCTGGCGTCGTGTCGACGGAACGATCATTTGTCGTGTGCCATTTCGGGACTTGCGCATACATCCGGCGAATGATCTCTTCCATCGGCGGCTCGAAGATATTGATGTCCCGGACCGTAAAGTGCTCGACGGTATACGACAGGAGCTCTTCGATCGCTTCGGACTTTGCATCGGCCGCAAGTTCGATGGTAATCGAGTGTTTGCTCTTCTGGGTAACGGTTCCCACCCGACACGCGAAGGCATGGGTATCTTCTTCGAGATGAAGTTCGACCGTTTTTGTCGAAATGAACTGCGCGCGGAAGGCTTCGGTCGCGCCATCGAACATGAGCCGCCCGTGGTTTACGACCATCGTCCGCTCCGCGAGCGATTCGATATCGCCCGCATCGTGCGAGGTAAGGAAAATCGTGACGCCTTCGCGTTCGTTCAATTCCCGAATCACTTCGCGAATACCGAGCTTTGCCACGACATCGAGGCCGATCGTCGGCTCATCCAAAAAAAGAATGGAGGGCCGATGGAGCAGCGACGCCACGATCTCGCAACGCATCCGCTCGCCAAGCGAAAGCTTTCGCACGGGCGTGGCAAGGAATGGTGCGATCTCGAAGGCTTCGACGAGATAGCCAAGCCGCTCGCGATATTGGACACGCGGAATCTCATAGATCTTCGCAAAGAGTTCGTACGTATCGACCGCCGGCAGATGATACCAAAGCTGGGATTTTTGGCCAAAGACCGTTCCGATCGAATGCGCGAGTTTCTTTCGCTCCCGCGATGGATCGTACCCGGCACATCGTATGGAACCGCTCGTGGGGGTGAGAATGCCGGTCAGCATTTTGATGGTCGTGGATTTTCCAGCACCATTAGGACCGATAAACGCTATTCGTTCTCCAGGATTTACATCGAACGAAATGCCCGAAACCGCCTCAATCTCGCGGAATTCCGGACGCACGAGCGCTGTGAAGCTGCCACGCAGCCCCGCCTGCTTCTGCTTGGCGCGGAAGCGTTTCCGGAGATCCCGGACCTCTATAATTCGTGCGTTCATCGAAAATTAGCAAGACGAGAAATAACTCGGCTCGCGGGATTTTGTTACACCCTGTTGAATTTTTTTTCTACTCTTTTTCGCGATCTGTGAAAACGCAGAATAATAATAGAATTCGATTAGGAGAGAGCCAGTAGACAACCCCTAATCGCCAGAAGCCCCCTCACTATTTCAAGTCCGGTTCACTACGGCGCGTTTGCCTCATTGGCATTCGAAAGGCGGATCATTCGCTCCTGCTCGGCCATGGTACGACTGAAATAATGGCCGCCCGAGCCATCGCGGCGGGCGACAAAATAGAGATAGTTCGTCTTTGCCGGGTGGAGCACGGCGCGAACGCTCGCTGCGCCGGGATTGCAGATCGGGCCCGGTGGAAGGCCGGCATTTTTATATGTGTTGTACGAATTAGGGACCTCGAGATCGGTGTGCGTGATCGGACGCGTTAAACGCAGACCGTATTGCACCGTGGGGTCGGCATCGAGCGGCATGCCGATCTTGAGACGATTGAGGTACACACTTGCGATCGTATCGCGCTCGGCCGGCAGCTTCGCTTCGGCTTCGACAATGGAGGCAAGGGTCACGATCTCCTGCAGGGAACGTTCCTCGTTCGATTTTTCGTAGATCGAATCGAAAACGATCTTCTTCCATTGCTTTATCATGCGTGTCACGAGGCCTTTGGGATTCGCGCTAAGCAAAAATTCGTAGGTATCGGGAAACAGATAGCCTTCGGCGCTGTGTGCGCTTTTCGGAATTCCCATCGAATGGATGAATGCCGTGTCGGTGGCGAAGCGCATAAAAATTCCGGAGTCGAGGCCGAGTTTTTCTTTTGCGATCGAGGCGGCGCGATATATCGTGATGCCTTCCGGAAACGTAGCCCGAAGGATCAACGCATATTCGCTCCCGGTTAGCCGGCGAATCATTTCGGAGTTCGAAAGTCCCGGAGCAATACGGTAGAGCCCGGCATGGAGCTTCTTTGCCGCTCCCAGGGTGCGCGCGGCTATTTGGAACGCCAGCCTGGAACGCAAAAGATCGTGCGCCGCGAGCGTATCGGTCAACGCGGCAACGCTCGTTCCGGCAGGAATGCCGATGATCTCCTCGGCATGGCCACGCCCCGGATTGTCAAGAAAAAAAACGAATACACTGCCGCCAGGATCACGGCCAGCACGATAAAGAAAAGAGCCCTCACTCCGCACATCGTTCAAATTTACGGCATTTTTATTTTCTTCCAGTCGAGCGGTAAAAATTATATGAAAAATCTGGAAAACCTCTCCCACGGCTGAGCATGGCAATTTAAAAAGTACCAAGACACAAAAAATGAGGGCGCTCCAACGAGCGCCCTCGAAAAATATATCTCTTTTTATACGCTTATTTTAGAAAGCGAACTTGAGACTTGCACCGCCGGAAAGCGTCGCGACTTTCAGTACGTTGCCCGGAATGCGGGTCGCGCTGTTAAGCTGGTAGGTATAGAACGCTTCGGGTGTTAACCAAATCGTGCTCGAACTGTTGACCGGAATGTCGTATCCGACGCCGCCTTTGAGAGCACCAATGATGTCTTCCTTATCGGGGATCTCGACCGTCGAATGCGTCGCGTCCTCGATGTGACTGGAATGCGCATAGGTCGCGTTGACCGGCGTCGAAATTTCGCCACCTGCCATGACATGGAAGTTGTTAAAGCTGTACTTCGCCATGACATCGCCACCGACGGTCAGTAAGCTGACGACGAGCGGGGTCTGAATTCCGCCTACGGCCTGGTCGAACTGAAGGCTGTAGTCATTGTATTCCGCGCGGACCACGAGCATGGTGTTCTGCAGCATCGGGATCTCAAGACCGAGACTGAAGTTCGGATTCGCAAGACCGTGCGATTGATCGTAGTTGAGTCCATCGACCGAGAAGGTTCCGGACTTCTGCCAGTTGGCATTCGCGCCACCGCCAAGGGTGACCGTCATCGATTGCGGCCAGGTAACTTCGTCATAAAGTTGACCGACGCCGCCTTTTTGTGCATAGGCGTGACTGGAAAGACCGATCGTCGAAAATACGGCCAACGCCGCTGCCGCCATGAGATGCTTCAATGATTTGAGTGACATAAAACGTTTAATTTAAGTTTTGAATTGTTACACCTTCGAAAGCTCTGTTGCTCTTATGCTGGTGCTAAGTTTTAAGCTCAGCGGTTCAGCACTTTTTTTGCATCAGCACTTTTTCCGGTGCGGTGATTTAAATCGATTGAGAATTAACTATGCTAAGACGAACCTCGAACGGCATGCCAGCGGCCGGACCTGATTTCTATAAGAAGGTGAGCAATCTGTCATCGGAAAAGCGTTTCTTGACCTGACGCTTTTAAGTAACGTGCCCGATGCAGCCAAAAGGAGCCATCCGTCCGCGTAACGGGTTTTAAGGCCACGATGTGGCCGAATGTTATTGGCGAAGAGCGCGTCAAGCAGATTTTAAAAAATGCACTCGCTTCGGGGAAGCTTCCCGGAGCGTATCTTTTTTCGGGACCGGAAGGAACCGGGAAAGATGCGATGGCGATCGAGTTTGCAAAAGCGATCAATTGCACGAGTCCTCACGCGAACGGACTCGAAGCCTGCGATGAATGCGCGAGCTGCTCGGCTATTGCGAATTTCGCTTCTCCGGCGGTTATGTTCGTGCATGCGCTGCCGAAATCATCCGACCGAGACGATGCAGAACTAAAAGAAGAGGACGTTGCCATCGTTCGCGAGCAGCGGGCCATGAAAGCAGCGGATCCGTATTTCCATATCGAGATCCCGCGCGCGCAAGCGATTCATGTCGGCCAGATCCGAGAACTGCGTTTATCGCTGGCCCGTAGCATCGCCGGTGCAAAACGCCGCGTGGTGATCTTAGGGGAAGCGCACAGGATGAATACGCAATCCCAGAATGCGTTCCTTAAGACGCTCGAAGAACCGCATGCCGATACGCTCATCATTCTCACAAGTTCAAATCCGAATGCCCTGCTGCCGACGGTCCGGTCGAGAACGCAGGACGTTCGGTTCGACGTCCTTTCGAACGTCGAGATCGCGGAGGCGCTTCGCGAACGGGAATCGTTACCGGAGGACCAGTCGAACTTCCTCGCACGGCTCGCGGCAGGCAATTATTCGCGGGCCCGAGGGATGATCGGCGAAGACGTCCGGGCCATGCGCAGCGAGATCGTGCAGTTCCTTCGTATGGGCCTCTCGAAGAGCCGAAAAAATGCAGCGGTCGAAATCGATAAATTCCTTCCCCGTTCCGGCGGATCGAGATTTTTGGAAAAACGGCAGGCGGTCGAACAGCGACTTCTGTTACTGACGCTTTGGCTGCGCGATGCCCTCGCGCTTTCGACCGGATCGGAAGATGAAATTATCAACCAGGACCAGGTGGAAGACCTCCAAAAATTCGTCTCCAGGTTCGGAGAACCGAAAAGCATTATTGCTGCGATCGGTTGCGTGGACCGCGCTATGCATCGGACGAAATTGCAACTGCAGCTCCGGGGCGTAATGCTGGAACTCGTCGTTGAACTCGAGAGCGCGTTGCTGTGACAAGTAATTTCCTGATCGGCATATCGATAGCAGCCATTTTAGCGATTCCAGCGTGGCGTTTTCAGGCACTGGACGCCACCGGCGCAGTGGGAGCGATCCTGGTTGGAACGATAATTTTTGGCCTTGGTGGGCTCGCGGCGAGCGTGGTGCTCGTAACGTTCTTCGTCAGTGGGTCCCTGCTCTCAGCACTTCCAAAGACGAGAGACGTGATCTCCGAATCGCAAGACCGGGGCAGAAATTGGAAACAGGTAGTCGCAAATGGACTTGTGCCAATGATCAGTGTAATCGTTGCCACGATCTCTCGTTCGCACGAGGCACTTTGGATGCATGTCTATTGCGGTTCGGTAGCCGCAGCGTGTGCCGATTCATGGGCAACCGAAGCCGGTACTCGTTTTGGGCGTGCCGATCTCGATATTCTGACCGGAAATCCGCTCCCGGCCGGCCTTTCCGGTGGGATCAGCCTCTTTGGTACGCTCGCATCCCTTGCCGGCGCCGGCATTATCGTTATTGCCGCAGCAATTCCGCTGGGTGGCCTTCGTTTACCGCCTACCAACAGAAGTTTGTTCGCTATCCTTATTGGCGGATTTTCAGGTTCTACATTCGATAGTATCCTTGGCAGTTCTATTCAGGCGAAATTTCGATGTTCAAGTTGCCATCAAATTTCGGAGACACCGGAGCACTGCAGTAAGCCAGCCACGGTCATAGCTGGCTATAAGCAAATTAGAAACAATACTGTCAATTTTGCTGCCTCCGCCATTGGGGCTGTTTTTACAGCGCTTTTACTTGACTTTTCCTAATTATTTTCGTATATTGCAAATTGTTCTTGTGCTGACTTTAACGCTGTTCTCCTGAGGCTTTTGGTTTGTGGAGTAGCAGCCTTTTGCGATAAGGCCTGTTACTTCGATGGTTGATCGGAAAGCGGTATTTCGCCGCTTTTAGACGTGATTGATATGGACGAAATGTTTGCTCTTTCTAACCCCGAAAGCGAGTCGCATTTAGACCGCGAGTTCACCGCGGAATTTGGGAGTCTGCTCGGACCGATATCAAAAGAAGATATCGACCCGCTCAAGCGGCAATACGCTGCCCTCATTCTTCAACTTGACCGGCTACGACCGAAGCTTGCAGCAGCAAATGTCCTGGCCCGCGAAGCACCGGAACCCTGGTCCATCAAGGAAGTCCTGGGACATATTATCGATACCGATCGAGATATCTGGTGGCCTCGCATCGAAACGATTCGAATGGAAGAACAACCATATTTCGAAGATGTCGATCAACTCCATCTCGCAAGTTCCCATCGCTGGCATGACCTGGCGCTCGAAGATATTGTCTCCCAACTGATGCGCGTGCGGTGGAATTTTGCAATGAAATTAAACGCAATCAGCGAATGCGATTTCGAACGCACGGGTATCCATGCGACCCTGGGTGAAATTTCGATCCTTAAAATTCTACAACTCCTCGTCGCACACGACGCTCATTATGTCGAGCGCATTCGCGTCATGATCGAAACGCCGCTCGCCGGGGCCTGAGTTACTCGCTCAAGAAACGAACGGCGATGGGAGTTTCCATGACGACGCCGTTTTCCATTTTCACCTCGAATGCACGACGGTTGGGCAGCGAACTAACCGCCTGGATAAAATTTCCATTTGTAAAGTGGAGCGCGGCACCATCGTCTGCTGCATACCCGCCTGGAAATCCTTCTCGTATCAATTTTCGGTATTGCGGCTCGCGATTCGGTTCGGTATCGTAATGCGGGCAGTTGCTTCCCTGCAGGAAGCCAAGACCATCGTATAATGGATCGAGATCGAGGCTAAACGAATCTGTCACGCCGCATTCGAACCAGCATAAAGAGCCGGCGCTGGTCCCGCACAGTACAATGCCTGCTTCATGGGCCTCGCGTAAGATACGGTCCACCCCATGTACGCGCCAAATGGCGAGCATATTTGCTGTATTCCCGCCCCCAACATAGATCGCATCGTGAGAAAGTAAAAAGCTACGCAGGTCCTTCACTTCTCGACGAAACAGATTAAGATGGGATGCCTCGCACAAATTGCGCGAATATCGTGAGTAAAAAGAGGATATATAATCGAGGGCGTCACCGCTTGCCGTCGGCAGAAAACAAATCCGCGGCTTCGGCTTGCCCGTCAATTCAAGAATGAATCGCGCAGAGCGTTTATTCTCTGGATCCGATATAAATCCGTCGCCTCCAAAGGCAACAATATGACGAGAAGTCAAGAGCAGTTCGATTTTAATGAGTAGCCGAGAACAAAGGAGTAACGACGAATCCAAAAGGAATGTTACCACCGGTCGCTCGTTTCCAATTAAAATGACAAAAGGTACCATCCTCTGGATCGATGACGAAATCGATCTTCTTCGCCCGCATATTATGCTTCTGGAGGGCCGGGGCTACACCGTTCGAACCGCACTTTCTGGTGAAGATGCCCTTGCGTTGCTCCAGGAAAACACTTCGAGCGCCCGCACACCCGATCTTATTTTTTTGGACGAGAACATGCCCGGCATGGGCGGCTTAGAGACCCTCGAACAATTAAAAGTAGCACGACCGGAAACGCCGGTGGTTATGGTCACAAAGTCCGAAGAAGAAGACCTGATGGAGCAGGCCATCGGCAAAAAAATTTCAGACTATCTCACAAAACCGGTCAATCCGACCCAGGTCCTCCTCGCGGTAAAAAAATTCCTGGAAGGACGGCAGATCAAGTCGGAAGCGGTCTCCCGTGATTACACGCAGGAGTTCGCGCGTATTTCGGTCGACCTTATGAACGCGCGCAGCGCAAAAGATTGGACCGAGCTTTATACGAAGATCGTCGGCTGGGAATTGGAATTCGACGAGCACGCCGGCCTGGGCCTGAAGCAAACGCTGCTCGACCAAAAACGCGAAGCGAATGCCGAGTTCGCAAAGTTTGTGGAACGGAATTATCGCGATTGGGTCAATACGATTTACGTCTCTTCGAATGCGGCCGAGCGGCCCGCGCTTTCGCCGGATGTCATCGAGGAATGGGTGCTTCCGGAAGTGCGATCGGATAAAAAGCAGAACGTCGTTTTTTTTGTGATCGATTGCATGCGGCTCGACCAGTGGCTCCTGATGGAGTCCGAACTACGCTCGCTGTTTCACATCACGCGCGACTATCATTTTGGCATTCTTCCCACGGCCACGCCATATGCCCGCAATGCGATCTTTTCGGGTCTGTTCCCTTCCGAATTCGGGAAATTATTCCCGACGCTCTGGGCGGCGAGAGAAGATGACGAACATTCTCTGAACAAGGACGAAGCCGCGATGCTGCAAAAACTTCTGGAACGAAAGCGTGTCCGCCTTCGGAACGAGATGAAATATATTAAGATCATTGACCGCGACTTCGGCGCACAGATCGCACAGAACATCACGCAGCACGCACGCAACCATTTTACGGCCATCGTCGTGAATTTCGTCGATATGCTCGCGCATACCCGTAGCGACTCGCCTATCCTAAAGGAAATCGCTCCGGACGAAAGCGCGTATCGCTCGCTCACCCGCTCATGGTTCCTGCATTCGAGCCTGTTCGAAATGTTCAAAGCGCTCGCGACGGTGCCGGACCTTAAAATCGTCATTTCGACCGATCACGGCTCCATTCGGAGCCTTCGTGGCGCGAAAGTCCTGGGCGATCGTGAAACGTCGACGAGCCTTCGCTATAAATATGGCCGCAATGTAAAAGCGGAAGAGAAACAAGCGATGATCATCAAACGGCCGGAGGAATACAAACTCCCGGTCCGTGGTGCCGCTTCAAATTATATCATTGCGAAGGAAGATTATTACTTCGTGTACCCGACCGACTACCATAAATACCTGAACTATTATCGCGATTCATTCCAGCATGGCGGCATTTCGATGGAAGAAGTGATCCTTCCCGTCGTTACCATGGAAGCAAAGTGAAGAAATGCAGTACCTCTCCAATTCCCCGGAGGAGACAATCGCACTGGGCGAGGCATTCGGACGCAAATATCTTCATGCCGGTGTTGTCGTAACGGTCGAAGGCGAATTAGGGGCAGGTAAAACACACTTCGTGAAAGGAATTGCCGGCGCACTGGGCATCGACGAACGGGAACTTCGATCGCCGACGTTCGCGCTCGCGAACGAAATCGATTGCGAATTCCAGGGCAAACCGTTTCGCCTCTATCATCTCGATTGTTATCGCTTTGAACGACCGGAAGAATTGCTGGAGTTAGGAGTGGAAGATTATCTTTTTCCAAAGAACGCGGCTACGATCATCGAATGGCCCGAACGGATTGCAGAATTAATTCCAGCACGTGCAAAAAAAGTCGCGCTTCAGTTCCGCTCTGAATTCGAACGCGAAATCACGATCACCGTCGAATGATCCTTCTCCTCGATACTTCGACCGGGCATCTGGCCATCGGCATGGCCGATGAAGAAGGCGCATTGCTCCACGAATTCCATGCGGAAGCCGGGGCCAGCGAGCGCGGGATCCATGATGAGCGGCTCGCGCTCGAGACCCATCATCTCCTTCGGAAATCCGGTATATCCCCCATGGAGCTTTCTCGCATAGGACTTGTCATCGGACCAGGGAGCTTTACCGGCCTTCGAATAGGACTTTCCTTCGCCAAAGGCCTCGCGTTTGCAACCGGCGCGGCCATCTCGACTGTAACGCAGCATGAAGTTCTTGCGGCAGAAATTCCGAACGCAAACGTAAAGGCTATTGTGACGCCCGGATATCGCGAAGACCTGTTTTACATAAGCGGGATTTCCAAACCGCACTCCATCACCTTAACGAACGGGGAATCGTTGGGAACCGGACCGTTCCTCGCACACGAATACTTCTTAACGCATCCTTCGATATTCGTTCCGAATTCCTCGATCTTTGCGAGCCCAGGCCTTGAAACGCTTGCTCGGCTTACGATCCTCCGGGCATCGCCTCTGAAAGGCGACAGTCTCGACGCGCTCGAACCGCTTTATATTACCGAATTCAAGCTAGGGACTGTTCCCAATCTCGTGTGATCACCGGGCAGCTGCCCAGTCATTCCGGCCTTTGATTTTATCGAGTTCGAGGGAGATCGAACCGACTGCGATTTTCATATCGATGCGTACCGGCACGGCAGCATCGTCATCCGAAACATACGCCGTAAATCCTCCATTGGCACCTAAGGGGGCGGAGTTACCCATGTCCATCATTCCTTCAAGAACCCGCGTGCGGACTTCCTTATTATCGAGGGCCGCGACTTCCTGATTTTCGGTCTGATTCGTAAAGGTCACCGTTACCGGACGCTCCCCATCCTTGCCGCGGACATGGAACAAGTATTTATGCCCCACGGCGCCACTCCAGGCGCGCATGTTAAAAAGAATTCCCAATGCATCGTCGTATGGCTCGATGTTCTGGGAAACCTGATTCTTGACTTGATCGTCGGAATAGGTTAACGTTTTTGTCGTGGGATCATACGAAGAAACCTTGTTAAACGTCTGGTCGCCATTTTGCGTGTGTTCCTGGAACGTGCGTAACGTAAGATCCCGAGAATCGAACTGGTCCGTAACGGTCGTTCGTGTATTCAGGAATGGAACATCGGCAGTCCAAAACTGCATGTGCGCGCTCACAAGCCCGTTGCGAGAAACGCTGCCGGTCTGAATAACGACGGTGCCCAGTTTGATAAACCCATATTTAACATTATAGACGAGCTCCTCACCCGGCTGAAATACATTTTTGGGAGTAGGCGTCGTTTGTGCCATATCGCGGAGGACGCAGGACCCGCTCAGCAATATCATTGCAACGACCGTTGCGACCGACCATCGAAAGATCCGTTTCATAGGTTTTCCTAAATATTCTTCTTCATATAGATGCCATCGCTTAGATGCCATCACTCGAACTCATCTATCGTCTTTTTACTAAAAAATGAATGCGAGTGTTTCGTGCCACGACTTTTATCCCAAAATGCGGGCCGTACGGTCTGTAACACGCTTAAATCCCATTCATACGCAACAAGGCACTTAAAAGATCGCCGATCCTAATCGAAAGGTAACGAAAATTTAAATGAAAAAAAACGTGCCCCGGGGATCGCCCGAGGCACGTATAGCTACTTCCTAAATAGGGGTGTTGTTGTTTTGGGAGAGAAAAAAACTTTATTTTGCCGCAAATTCGGCGGCTAATTCATTGGTAAGGTTCGTGATGGTCTGGCCGATGAAATCGTCATCGAAGCTATCGACCGCTTGAGCGAACTCACGACTTGCGGCAGGCCGTACGGCTGAGCCAATGCCTCCGAAATCCGGTACGAGCTCGACCCGAATATTCAAAATTCCTCCGACGGGGCGGGCATCGTAACTGATCTGGACATTAACGGAATGCCGCTCGGTCGCTCCAAGATTATCGTTAATATCGGCGACGAGGTGAATCGACTGGCCTGACCGAAGAATATCCGTAGACCCATTCGCATGTTCTGCGACCATTTTTTCGATCGCGTCCTTAAGACCCGAAATCGTCACTTCTCGTGCAGAGGTACGTTCCGTTGCCTGCTGTTGAGAAGCTGGCTGGGCAACAGCCGGTGTGGCAATGGCTGGCTGGGCAACAGCCGGCACTGCAACGACCGGCTGGGCAATAGCCGGTTGGACCAGCGTGGTCTCCGGCGTGCCGGTCATGACCGCTGAAAGGTCCATTCTATGGTCCTGCTGCGCGTCTGCGACTCCGGCTATGCCGGTCGCAAAGACCATCGCTGCGATGACTGTTTTAAGGGGCTTCATGGCAATTACTAAACTATCGAGACTCTGCTGAAGCTGACGGCCCGAAGGCTCGTGTCAAAATCGGTCAGTTGAATCCCTTCGCATGTATAGACGTATTTCAGGCGTCGTAAATTTCGATTGTTCACGAAAATTTTCGAAAATCGTCAGAATTGAGCATTTTCGTCCGTCTCAAAATCGTACACATGTTGTAATAAAGAGCACGCATATTTTCTACTTTCTCAAAATCGTACATTCAAATTTCATGGTTCTCATTTTCGTACAATGAAAAATCATTTGTATTATTATCAGACAATTGCACTGGCGTCATCACAAATTGAAAAAACTACCCATGATCGATAAAAAGCAGTCCATCGTCCTTAAAGTCACGTCCATTGCGTCGGAATTTTGGTTGCTTCAGGATTTCGGCATGGCCAAAGCTACAGAGGTTGAAAGGACCGAATCGTGATCGAAGGCCTTTATTGATTCCCAAAAGCGCGCTTAGGTGCGTTATAGAAATTGTAGAGCTGAAAGAAACACACCCGATTTCATTGCGTAAGGTAAAGTCCCTACGGCATGCGCAACTCACTCCGAAAAAAATTTCGGGCGTATGCATCACATCTATGGGCCGTCAGAATCGTAAAAGCGCCGTACGTTTCGATAATTTAGGCGTCATTTGGAAAAATGATTTTCGATTGGCGAGGATTTTGATTTAACTCCGGTCATTCGACGGATGGGTTTCGCTTCATGCGGTATTCATCGATGGTGCGGTTCACATCATTGAGCCCGCGCTAACGAATGATTCCTACATCGAAGCATTTCTTGGAATGATTCTTCGAACGACTGCAGCGAATCCGATCCGATCGAATGAGGTCGGCCTTCTGGCACCCGTATCGCTTTTGGACCGCGGTGTGCTGTAAGCCGGCTGCTCACTGCCGCGAATGGCACGCCGTTGTATGGTTGCGTACTCGCGTCAACACGAATGTTTTTGACAATTAACCCTCACCGAGCTTTTCGTCGGAACGCGCTCACCGCGGACGATGGATCATCCTTAGCGGATGGCTCATCATCCTCTTTTCTAACGCGCACCTGATCGGACGCAACGTGAGTTCTTATATTCACGTGCACGATCCCTCATGCGAATGAGAGACGTACACAAAAACCGTAGGACATTGTGTCATGGTACCTAACTTACTGAGAGAGACCCACGCACGCATGACGGGTCTTTTCCTCGCAGGCGCCTTCGCCCTCGCACTCGTTGCGATCGCGTTAACTGCGCCGAACGCGTTCGCCCAAAAAGGCGGCACGGGTCTGATGAACGATGAAGTCACGTGGCCGACAACCTTCACGCTCGGCTTCGGCGCGGCCGCCAACGCAAATTGGCAGGGATCGGGAACATTTGCAACCGCGCCTGGAGCACTCGGAAGCACGTGGGCCGGCGATGCATATGGCAATTATGGCTACGATCAGAGCCATGTGCTGGTGCAACCGGAGTTCCATATCTTAGCGGAAATTCCGATCGCCAGGAACCTTATGTTTGCGCCGCGCATCGCGTATAATGATTATAGCCTTCGTTGGGACCAGCAGGCGTCGCCGGCATCCGTCGCCGGAGTAACGACCGGCCAGGGTTCCACCCAACCGCTTGTCATTTCTCAAGCTGAAATCGGAGCGGACCTGCTCTTCAAGTATGCCTTCAGCAATTTCCACGTCATGGCCGGTGCCAATCTTTCGACACCGATCCATACTCCGTGGTTTGCGCATAGCACGAATATCAGCGATGCTGCCGATCATACGATGGCAAATTCCGGTGCGATCCCGAACTACTCGAAGTTTTTGGCCGGGCTGAAAGGCGGCGTCGGATACGACATTCCCCTCAATGCCCGGAACACGATCTGGCTCACGCCGGAAGCGTTCTTTACCTACAGCGTCACAGACTACATTAGCGACCCGAACCCGCCGAGTAATAATCGGGAACTGTTCCCCATTACGCTCTCCGGCGGAGCGAGCCTGAAGTTCGCGCTTGCCGGTCCGCCGGCCGCGCCGCCACCGACTCCGCTCGCCGCGACGATCACCGCGCATGGCGTCATGCCCGATGGTTCCATGGTTGCCGACCTCGTGTCGCCGCAGCAGGCGTTGCACACGCGCGCTTCGATCCCACTGCTGCCGTATATCTTCTTCGATAACGGTTCTGCGGTCATCAGCACGCGCTACAGCCGTAGCGGAGCCACGGGATACAGCGAACAGACCGCGCTTGCAGGCAAGGACGCGCTCGATGCCAACCATGAAGTAATGGATGTGGTCGGCGAACGCATGAAAAACAATCCGAGTATGACCTGCCGCATCGTCGGAACGAATAGCAATAGCGGTGAGGAACGAAATAATATCGGGCTTTCGAAAGCTCGGGCCGAGGCCGTCGCCGATTACCTCAAGAATACCTGGGGGATCGCACCCGACCGCATCACGATCGACCAGCGAGACCTTCCGGAACTTCCGACCAATCCGGTCACCAAAGCCGGTATGGAAGAAAACCGCCGCGTCGAAATCTCTTCGACCGATCCGGACCTGACGGCGCCAATCAAGATCGAAAACCGTCAAGCAGTCAGCGTCGGTGCAACGACCGTCCGATATGACATGACCGTTACCCCGGACCCATCGGTCCACAATTATACGGGTTGGACGGTCACGCTCGATAAAGACGGCGTGCAGCTTGCGCCTCCGCTCACCGGAACCGGTGCGCCGCCGGCCTCGACCACCGAGGACGTGCCGAATGCCTCGCAGTATGTCGGACAGACCGCGCACTATACGCTGACTGTTACGGACGACCAGGGCCAAACCGCTCATGCCGATGGTTACACACGGATCGAGCCGAAGACCGTCGACCGCAACGATCTCGAGAAATATGCGATGCTCTCCTTCGATTTCGATAAGGCTGACATCAATGCACGCGCACGTCAGATGCTTTCGCTCATCGCCGAGAGCATTAACGCGGGCGCAACGGGAGTAAAGATCGATGGCTTCTGCGATGCCACGGGAACGCCGGAGTACAACCAGACGCTATCTGAAGCTCGCGCGAATGCTGCGGTCACCGCGCTTCGTTCGATGACCTCACTGCCAGCGAACGTAACGGTCCATGGCCATGGGCTCCGCGACCCGCGGTTCACGAACGACCTTCCCGAAGGCCGCCAACTCAACCGCCGCGTCGAGTTCACGATCGAGAAATCGAGCCAGTAATCTTCGATCTCCGATTTTATCGAAAAAGGGCTGCTTACGCAGCCCTTTTTATTTGCAATTTTTTTTTTAAATTGCATCCATTTTTTTGCAAGAATTCGGAAGTGAATGATCCCGGAACGTCGTTCACCATAGTAGATTTCTTGAGCCTCGGCTTCGCGGAACTACCGGCCGGGCTGCGTGCACATCCCGCGATAAAGCTAAAGAAGCGCCGCGAGAGTACGCCGCACAGCCGATAGATCTGCGCCCCGGTGAGGAGAATCTTCGGGGGAACACGTGTCCCGCGCTGGGTTCTCAACCACGTCGAATACGCCGGACTAGATCACATGAACAGACAACCGTAACGATCGGTCGCTTTTGGCAGCGGTGAACGATCGTATCCTGCTGCCGCCCTGCACCAAGTGCTCGGGAGAGCCTTCGGCTGGTGCGCACAACCGTCGTTACACTTTATCAATAGGAGAAACAGCCTATGCTCATTACGTTTGAAGGTATCGATGGGTGCGGAAAGTCCTCACAAGCCAAATTGACGGCGGACCGCCTGCGAGAACAAGGGTTCGAATGCCTGCTCGTCCGCGAGCCAGGCGGTACCGAATTATCGGAACATATACGAACGCTCCTCCTCGATGCCAAGCATCACGCGCCGCTTGCTGCCGAAGCGGAACTTTTGCTTTTTGCCGCGAGCCGTGCGCAACTTGTCCGCGAAACGATCGAACCCGCACTGGCCCGCAATGCCATCGTTATTTGCGATCGCTTTACCGATTCGACCATTGCCTACCAAGGCTATGGCCGTGGACTGCCGCTCGCGTATATTCGTAGCATTAACGATCTGGCCACGGGAGGTTTAGTACCCGATCTGACATTCCTTATTGACGTTCCCCTGGAACTTGCCATTCGGCGCCGCAAAGGAATGGGAGATGACCGAATGGAGTCCGAAGGCAAGCTTTTCTTCAGTCATGTCGTCCAGGGGTATATGGCACTTGGACAAAAGCATCCCGACCGTATCCACGTGATCGACGGAACCGATTCTATGGAAGACATCCATCACACCATCACGCGGCTTGTGGAATACGAACTGGGAAACGACCTACGGCACGCGCATCGTATGCTTGACCAGCCGCGACGTGCCGGATCCGTATCTGGTCTGCCTGCGACCGGCGATTATCACTACGACTTCGAATCGATCGCCGAATCGCTGACCACCTGAACAACAGCATCATCCATTTTAAAAAACGCCCGGTATCGCCGGGCGTTTTTTTATTGTTCCCAACAAAAGCATTTAATGGAAGAGATCTGCGGCATATTATTAGAGTGAGGGCTCTATATTTTCCAGATTGTTCGGCTCTCGGCCGTCCCGACAGCCGGCCGAACTGGCTTCGATCTATGTCCAGCTCGCCGATAACAGCGGCAGTTTTGCGACCGGCAATGTTTATGGTTCCGGAGGCGGCGTCGGACAGCCGTGAGTTATTGGCGCCGATACGTTCCCATGAGCGCTCCCTCCGCAAGGATGTTATGCTCGATCGCGCTCATCAGCGCATCGCGTGTAACCGTGCCGGGAATGTTAATATCGCTATCGAGCGCAAAAAGCTTGAAATAGTAACGATGAGCGTTTCCCGCCGGTGGGCACGGCCCCATATAGCCGACCTGCTTCGCGCTATTCGTTCCCTGGCGAGCGCCATTCGGGAGCGGATCGCGACGGTCGATATTCTCTTGTAACGTGTGTTGCGACCCTGGAATGTTGTAAATCACCCAATGAATGAACGTTCCGCTCGGCGCATCGGGATCTTCGACCACCAGGGCAAAACTTTTCGTCCCTTTCGGTGCGTCGCTCCATGCAAGGGCCGGCGAAATGTTCTCACCCTGGCAAGTATACCGCTGGGGAATTGCCGAATCGTTCTGAAACGCGGTCGAGCGGACCGTCATGGTGGACGCCATCGTAAGCGTATCGCTATTACCATTTGTTTGCTGCGCTTTCATACATCCTCCTGTGAAAAAAATAAGAAAAACGATGAGCTTAGAGATGAAGCTGTGTGAAGGATGCAAAAGCCGAACCCGGTTTTGAGCGCTGATGTCCATGGTGTTCTAAGACTATTCTTTGCCTTTGGCTAATCTCAAAATTGTCTCTACCACTGCCTGTTGTGTATCCCTCGGCGCCGGAATAGCAGATGGCACACGTTTCTTTAATAGCGGAAGCAATTCCTCGGGACGATCGATCCCAACCATTTTTCCTTCACGGATCAGCATCCGGTCGACTGCTCCCATCTCCCCTTTGAAGATCGTCACACAAGGCACGCCAAGTGCGGCCGCTTCGCGGTTCATTGTTCCACCGCCGGAAATAACGAGATCAGAATAGTAAAGCAGGTCCAGTCCATCGATTGCGGCATTCGGAATAATCATATTTTTGATCGAACCGGATGTAGTACCAGCGCGATCAGTTGCTGATTCATCTTTACGCACCGGGTCTATTTTTTCACGCGGCAGCAAAACAATTTGAAGGTCCTCGCGGGCGGCAAGGATCTGCATGATAGAATGATACAGGCGAAAAGATTCTGCGCTTCGGTAATGAGCCGTTTGGGAGGGTGGACGAACGGTAACGATAATCCGCGAAGGATCCAGGTCGAGTTCTTTCAAAACCGCTCCACGGTGCTGAAAGCCTGGAACGTAGACGTCTTCTTTCAGTCCCGGATAGGTCAGGTGTTTCGATTTCGCGAGTCCCAGGATCTCGAGAACGGAGAACGGGATCGCCTCCGGTGTCATGACATACGTGCTGAGCTTGTGGAACAATCGCACGCTGGCACCTTCGTAATCGTAGAGTGTCAGCGTAGGAATTCGGAGCAACCGCGCCGCTAAGAGCAGGCCGCGGGAACCATGCCCCACGGCAAGCGAAATACGGCGGGTCCGCAGGAACGCCGCAAGTCGCAACGCGCGCAGGATAATTCCCAGGGTCTTCATGGCCGCGCTCTTGCCGTACGTCCCTCCCACGATTCGGGCATTCAGTCCGGCCCGCTCCACCAAGGGACGAGTTTGAGCAAAATCGCGGGCCGTCAGAACGACCTCACAGCCGGCCCGTTCGAGTTCCAGCACGATAGGAACAAAAAATGGAACGTGCGGCGAGTTCTCGAGATCGATCCAGATCCTACAGGGCCGTTTCATTTGGGGTAACGATCTCTGCCAGACCGCGAAACATCCAGGCGTTGGACCACCGAAGGTACGGAATTCGGTTTGTAAATAAACGGTGGCGCTGATAATAAAAAAATCCCTCGGGCGAGCGAAGATGTTCGATGCTCCACTCCGCAATTCGCCGAGCGCTCGGTTCGTCTCCGAAAACAGAAAACGTGATCAGCGCCTGCCCGAGCGCATGGCTGTCGATGGGATAACGACGGTCGGGGAAATAACGGACCGCAAAATCCGGCTCGAGGTAGGACCGTCGGTAATATTCAAAACCACGCACCGCCGCTTCGGCTAAGCGCGCATCGCCGATCGCCTCTGCTATCGATTTCATTGCAACGATAATAAACCCCGTGTGGAACGAATCCTCCCACTGCTGCGAAGGTTCCATTCCGTATGACCACCCACCGTCTGGCCGCTGGTGCGCTCGAACGAATTCGGCGGCTCGGCGTGCCCGTTCGATATACTGTTCGTTCGAAAGCACCACACCGGCTCGCCGCAAAAAATGTGCTCCTAAGAGCGAAGCATTGAAAACGATCTGCGGGTCGTTGGCAGCATACCCGAAGGCGACAAATGGAGTGTTTGGAACTTCGAGCGAGGCGATGTATGCGGCGCTTACACGAAGGGCCTCGAACACGGCAGGCGAAGGCATGGCCTCGTAATAGTCCAGAAGTGCCTCCCCGGCAAATGCCGTTGAGACAATATTTGGCGTTTCAACGGGCAAAAAATGGGTTCGAGACTGCCATGGGAACGGATATCCCCATCCGGCAGAGCGCATTGCGCGCATAAGACGCAGAGCTAGCCCCTCGGCATCCCGTTTCCAGTCTGGCGTGACGCTCTCCCCCGCCCGCAAAAGCCCCGAAAGAAAAAGTGCCAGTGCTTTCGAATTTTCCGACCGGGGCACACGCAAGAATGTGTGCAAATTAAGCACGGAACGCCGCCCAAGCTGGAGTGCGATCAATCGGACCATCGGTCGCTTGATCCGCCGAAGTGCCGGCGCTAACAGGAGGTCGTGCGGGTCATGCCCCGCATAATCGGCCTTGCTGGCCCATTCATAAATCCCTTGTAGCGCGTCTTGAATACGGCTCATATAATGAAAACGGTATTCTCGGCAGTTTCGCGCCGCAACATTATGCCTATTGCGGTGTTAGTAGTATAGCGGCGTTGCGCTTAATTTTGTTGGAATGCCAGAACACCGGCGTGGACACTACTTTTACGGTGCGGCTTGTTCCGAGGGGTCGATAAATACATGAGGTTCCGATCGTTCATCCTTTGCGCTATTTTTTTGTCGGCGGTCCTGTTCCCGATGGGTACGACGCACGCGCAGAGTGTTTTGCCTCGTGCGGGAGAATCATTCACATTCGGCATTATTGAAGGTCCCGATAATCTTTTAGGGGACAGTGCACAGGCGCAAACGACTCTTCAACTTACCATTACAAGTCTGTACTCGGGCTGCGGCGTCCTCAGTTCACCTTCTGGCTTTCTTCTCGATTTTAATTTCAATGCCGGTTCGCCGACGGTCATCGAACTGCCGTATAACCTCATGCAACGGTTCGATATCGGGAAGAACAACAAGGGAATTCTCTTGCGCACTTCGGAGCCGGTAAATGTCATGCTCCATGATTTCGTCCTTGCCGCCGGGGAAGCGTCACAAATACTTCCCGACGATGCGCTCGACACCAATTACGTTTCGTTCGGCTGGGGGATATATGATGACATCTTCGATCCCGAACACAATGTCTGCGAATTCCTCGTCACCGCTCCGCAGGATTCGACGATCGTTACCATCACACCGAGTGTAAAGACCACAAACGATCTTCCCGCGGGTATTCCCTATACTGTCCGCCTGGACCGCGGAGAATCTTTTATCGTCAAAGCGGATACCTCAGACCGTCCTTCCGATCCTTCGCTTTCGGGTTCGAAGATCGTTTCGACGAAACCCGTGAGCGTGATGGTTGGGCTTACCTGCGGCTATGTTCCGCTGGGCTACGAGTCCTGCAATGAACTGATGGACGAACTCATCGGGAAAAAGTGGTGGAGTTCCCACTTCCTGGTTACTCCGCTGGTCAATCACGATAGTGCAGTGGTGATGGTCCTAACGAGTGACCGCCCGTTTTTCGCGTCGATCAACAATGGCTTTTCGGGCTCCTCGAATAATCGGCTCGTGGCCGAGTTCACGGGAGCGGCAGAAATCCAGACGTTCGATAATAACGGTCCCGTCCTTGTCGAAGCACAGCAACTGACACGCGGCAGTGACTTGAGTGACGATTTTAGCGGAACTACCGATCCCTCCGTAGTGACCGTCCTCGACACCGGTAATTATACCGATACCATTGTATGGACGACGCCATCGATCGGCGGCTTCGAGAACGGGATCTCCGTCATTTGTCCGACCGTCGATCTGCCGAGGGCGACGCTCGACGGCGTGTCCCTCAATTCGCTGGCTCCGTCCGTCGTGATCAATGGAACGGGTTATAGCGCGATGAACGCACTCATCGATCCGGGCGAACATCTCCTTATTTCTCCCGATCCGGTTTTCGGCATCGCTTCCGGTTTCGCGCAGGCCGACGCCTATTCGTTTATGCCGGGAACATCGGGGCCATTCCTTCCCCACGATACCGTCATTCACACACTCATTCTCCAGGCCGATTCTGCGACCACCTGCTCGGAGTTCGGCATCGACGCTATTCTGAATCCTGCGATCTCGCCCAGCGGGAACGAATCCCTTCTCTCGTTTTCCATCCCGATCACCTACGATCCAACGACCCTGCACCTGATCGCGGTCGAGCCCCATGCCGTACTCCTGGGGTCGTATTATAGTATCGATACGAGTACGCCGGGCCTGATCACCATCACGGCCGACGGCGAGCCGAATCTCGTCGGAAGCGATCTCTTCCGGCTTGTGTTCGAAGGATGGAAATCGATCTCGGCGACCAGCGTCGGTAAGAATACGACGTTTACGGGCTGCGGAACGGCCGTCGAAAATGTGACGGTGTCTTCGGTGACATTCTCCGTGCAACCGCCGCACGACTCCCTCACCCGCACGTTCGCGCTCGCTGCCGATTCTGCAAGCCTTTGTACTCCGCTCTCGGTCGTACTGCTTGCAGACAGCACGTTGGGGCCCGCCGACGATTTCGATCTTTCGGAGATCGATATCTCGTTCGACACGGCCGCACAAACACTTTCTTCCGTGACGCCCTCTTCGTTGTTTTCACAAGTTCCCATTCGACAGACGGGCGCCGTCAGCGGCAATTACCGCCTCCTCGTGACACAACCGATCGCCCTTTCCGGAATAGATACGCTGGTGAGGCTTCAACTGCTTCCGAAATCGCTTACCGCTTCGACAACCATACGAGCAAAAATTTACTACCTTCGTTGTGGAGATACCCTTTCACGGAGCGTCACATTGGTCTACAGTATCCGACCGATCCTTGACTCGACGCATACCACCCTCACCGTGGTCACGTCCCCCGTCTCGTTTGGAAACCAGGCTTTTGCGACCGTGAAAATATCGGGACTTCCAAATACCGCCGATGTTAAGCAATTCGATCTCTACACGACCTATAATCACGATGTGCTGTCGTTCGAACGCACGGACCAGGTCAATACCCTGACCGGAACGTGGCCACCCCCGAGCGTTTCCCTCGGGGTCGCAACCGACACCCTCCATTTTACCTCTCCGGCGTCCCTTGGAACGAACGGTATCCTTGCCGATCTTGCCTTCGAGACCTTCGTTTCCGATTCGATGTTTACTCCCATTGAAGTTTCGAGTTCCCTCCCGGGAACGGAATCCGGCTGTCTCGCTATCTTCTCGACCCCGCCTGCAACGGCGATGTTCGTCGGACAGGACCTCTGCGGAGATTCTCTGATGCGAGCATTTATGCTCGGGGAGCCGATCCTGATCGATGCCGCAGATATACAAAACGGAGACTTGCACCTCGAACTTCGGACGGGTACTTCGGAAACCGTGACATTAACGCTAAGTGATATGCTCGGCCGCACGATTTGGGAAGGGCAAATTGCGGTCGGTTCGACGGGAGGAGCGCCCACCGAGCAAAATGTACCGCTTCCACCGCTCGCCTCGGGCACGTACATTCTCCGGCTCTCGGCCCGGGGAACGGTCGTTTCACGGACGTTGCCCGTGATAAAATAATCAATTCAGGAATCCGCGCTCGGATATCGGCGCTCGGATTTATCGCAATCGCGTTACGATCCCATGAAGAGATAGGGTTCCCAGTCCTTGCTCGTGCGTCCTGCAAACTGACGAAGAAAGGTCACGTGGTTCGGGCGGATCGGCCGCCGCATGAGCTGCATCTGCGCTTCGTCGGGCGTCTGGCTTCCTTTGACATTATTGCAACGCAGGCATGCGCTCACCAGATTTTCCCAGGAATCCTCCCCCCCGCGGCTTTTGGGAACGATATGATCGACCGTGAGCGTCACGCTGGTCGCCCCGCAATACTGGCAGCGGTGGCCATCGCGGCGTAAAATATTTTTTCGCGAAAGGATGACCTTTTTAAACGGGACACGGATGTAGCTGGAAAGACGGACCACGCTCGGGAACGGCATGGTCATCGAGGTCGAGTGTACCGCGCGCCCCGTCATACCGCTGACGAGTTCGGCTTTGGAAAGATAAAGAAGGATGATCGCTTTTTCGACGCTCGTGATGGCAAGCGGCTCGTAATTGCCGTTCAGGATGAGGACTTTGCCGTTTAATTTTGAATGAGCAGGACTTAGATCGTTATCGTCCCGATCGATCTCAGGATCGAAAAGGTCCGTTTCGCTCAGTAGGCGCTCACGTTCAGCGGCCTGGCGAGAAGTGCGCTCCGCCTGGGCCCTCGTCCGACGAGCGCCGCGCGAAGCTGCCGTTTTATGGCTGTGCGGTTCGAATGCGTTACTCCCCTTTCGTTGTTAAGTCCGTCACTGTTAAGTGAGTCACTATTGTAATGTTTCTCGCGCGCTGCACGGTTCCCGCCCGCGAAACGATATTACCATTTCTTCATATTGCACTTCCTATTCGATTTTACTTCATGTTCGATTTTAAAAGAAAAAACGTCCTGATTACCGGCGGTTCGCGCGGAATCGGTCTTTCAACGGCGATAGCGTTTGCCACGGCGGGCGCCAACGTTGCCTTCACCTATCGTTCGAACCACGAAGCTGCGGTCCGGACACAAAGGGAAATCGAATCGAAGGGCGTTCGCTGCTTAAAAGTCGCAGCCGAAGCAAACGACGAGTCCGCCCTGCAGGACATCGTTTCAAAAATCGGTACGCAATGGGGAGCGCTCGACGTTGCCGTTGCAAATGCCGGGATCTGGAAAGAGGCGGCCATCCCCACGATGACCCTGCAGGACTTTCGCGAAACGATGGACATCAACATGACTGGAACCTATCTACTCGCCAGGACCGCGGCACAACCGATGATCGCTCAGCAGTCGGGATCGATGGTGTTCGTCTCTTCGACGGCGGGACAACGAGGGGAACCGTTCCATTCACATTATGCTGCCTCCAAAGGCGCCCAGATCAGTTTTACAAAATCCCTGGCTGTCGAGCTTGCCCCGCACCATATTCGCGTCAATTGCGTGGCGCCGGGTTGGACCGAAACGGATATGACCGAAGCGGCGCTCGCCGATCCGTCGGAAGCCGCACGTATTCAATCGATCGTCCCGTTACGGCGGGCGGCACGGCCGGAGGAAATTGCAAATGCGATCTTGTTCCTGGCAAGCCCACTCGCCAGTTATATTACCGGCGAAGTATTGAACGTCAATGGCGGAATGGTCCTTTGTGGCTAAGTTCCCTTAGCCCTGAGTTACCGGCGTTCGATAGCGTTCTAAAAATTGGCGTGCGATCGGATCGGTCGAGCGGGCGAAGGCCGAAGGTATTCCATCGAAATAGATCCTTCCCTCATGGATGAAAATGACGCGCTCGGCAATACGCTCGACGGTAAAAAGATCGTGCGTAACGATAAGACTCGTGACGTGCAGTTGCCCGGTCAGGTCCTGGATAAGGGCATCGATCTGGTCGCTGGTTACGGGGTCCAGGCCTGTGGTGGGTTCGTCATAAAACATATAGTGCGGCTCGGTCGCAAGCGCTCGGGCCAGCGCGACACGCTTTTTCATGCCGCCCGAAAGTTCCGAAGGCATCGCGTGTTCGATGCCGCGCAGTCCGACTAACGCCAGCTTTTCCTTCGTGATGCGAGTGAGTTTTTCTCGGTCGCGCTCGCCATGCTCACGCAGGCCGAGCGTGATATTCTCGGCAACGGTCATGGAATCGAAGAGTGCGGACCCCTGAAACAAAAACCCGATATTGCGCCGCACGCGTTCGAGCTCCGGCAGGGGGGCCTTCGAGATGGAAACGCCATCGACCACGACGTCGCCGGCATCCGGTTTTAAAAGACCGATAATATGTTTTAACAGCACGCTCTTGCCGCACCCGCTTTGGCCAATGATCGCAACGGTTTCGCCGTCCCGAATTTCGAACGAGACTCCACGCAGCACTTCGCGCGTACCGAACGATTTCTGAAGAGAGCGAACCTGGATCAAAGAAATTTAAACTGGATCAAAAGAATTTAAAAAAGAACGGTCCAGAGCGTATAGTCGAGGATAAGGACCAGCGTACTCGAAAGAACAAAAGCCCGGATCGTCGCATTGCCCACGCCTTCGGCCCCGCCCGTCGTCGCAAAACCGACTTTGACTCCGATGAGCGCCGTGAACGATCCGAAAAAGAGCGCTTTGAACAGACCCCCGAGCACGTCCTTTACGTGAAAAAACCGCTGGACGGAGTCGAAAAACATTTTCGTACTGATCCCCAAGAAAAAGTTACTGACCAGGAACGCTCCCAGGAGCGCGATGGCGTTTGCACAGATCACCAGCACCGGCATCATGAGCGTTGCGCCGAGCAGTCGCGGCACCGCAAGATAGCGGACCGGACTGATCGCAAGGCTTTCGAGCGCATCGATCTGTTCCGTCACTTTCATCGTCCCAAGTTCTGCCGCGATCGAGGCACCGACCCGCCCGGCAATAACGATCGCCGTGAGCACGGGCCCCAGTTCGATAAAGATCGCGCGGCTCACGGCCGCACCTAAAAAACTGTAGGGAATCAATCCCTTGAACTGGTACGCCGCCTGCCAGGCGCTGACCATGCCGGTGAAAAGCCCAATAATAAGCACGAGCGGCAAAGAATCGGTACCGATGTGGGACATCTGATCGAACAAGAGTTGCCGGTCCCGCGGGATAGAACGAACATGGCTCACCGTCTGCCCCGCCAGCGAAGCAAACGCGCCGACATCGGCGAAAAACCGTTGCGTCGAACGACCGAGTCGAGCAATGCCTTTCCCAAGGATGGTCATTGGACTATGTTTTCAAGGAAGGACGAAATGTCGAGAACATGTATCTACAAAATTACGATAGAAATCGAAAATTTCGGTGAGTCCGAATTAACGGACGTGTTCGCTATCTTTGCGTTGCATGCATCGATGCCCATTCGAAAGCAATTTTACTTCCTTCCCGTCGCCGCCATTGTTGCGTTGTTTGCCGTGCAGAGTTCCGCGAAGGCAACGTGGATTTCGCTGGCGAAACACGATGGCATTCCGCTCGTGGGCCGGAAGCGCCATGGCGTTCACACCGGCGTTGCAAAGCGGCCGGGCGTTCAGCTAACGAAGAAACAGGTCGTTTTCGTCTCCCGATTTGGCGAGTATCTCCGCTCCATGGGAGAGTCAGCCGTCGTTACTTCCGGCGCTCGTTCGCCCGAACACCAACTTTCGATCATAAAGACAAGGGTGAAGGAGCTGGGCGTAGCAAGAAAATTCCCGGAACTTCGCCATGCCGTTGCCGGCCGGCCGAGCACCTGGCTCCGCGCATGGGAGTTTCTGCGGGCTCGCCACGTGCCGGTCTATGCCCCGAACTCTGCGGGCGGCGAAGCGTCGGCATCCAACCATATCAAAGGCCTGGCCGTCGATTTTATTTCCGGCTCGCTGGACCATCTCGCGGCACTCGTACGAAGTTTCTCGGCCTCCCGGCTCGCGATGCTTTCGCCGCTCCGCGTCGTGAGTATTGCCCGCGAGCCCGGCTGCGTCCATGTAAATTTGCGAGGATAATTCGAGTTTATGGAACGTGAAAATGTAAAATGATATCACCACTCGCAGTCACTTTCACCACTCCATCGTCTCCCAACGAACATGCTACAGGAGCAGCGCAAAAATCAAAAGAGAATGTCTCATTTCTAATGAGGAAAACTGGCAACGATAACAGTTTTTGGCAAGTCCCACACTTTTACATAGTCGATCAAATGATGCGCGGCATTTTGACCGTGAAACGGCCAGAAGCCGGGGTATCCCGCATGAGTTCTAAAATAATTGACTGACGAAAGCCCGGACCACGAGGACGAAACGACGGGATCGCCATCCATGCTGAACCCGCCGGGAATCAGATAGACAGGGCCTCGTGCCATGGTGCTTGCATAATCGTAAAACGGGCTTCCCTGTGGAATCATCCGATCGGGCCAACGGCGCACTACTACGCTGTCATATAAAATCCGGACTTCATGCGGAAGCCATTCCATTGTGAACGTATGGTATCGATATGGCTCCGCGGTATAGGCGGCGGAATCCCGCCGGTACCCATCCACGGAATCGCCATAGTCGAAGGTCGTATCGGCGCCGGTAAGCATCGCAGGAACTCCATAGCCGGGCCCTCCGGCATAGGCGTCGGGAAGTTCATAGACGAACGACTCCCTGTTTGTCTTTAAATCGGCCGAATCGAGCGGATCGTCCAAATATAAAATTCCCTTATTCGTCGGATTATTTAAAAGATAGATCCAATGGCAATGATATTTCTTTTGTACAGTGTCTCCTTTCACGTTAACCGACGAGCCCAGGGCGAGCATGACTGGTTGATATTGCTTCGTAAAAAAAATAGAATCTCCGCTCCGAATATGATATGGGGCGTGGAAAATTCGGTATTTGCCATCGGTGGCAGTATCGACACGCCATGTTACCGAATCTGTCGGAAGCCAGTTCCAACGGCAATAATAATAGGTGAAGGTGTCGCTCGAAGTTGCGAGCGAAGATGGGAATGAAGTTCCGGGATTAGGGCGGACCGTATGCGGCGGCAAACGCCACGGATAGACTCCGTAACCAATATTATTGATAATGAGATTGTTCATTTGCCCCGTCGGCTCCCATGCGCTTGTACATGCTGTATCGTCGAGACTGATGAACGACGTATCGTTGTAGGGTGCGCCACGTATCTGAAAATATCCATGGCACGGCCCGAACCGATATCCATGTCCCCAATTGGGGTGCATAATTCCCATTTCTCCATTGAAAGTCTCGTCGAGATCGTACTCGAACGTTTGCCCGCCTCCGCCGCCCCAGTTGTTCGTATGGTGGTGCATGCGCGGGATTTTATCGCGGAATTCGTATTTGCCGTACGGGGCATGGGCATAGACGGGCCACGGACAGCTCATCACGCTGCCGCTCGATGTAAGGCTGCGATGGATAAGAGGATTTCCTAAACTGTCCGGAATATTAACATCGGAACAACTATTCAGGAGGATATTGACGCTGTCGCATGAGCAGGTATCGGGATTCAGTCTAAAGACCAGATCGAGGGCATGGCCGTCGTGCGCCTCATAATCGGTGTCGAGAAAAACGCTGCTGTCGTACTGGCATTGCGGGATGCTCCAGCCCGATACACCATTCATGCCGTTAAAGATGTACCATTGCCGGCGGAACTTTGCCGTGTCGTCGAACTCGTCCGAAAAGACGGCGGTATCCCAATGCGGTTCGGTATAGGCGTGGAAAAAAGCTCCCGGCTTCACCTGGAAGCCGCTCTTCAGCTTGATGAGGTGTCTGGCCCGGAAATCGACGTCCTCGTTCTTGCCGATCGTTACCCGATCGCCGGCGCCGCCACCGGCTGTAATCGTATCGCCCTGAAAGAGCCGCTGCCACGGTGTGTATGGGCCGATCGCAGACCCGTGCGGAGCCCAGTTGGCCAGCGTATCGAACTGATGGTGAAGGGAATCGTAAACTAATGGCACATAAGCGCCATCGCCGATGCCGTTCGAGTCCTGATAGAACGCGCTCAAACTCGAAAGCTTCTCTCGGGTATCGAAGGGGCCTGGTGGAGCGAACGGGTTATAATAGACGTCGGTATTCTGTAGAATAATGTTCCCATGCTGCTGGATCAGGTACGGATTGACCGAGTCCTGGGCCAATGCGGCCCAGGGAATGGCAAGAAGAGCCAGCAGAATAATTCGTTTCATCGTTATTCCTTCACAATTTTTCGTAAGACGTTCCCATTTGCGCTCTGGATATGCAAGAAATACGTGCCCGACGGCAGGTTCGAAATATCAACCGTAAGATTGTCCGCGCGGCAATTTGGAATTCCCAGGACCTGCTCGCCAAGGACGTTGAGCACACTCGCGCTCATAATCGACGTGCCGCCAGCAAGTATGGTTACTATTCCGGTCACGGGATTCGGAAAAATCTCGATGCTATCCACTGCAACCGAAGCGATTGATCGAACAGCACTCCGATTAGTATCGAGAACTTCGTTAATCGGCCGGCGATACGTTGCGAAAAAAGGATTCGATCCGCCATAATTATTATTGTTCGTGGAGAGATAGATCGAGGAATCGATAGGAAAAATACCGATCGCTTCGACATTCATGGTGGTCGAGAGGCCATCGTTGACCGCCCGCCAATGCTGACCGGTATCGGTCGAAACATACACACCGTTGCCGAAATGTGCGCCCTGATCGAGGACGCTGCTGGCACAGCCTGCAAACAAGTTTTTTCCATCGGTCGCCAGCGTCATCACAAACTCCGGGATTCCCGCACTATCGACCGGCACCGTATCCCAGTGGATTCCGCTATCGCGGGACAACATAAGCACCCCGGAGGGATAGGGAGGAGGGGTCATGCTCGAATGCACATAGCTCTGATACATGAATAGCAGTGTTCCCATCGTCATCAGCGTTCCCTGAAACGGAGGCTGCGGCGAAACTTTGGCCCACGTGTAGCCACTATCGAGGGACCGCCAAAATCCTGCGGATGAGGTGCTCGCCCAATACTCTGAAGTACACATATAGACAACCGCTCCCGTCCCAACATAGCCGGTACCATCCGGATATGTCAGGTGCTGCCAGGAATTTCCTACATCCGTTGATCGCGCGAGATGATGACCATAGTGTCCGAATACGTATGTTCCATTCGAACCTATCGCCCCACCAATAACTAATTTCCAGGAGGAACCATTATTGGTCGTTATTTCTCCATTTCCATCATCGGTCGAATTATAGCTCCCGGCAAAAAAATTCGGGCCTGCAGACGCAAAGGTCGTAAAGTTTCCTTCTGTAAAATCGAGGCCCGTGTCTTTTGTGCCACCGGGTATTCGATCGATCCGATGGTCCAGACTGACAAAAAAACTGCTATCGTGAAGGCCGAAGCCAACACATTCGATATTCGTGCCGATCCATTTCCATTGCGCGTGGCAGGGAATGGCTAGGACGATACACGCCATAAGATAAATTCCCGAAAGAGTGTGTTTCATGGTTTACCTTTCTCTTGCTTCAAGTCTTCGACTTCCGCTTTAAGCGCTTTCACTTCCTCGTTCAGTTGTCCGATGTAGAGCATCGCTTCTTCGAGCTGCCTGGTGATCGCGGCTTCTGTTTTCGCGATGGGAATCCCGGTCTTCGCAATCTCCCCGGCAGAGGGAAGGTCCGGCAAATGCCGGTTTTTCATCATAAATTTTTCTGCAGTATCGATCGGGAGCAATGGA
>JAJPIQ010000074.1 GCA_021324685.1 Bacteroidota bacterium
CGATGTACTCGCAGCCCAACATGGAGCGAAGCGGAATGTTGGGTTTGCGATTGTGTTTGAATTTCATAGCCCTGCAAAGGGCGGTGTACTCCGTCCCTTCGGGACTTACGGGAATTTAAAATGCACCGTTACCCAGGGTTACGCTGCGCTACACCCTGGGCTGCGAGCACTCCGTCGCTCCGCGACTCATCGGGAGAACAGCGCAACTATTGAGACAATGAGAGCTACGATAGCGATGGCAGCTGCAATTTTAGTTGCTTGAAGTGTCTTCGCCGCAATCCTTTCGTTTCTCCGACGTGATAATTCTTCGTAAACAAATCGCGCAATCTCATGATCGGGCAATACCTGATTGGGGATTCTTTTATCATATTCTCGAACGAGATCTTCGTCAGACATCGCCGTCAAGTCCGCAGATGTCGGGAAGTGCTGATGTAGCATCCAGTCGAACATATTGTTTCCTCGCTGCTCCATTATGTCTTCCCCTCCACTATTTTAATTTCCTCCGCTGTCAGTCCATAAAGCGCATACACTAACCGGTCGATCTCGCCATCTAAGTAATCGCATTTTTGCCGAAGTTGCTCCCGCTCGGAGTTGCGATCGACCGACAAGCGCAGAGCGGCGATGTACTCCGTGCTGCCATATTCTCATTCACATCGGCCGCTCGAAATTCATTCTTTTCGAACATTCTCGTCCTCAACGAGCGTTCGATACGTATGACCTCGAAATCGGAACTGCTTGCCGCGTTCGATGCGGCGTGGGACCATCCCTGGGAATCGCTTTCGGAAGCCATTAAAGGTGTCACCGAAGAGGAAGCGATCTATCAACATCCGGCGTACGCGTCCGAGCCGAACGAAGATGGATATCCTCCGAAGGGAACTATCTTTTGGCATCTCGTCCACCTTGCGTATTGCTATCGCCGGTACCGTTCCGGAATTGAGCGCCGGCCGGACCCGGCTTCGAATGAGATCACGCCGACCATCGTGATGACTCTGGCCGAGACGATCGCGGACGTCAACATCGCCCGAGACCAACTTCGGGATGCGCTCGAAAATCTATCTCAGGATTCTTTGGAGGAAAAGCTACACTATGGAATGCGCGTTATCGACCTTGCCCGCAGTAGCGTCCGGCACGATGCCTGGCACGCCGGGCAGATCGCCGTCGCGCGCCGGCTCTATCGGATGCGAGAGGTGTAGACGATATAGGACTCGAACCCTGTGAGAAATTACACGAGAACTATAATACGAACCACTCCAAATTATTGATCACACCGCCGCTGATCTGGACCGTCTCACCGCTAAAATAATCCGTTCCCGTAAAATTGAACCGTCCGAAGAGGCGGTGGTTTACGGCATCGACCTGCGAGATGATGAGCTGGCCGGCGCCATCGTCCGTTTGGATTTGGACGTCGGGCGACGCGCCGAGCGTATGATACGCGGCGACCGGCGTGATCGGCCCGAGTTGGGAACCGAAATTGTAAGTGCCGGGACGAACTTCGTAGAGCTCGATCGAAATCTCGCGCTCGATTCCGGAATCGTTGTCGTACGCGTCGATATACAAGGTATTGGAACCCGAAAACTGATAGGCCTCGACCGCATTGGGGGTCGATTTGGTCGTAAAGAACGACGCGTTGGCATTCGCCGTAATCGTTCCGGGATCGTACGCCCCCGCAGCGATCGGGATATCGTTAAAATACCCGGCCTCGATTTGCAGGCTCTGCGACGGATCGAAGTAATCGGCCACCGTCATTCGAAATGTTCCGGATACAAGATTATTGACCGTGTCGACGCTGACGAGCGTGATCGTCGCGCTTGTGGCAAGATAGGTCGCCGTATCGCGATCGTAAAAGGCCGAGACGAAGCCGGTCGAATCGCTCGCGATCGTAAACGTTCCCGGCCGTACCATGGCGAGCGGCACCTGGATCCCGATCGTGTACTCGTGGAAATTCCCAATAAAGGAAAAATAATTGAGCGTGATCGAGAGCAGCCTCGGACGGTTCCCAATTGCGGGATCGAGCGACCCAAAGGCCTCCCCTGCCGCAGCAAAATCTTTTCGATCGTAGATGGTATCGTTGACTCGATACCCGAATTCCCCGGCCGTGGCCGTCGATGGGATCCCTCCGTCGGAGGGAGCGGTCGGACTTTTACTGCATCCGTAGCACACCAGAAAAAGCATGCATGCGAAGGCGATTCTGTGAAGGAAGTTCATTGCACAACCATAAAGCGATCTTTTAAAAACCTCCTTTTCCAAATCTAAAGTTGCGCTCTTAAAAAATCAAAATTTCGCTCTTAAAAATCTAAAATTGCCTCGGATTTACAGAGATCGGTTTGCTTGTTGGGTATCCGTGACCCCGGAACAGAATCGCCTTCGATCGCTCATCCTCCTTTACGGTTGGAACAGCACGAGCTATCAACTGCTGAATCCAGGGTTTCTCTATTGGTTTAGCAAGCGGCACGAAGCGGGGGCGGCCTATGTAGAATTTGCCGGAGTGCGGATCGTGGCCGGCGCCCCGGTGGCGGCCTACGAGGTCCTCGCCGATGTCGTTCGCGAATTCGAGGAGGAGGCCCGCAAGCGCGGACTAACGGTCTGTTATTTCGCAAGCGAAGAACGGCTCGAAAGCGTGATCGCCGGCCAGCCGGGATATGCGACGTTATTATTAGGAGCGCAACCGGTGTGGGAACCGAAAACGCTCGTGCAGATTATCGAAAACAAGCGTTCCCTTCGCACGCAGTTACATCGCGCGTGGAACAAACACGTCACCGTGGAGGAATGGCCAGCCGAGCATGCGACGGACCATCCGGACCTGCGCCACGTGCTCGGAGAGTGGCTGGAGACGCGCGGCCTGCCGAGCCTTCACTTTTTGGTGGAACCCGAAACGCTTTCCAACCTGAACGATCGGCGCATCTTCGTTGCCGTTCGCGAAGGCTCGATCCTTGGGTTCCTGAACCTTTCGCCGGTGCCCGAGCGGCATGGCTGGCTGGTGGAGCAATTCGTTCGCGGCTGGGAGGCTCCGAACGGGACTGTAGAACTGATGCTGCACCGCGCGGCGGAACGGTTGGCCGAAGACCGGTATCACTACCTCACGCTCGGCCTTTCGCCGCTGATCCCTTACGGCGGGTATTTGCCGGAAGCGCCGCCGCCCCTCGTTCGGTTCTTATTGCGGTGGGCCCGAGCGCATGGCAAACGCTTTTACGATTTCGGCGGACTGGAATTTTTTAAGTCCAAATTCGAACCGGAACTATGGGAACCGATCTATGCCATATCGAACGAGTCCCGGTTTTCCATTCGGTCCCTCTATGCGATCGCCTGCGCCTTCACGAAGGGGCATCCGTTTCGAACGGTGATCGGGGGCGTCGGCCGCGCCATCGCCCAGGAAGCACGCTGGCTTTTGAAAAAATAAAAGCCGGTTCCCATCACCTGTAGAACAGGCTTCAGCCTGTTCCTGGGCTTCAGCCCGTGGATTGCGATTTCATATACCTCCGACGGTAAATAGCTCGCGAGGTCTACTCAGGCTGCGGTCCTTAAAAATCACTCGGGCTAAAGCCCGTAAACAGGCTGAAGCCTGTGCTACATGGGCTAAATTTTGGCCTTCAGGCCGAGTGTTTCGATTCCATAAAACATCGGAGATAAGTAGCTTCCTGGCCAGTCCCTCCAATCGTTTACAAGCCCGGCTGTAACAGGATTACTTAGAATATAATAGACACAGTTCCCAAGCCGCCCGTCTCGAACGACACGATCGTAACTCTCGGCCTGCCAAAATGGACCTGTCTTTCCGAGAACTTTATTTGCTTCACGGGCCGTCGATCCTTTGATCGACCGCATGACTTCTGAAAGGGATTCCGTCCCTTTTAATTTTGCAACAAAATGGACATGGTTTGGCATGATGGTGAATGCAATCATATCAAGCCACTGATCGGCGGCAAACATCAACCGTGACGTTACAATATTCAAAATGTCCGGCCGTTCCAAATACTTAGGACCATGTCGAGCAGCATCGAGGATAAAATCATATTCCTTGAAATATTTCGCGTGCGCCTCATTCGAGGATCTTACGCCGGGATTCAGCGGATGTAATCGCTCGAGTTCAATAGTAGAGATCGTGTGGTGCAGTCGAAACGTCACAAAGTACGCCGCTTCCTCGGGATAGAAATGAGGGAGATTTCTCCGGAAGTAATATTTGGGTGGAGGAGTTTGCACGGGGTATCCTACACTCGAAACCACTCGGGCTAAACGCCCTCGGAGAGGCTCAGCGCCTCTTCCACACGCTCCGGCATGCTTGCCGCTTCGCGCAACTGCTGTTCCCGTCTAACGATCTGCCAGATTTGGTCCAGGAACCAGGGATCGATTTTTGTGGCCTCGTAAATCTCGTCCAGAGAGATCCCAAGCTGGAACGCATAACGGATATTGAAGATCATATCCGACCGCCGCACGCTCAGCCGCTCGCGGATGGTCTCTGCAGCGAAGCGTTTCTCCGCTTCCGACATGTTCGGAATGTCGAACTCGTCCTTGCCGTCGGCCCCGAGACCGTAATGTCCCTGCTCCAACGAGCGCAGCGCTTTTTGTAACGCCTCTTTGAACGTTCGCCCGAACGCCATCGCCTCGCCGACCGATTTCATCTGTACGCCAAGCTGGGAGGAACTCGCTTCGAGGCCCTTGAATTTTTCAAAATCCCATCGGGGAATTTTTACGACGCAATAGTCGATCACCGGCTCGAAGCAGGAGGGCGTTTTTTTCGTGATGTCGTTCGGGATTTCGTCGAGGGTATATCCGATCGCCAGCTTTGCCGCGATCTTCGCGATCGGGAATCCGGTCGCCTTCGAAGCCAGCGCCGAGGAGCGCGAGACGCGCGGGTTCATCTCGATCACCAGCATTCTTCCGTCCTTCGGATTAAGGGCGAACTGGATATTCGACCCGCCGGTCTCGACGCCGATCGCGCGAATGATCTTGAGCGCCGCATCGCGCATCTTCTGATACTCTTTGTCCGAAAGCGTTTGCGCCGGGGCGACCGTGATCGAGTCCCCGGTGTGGACCCCCATGGGATCGAAATTCTCGATCGAGCAAATGATGACGACGTTATCGGCCGTATCGCGCATCACTTCGAGCTCATATTCCTTCCAGCCGATGACCGATTCCTCGACGAGGACCCGGTGTACGGGCGAGGCGTCGAGCCCATGCTGGACAATGTCCCGAAATTCCTGTTTATTCCACGCGATGCCGCCGCCGGAACCGCCCATCGTAAAGCTCGGACGAATGATCGCTGGGAACCCGGCCGTGTCGATGAGCTCGATCGCCTCTTCCACGGTGGTCACGAATCCTCCCCGTGCCATTTCGAGGCCGATCGACTTCATCGTCTCAAGGAACTCTTCCCGGTCCTCGGCGCGCTTGATCGCGTCCGGTTTGGCACCGATAAGTTCCACCCCGTATTTGTTCAGCACGCCGCGCTCGGCGAGCGCCATCGCGTTGTTCAGCGCGGTCTGCCCGCCCATCGTCGGAAGGATCGCGTCCGGCCGTTCTTTCGCGATGATCGCTTCGATGTATTCCGGCGTGATCGGTTCGATGTAGGTCGCGTCGGCGAACTCCGGGTCCGTCATGATCGTCGCCGGATTCGAATTGACAAGAATGACGCGGAAGCCCTCTTCTTTGAGGACCTTGCAGGCCTGGGTGCCGGAATAATCGAACTCGCACGCCTGCCCGATGACGATCGGGCCGGAGCCGATGATCAGGATGCTTTTTATATCGGTACGTCGTGGCATTGCGGCGAATAACACGCAGAGAGGCAGGCGTGTGCCCTGAACTACGGAGTCACAACAAACTTTGCGATTTCATTATGAAGGCGCGCGATGTAAAATCCTGCCGGTAAATCCATTCGCGGAATCTCAAACGTATTTACACCTTCGGTCACGGCATACGATATTATTTTAGAACCCAACACATTATATACTTCCATCCAGTCGGTCGAAGACCGCCTTGAAAAGTGTGCCTCGATAACATCGGGGCCGGACGATATCGAAAAAGGCGTCGAAAGAATATTTAAATCTCTCGGTACGCTTAAAACATCAGAATTAACAAGGAGCAATCCAAGGAAGTGCGATGTTGATGAAACACATTCTGCTGTTCCTGTGCAATATTGCCGACCATTTAAATGAAGAAAACTTCCAACGGTTGTATCCAAAGCACGATAAACCGTATCGCGCACAACGATCGAATCCTTCACGCTCCCGGTGTATGGCACTGGATCGAAGTGGAGATTATACGTTACCGAACCGACATCGCCTCCCGTTCCGGGCGCATTGGACATGCAACCGATAAAATCATTATTATTCGCGTCGCCAAACGATGCAGTGAAGTTTTTCAGTAGATGATGCTCGGTGTCGATCTGGAAGCTAATATTATTTTCAGCGTCCTCGCAAATGAGACCGTTCAAGGTCACCGTTTGTGAATCATGGATAAAAAGGTTCACACCTGGGGAACAGGATGTTGCGGGAGGTGCCGTACCCTGGTCACAACTCCACGTCACGTTGAGCGTACAATCCCCCAGGGGGCCGTCGCACGCGACGTTTAAGAGATAGTGTGGCTGTGCTGCCACGTGCATAGTGAAAATACAGCTCCATGCAGCGGTGAAAAGCCATGTATTCATGTTTGGGGCAACAGCAGTTCAGTGCGAGAATTCCAACGGGATTGATTTTTGACCGTTCCACCAGACGGCTCCGAAAAGTGCGAGCATTCCGATCGTATCGAAGGGAACGATCGCGTTATAGCCCCAGAGGACCATGATCTGCACGGTCACAAGTGCGGCCCAACCGAGAGCGGTTTGGCGGGCAGAGAATGAAATTTCCCGCCCTCGGAACCTCATCCTCCTGTGTATCAGCACCGACGCAACGAGCATGACCGCCGGGATGAGCATGGTAAGATGATTCGGCTCACTGCGCGTGGAGGTGAGCGGGATGAGCATGAACGAAAGAAATAATGCCGGAATAGTTTTTCCCTTGAGAAGCAGAACCAGCGGAAAGAGGAGGAGAAAAATCCCACACGATAGTTTTATTGCCAGCGTTGGCCGCACCAGTCCCAGGAACTGCGCGACTACTCCTGCCAACGCAAACGAATGGACCGATTCATCCCCGTTTGCCATCTCGGTCCCAAGCGTGGTACGGAACCAGTAGTGATAATAACCGAATATCGCGTTGCCGGCGATGACGTAGGGAATAACAATACAGAGGAGAACGATCGTAAGAATGCATACCGCCATCGCTTTCCAATTCTTTACGAGCATCGGCAGGACGACGACTGGCATTAACTTCGCGGAAATCGCCGCACCGAGGAATCCCCCGCCTTTAGCGCTATTGTTTGACAAATATTTTGCCACCAGCACGAGCAGCAACAGCTCGAAGAGGTCCATCTGTCCGAACATCAGCACCCATTGGAGCACGGACATAAACAGGACCCCGACGATCCCGAACGCCATCCATTTATCGTTCCCTTCGAGTCCGACAAGTTTGGAAACGATGTCCATCGCATAGAGCATCATTCCGAAGCTCAGGACATACCAGAGGAAACTCGCAACGGCGGCGGGGACCAGGGTGAACGGGACCCATACCCAGGCGACAAAGAGCGGATAGATAAACGGACGAATGTCGTCCCCGCTATACGGGGCAATGGCGCGAGGGATATAAGGGTTCGTTCCCTCTTTCAATCCCTGCGCGCCGGCCAGGTATGCAGGAAAATCCGCATAGTGTTTCACGAACGCAATACGATAGACCTGGTAGCCATCGAGCGCGAACATCAGGACAAACAGGACCAGGACGCACGGCCGGACCCACTTCATTTCCGCACAACGACGATTTTCCCGACCCGAAGCGCACCATCGACACGAAGCGAATATAGGTACTCGCCGCTCGGGACCAATTTGCCGTTGTCGTCCCGTCCGTCCCATACCGCATTCCAGGTGCCACGAAACGGAACGGCGGGCAATTTGGTGGAGCGAATTTCGTTCTCGTTCAGGTCGAGCACGTTCATCACGACCGAAATGGGTGGATTGGCGTTCGTCGAAGCGACCATATAAAGTTCCGACGTCCCGTCCGGAAGGAAGGGACTTGGGAACGATTCGAGTCCCGGAGCCGTGGCAGAAAGTGGATAGATACAGACTTCCGTATCGCAGTAGGCCTCTGGGCGGTCCATGGCGATCGTGGGCGGCGTACCGATGGCCGTGAAGGTGATCGAAACGTTCGATTCCAGCGAGCGATCGGTATCGCGCGCAAGCACTTCGATGCACGTATCGCTTCCGGAACCGGCATCGGCGAACTGCAGCGAAAGCGCCGTCGTCACGAACCATCCGGTCGAATCGAGGCCCAGCGTTTGAATGGGAATCGTATCGGCCGGCAGGATTTGCGCATCCGGCAGCAATGAAGTTCCCTGATACCGGCGGCCCGTTTGCATGAGCTCGGCGCCAAAACGTTCATACTCCTGACAAAAAGAAGTTCCGTAATCGCGTCGCAGGACTTCGTCGATACAATTCGCCGGATCGGTCGAAGAATCGCGGTAATACTCCCAGATCTTTTGGACGATCGCCGTATCGAAGCGGTGCGTAAGGTAGGCGAAGTAGACATACTGGCCATACCCGCTCGAAGGCGTGAGGTCAAATCGCGTATCGAGCGTGGAAAGATACGAGGCCACATAGTTCAAATAGTCCCTGACGTTCGGAGTCGAGAGCCATTCCATCCATACACTCGACATCTCCTGGAAATAAATATAATTGGGAATGCCGGTCGGAGGATGCCCGTATCCGGAAAATTGGACCATATGAAAAAACTCATGAAAAATGGTGATGCGCTCGGCATCGAAGCCATGCGTGGCGTAGATCGGACTGGTAAACGTATTATCGATCACATTATACGAACGCCATCGCTCGTTCCCGCTCGGCGAATTCACAAGCTGACCGCCTTCAAGAATGTAGGTCGCTCCGTAGGCTTCGAGACCGCTATGGAGCGGCGCCAGATAAATATTGTAATGCCCGTTCTCGGTGAAGGCCGGCGCTGTATAACCCAGCGTTTCGATCTCGAACGCGTAGGCACTATCGGCTTCTTCGGCAGCCCGATGGACGTATTGTGGACTTGCGATGCTGTCCGTATCGCTTGCGGCCGCATCGTAAAAGATCATGAACCGCTGGCTGGGGCTGAGCAGGGAATCCCGGAATCCGTGAGGAAGCGCAAATTGCTGCGGAACTTTCGCTTTGGGGTTCCAAACGTCCGGGGGCACCGCACACTTGACGGGATGCCGCGGCTGCGCGGCCGCCAGCGGAGCGATCGCGAGCCACGAACAGAAGAGAACAGCCCCGAGCGAGATTTGCCGAAACACGTCCACGCCAATTCAACAAATCCGTATCATCTCGGTTCAGATGTTAGCGCAGGACCGCCAGCGTTGCCGATACGGACGTCCATAACCGATCTCACCGGTGCCCTCCGGCGGATGCCACGGATCGCGATCATTAATACTGACGCCGGTCGGCCCCCAGGTGACCGGTTCGCCCCCGAGCCATGTACTGCCCGTCTCGAACGATCCCGCCGGTGGCGGGATCTGTGGCTGGCCTTGCTGTGCCAGAATCGGATTATGAGGAAGGGGTAAAATTAAAATAAAAGCTGCGGCAAGACGTTTCATCATAGGACACCTCGTACGTTCGATAGGACACTCCGTAAGGTTATGACAATTCGGGCCCCCAAAATAACACTTTTTCCGGCCGGACTGCCAGAAAAATTCGTCCGAATCTTCAAACGACGATTTTCCGGAATGAAATGTGATTAATTCTTGAGCTATCATGGTAATTTATCCTCGCTTCAGAGGTTACATTAAAAGGTCGGTGCCGCACGGATTACCATGGAATCGTTGTTGTAACATTCGAGTGGCATAATCGTTGAAATTTGAATAAAAGGAGAAGCCCATGCCAATGGAAGGAAATTTTTCGAATCGAGTCCAGGACGTGATCCGTCTCTCGCGGGAAGAAGCGATCCGGCTCGGTCATGATTATATCGGAACGGAGCACCTGCTCCTCGGCATCATTCGCGAGGGCGAAGGGATCGCGGTGAAGATCCTTCGCAATCTTGGCGCCGATCTATACAAGATTAAAAAAGCCATCGAAGATACCGTTCGCTCCTCCGGAGCGACGCTCACGATCGGCAACATCCCGCTCACGAAGCAGGCCGAGAAGGTACTCAAAATTACCTATCTCGAGGCGAAGCTTTACAAGAGTGATGTGATCGGCACCGAACACCTGCTCCTTTCGCTCTTACGCGACGAGGACAATATTGCCGCGCAGATCTTAAATCAATTCAGCGTGACGTATGACGCCGTGCGGGCCGAACTCGATAACATCATCTCGGGACGTCCGACGTCGCCGCCAAAAGCGGCCACGCAGGAAAAGAAACCGGAGCGCACGAAGACCCCCGTGCTCGATAACTTCGGCCGCGACCTGACCAAGATGGCCGCCGAAGATAAGCTCGATCCGATCGTGGGACGCGAGAAGGAGATCGAGCGCGTCTCGCAAGTCCTGTCGCGGCGCAAAAAGAACAATCCGGTCCTCATCGGCGAGCCGGGCGTTGGCAAAACGGCCATCGCCGAAGGCCTCGCGCTCCGTATCGTGCAAAAGAAGGTTCCTCGCATTCTCTATGAGAAGCGGGTCGTCACGCTCGACCTGGCCGCGCTGGTTGCAGGAACGAAATATCGCGGCCAGTTCGAAGAGCGTATGAAAGCGGTCATGAACGAGCTCGAAAAAGCGAAGGACGTGATCCTGTTCATCGACGAACTTCATACGATCGTCGGCGCCGGCGGGGCCTCGGGTTCGCTCGATGCGTCGAACATGTTCAAGCCGGCCCTGGCGCGCGGAGATATCCAGTGCATTGGAGCGACGACGCTCGACGAATACCGCCAGTACATCGAAAAAGATGGCGCGCTCGACCGCCGGTTCCAGAAGATCATCGTCGATCCCCCCACGGTCGATCAGACGATCACGATCCTGAACAACATCAAGAACAAGTACGAAGCGCACCACAGCGTCCGCTACGGCGAAAAAGCGATCGAACAGGCCGTGAAGCTTTCGGACCGGTACATTACCGATCGTTTCCTTCCCGATAAAGCGATCGACGTGCTCGACGAAGCCGGTTCCCGCGTTCACCTGGCGAACGTCCACGCGCCCAAGAACATCGAGGAACTCGAAAAGAAGATCGAGGACGTAAAGAACGAGAAAAACCTCGTCGTTAAAACCCAGAACTTCGAAGAGGCGGCGCGGCTGCGCGATCTCGAAAAGAAATATCAGCAGGACCTCGAAAATGCCCTCGCCGATTGGGAAGCCGAATCGGGCGCACAGATCTATGACGTCACCGAAGATGACATCGCCGATGTCGTCGCGATGATGACCGGCATCCCGGTCAATCGCGTGGCCGAAAGCGAGTCCGTCAAGCTGCTCAATATGCAGGAGTCGCTCCGCGGATCGGTCGTCGGTCAGGACGAAGCGATCGAAAAACTTTCGAAAGCCATTCGCCGCGCCCGTGCGGGACTAAAAGATCCCAATCGGCCGATCGGAAGCTTTGTCTTCCTGGGACCGACCGGTGTGGGAAAGACCGAACTTGCAAAATCGCTTGCGCGGTACCTTTTCGATACCGACGAGGCACTTATTCGCATCGACATGTCGGAATACATGGAGAAGTTCGCCGTCAGCCGATTGGTCGGCGCGCCTCCGGGATACGTCGGATATGAAGAAGGCGGTCAACTGACCGAAAAAGTTCGCAGAAAACCGTATTCGGTCGTACTGCTGGACGAAATCGAAAAGGCGCATCCGGATGTGTTCAATCTCCTCCTGCAGGTCCTCGACGATGGCCAGCTTACCGATTCGCTCGGGCGACGGGTCGATTTCAAGAACACGATCGTCATCATGACCTCCAACGTGGGAACGAAGGAGATCAAGAAACAGGCGCGCATCGGTTTTGGAGAGTCCGCCGGCGGCGACGAGCACACGAAGATGAAGGAACAGGTCGATGAGTCGATGAAACGGCTCTTCAATCCCGAGTTCCTGAACCGTATCGACGATACGATCGTCTTCCGTCATCTTGAAAAAGACGACATCAAGCAGATCATTCAGATCAACCTGAATAAACTGCTCAAGCGCGTGCACGAAATGGGCGTGGACGTCCAGCTTACCGACCGTGCGCTCGATTTCCTGGCCGATAAAGGCTTCGACAAAGCGTACGGCGCTCGCCCGCTCAAGCGCGCGATGCAGAAGTACGTCGAAGACCCCATCGCCGAGGAGATTCTGAAAGGCACGGTGAAGGACGGCACAGCGGTGAAAGTCGATGTCGCCGCCAACGGTGCGGAACTCCTATTCTCGGTCGAAGCAAAACCGGTCGATGGGACGCAGACACCGGTCTCGAAACCGACCGCTTCGATCGATGACCTTATGAAGGAAGCCGGCATCGCCGCGCCTCCGGAAGAAGCGCCAGCGGGACACCACGAAGCGGAACATCCGGCTGGAGATGGGGAGACGGCCGGGGTCTAAAACTATTCGCTAATTTATTGAAGGGACACGTTGAAGCGTGTCCCTTTTTTATTTGATGATAATGGATAACTTTGCGGAGTCCGTGTAACCCACCAAAGAATTAAAAGGTGGGGAAAAATCATAATATCCGGGGGCCGTGCCGTCTTGAGGACAATTATCTACCACACTTATAGAATCAACAACTTCGCTTAAGGAGGGACTTGAGATAGTGCCTACATACAAATTACCATTTTTCGTTAAAGCAATATCATGCAACTTCAAAAACTTGCTGGCTGAGAAATCGTCAAACCCACCCCTCCGTGAGTAGGAATATTCAAATTGAACACTCAGGTTCCGGATAATTAAATTCGCATCGATCGTCGTCACAATATAAGTCGTTGTAGACCAACCATCAACTTGCTCACCTCGAGAGTCGACATCGCCCCCACCTGTACTTCCATAAAAAGAATAAGAGCTATCAACATCGTGCGAAAGGTCTACAGGCTCCTCATAGGAGAACAAAAAAGTGTATGGTGAACCATCACGACCCGGTGTACCGATCACACCCGACAACGATATAGAAATTACACTTGGAGCACTTTTAAATATTGAAGAAAATGGAATTGCA
>JAJPIQ010000017.1 GCA_021324685.1 Bacteroidota bacterium
CCCAGGAACACCGTGTGCAGATCCGTGAGGGAGTTGGGGGTATGGAGTGAAAACGTTGCGCCGGCATTCACGCTCTCGGTCTGTTCGTAATATGGGATATCCTGCAGGACATCGCGGAATTCGAGAACATGGGCCGCCCCGACCGAAAGAGTGGGCAGCAGTTGGTTATTCTCATATTCGACGCCGCACGAAAGTGTTTTTGAGACATCCCCGTACCATGCAAAAGCCTCCATCAAATGCTTTTGCATTTCGTCGGTAAAAAAAGTCAGGGCGCCCCATTGGGTTCCCTGATGACCCGTCGCTGTCATGTCGGTTCCAATAATGGGGAAATAGAGTAGCGGGCGAATGTGTGCCAGGGAATGATACGCATACGGGCCGGTAACGATAACTTCCGGTAACGAGTCAGCCGGACGCGTAACGAGCGGCCACCGCACCCTCCGCCACGCGGTATATTTTTTTTCGACGGGCAGGATCGATGGATGCGAAGTAATGCGATGGTCGGCGGCCAGCCAAAAGAGTTGAACGGAATTTCGATCGGTGAACGACGTAACAAGAATGGAATCTTTCTTTTTCGACCAATCCCATGCAAGAATGTTCGATGCGGCATTCGTTACTTCCGACTGCTGAAGATACCATGTAACAATTCCCAGGTCGTACGAAGGGCTTACGTACAAGTTTGGAGTCCCATTCCGAAACGACAGGAACACGATCGAATCGCCGGTCGGCGACCAGATCGGATAGCGATCGTTGATCGAGTCATTCATGATATAATATATTTCGTGCGATTGACTATCGGTTGTCGCAATATCGCGCATTCCATTCCTTCGAAAGATGCTAAAGGCAATGCGTTTGCCATCGGGCGACCAACGCGGCGAATAGACTTCGGTATTATCGTCGTTAAAATCGGTAAGCTTGCGTAGATTGCTTCCATCGGCGTCGAGAAGAACAAGGTCGGAACCCGAGCGCTGGAACTGGCATGCGACGATCGTTTTCCCGTCCGGCGACCAATCGGGATATTCGAGACGTTGGTCCGAAGAAATCCGGTATAGCTCTCCGGTCTTCGCATTGCAGCGATAGAGATCGTACACCAGATCGCCATGGTCTCCGAATCGAACCTTCGAAAATAGAAGATATCTCCCATCGGGCGACCAACTGAGGTACGGTTCGATGCCCGGTTCGCCGGTCACCAGTTCTGGCCGCGAGTTCGTGTCGTTCGAAAGCAGGAATAATTTCGTTCCTTCATCGACGGTTTTTTTACCAAGGACCGCGATCTGTGTTCCGTTCGGTCCGAGTCGGGCGGCTTCTACAATACCAAGTCCCGAAGGAATTTTTCGAGCGACATCCGCCACTTCTTCTTTTTGGCCATATTCCGTGTTGTAATAGACGTTGAGGATTTTATGCCATTCATTATAGATCTCGTCTAAGGAATGCCTGGTCGCGGCACGGACCGAACGCTCAAAATTATAGGGGAAGATCGAGTTCTCCCGGTGTTTGAGGATCGTTACGAGCGCACTGTCGCCATAGGTGGCGGCAATATAGCGGACGAGGGACTGTCCACCCTCGTAGAGTAGTGAACCGCTGAGAAAGTCCTGGGGACCCAGATGCAATTTGCTCGAAACGGCTGCGATGCGGAGTGGAATGTCGAGGTCTTCCGTCCAGCCATCGGGTTCCATGTAGCGTGCCATTCCTTCATTGAACCAACGCGGGACTCCTTCGGCAAGAGCAGGAAAGAATGCGTCTTCCCAGGTATGCGTCGCATGGGCAATGACGATATGCGTGAATTCATGCGTGATCACGGAACGGAGCCATTTAGATGTCCCGCTTGCACGGAGCGAGAACAGATTATCGTCCAGAATACCGCGCATCCAAATGAAGATATATTCGTCTCCGAACGTGAATGCATTTCGTTCCTCGTCATTGTCCGAAAAATAAATACGGATCTTACTCGGAAGCGCCGTCTGAAGATTCGTCGTGACGACGCGGTATACTTCCTCGGCGATGGGGGCTGCGATTCGGACCGCAGAATCCAGGCCCTGATGATAGACGAGGACGAAATGATCGGTTTCCATTTCCTGCCAATGGAGTTCCGGATGATTCGCTCCGGTAATTCCGAGGAACTGCGCATGCGCAAGAAGGGGGCACGTAGCAAAGGCAAAAAAAAGGAAGGCCGCTACCCGGATTTTGTTCATGCGCTTCAAGTGAGTGCGACTATAGGGCCGTGAGATCAACAATCTCGTTCAGTTTCGGCAAAGCAACATTCCAGCCAAGCTCTTTTTCGATCACCGACTTGAGGACGGTGCGGGGACCATCTTCCCCGTGTGTCAGAAACACTCGTTTTGGTGGCGTTGGCAATTGTTTGAGCCAGTCCATGATCTCGCGTTGGTCGGAATGCGCGCTGAAATTCGTGAGGGTCTGCACCGTCGCCGCGACGGGAATTTTTTGCCCAAAGATCGTAACGGTTTTTGCTCCGTTCACCAAATCGTGACCGAGCGATTCCGTGGCCTGATAACCGGTGAAGAGAACGATCGTCTCCGGTCTGTTCAGCCGGTTCGCAAGGTGGTGCAGGATGCGGCCTCCGGTGGCCATGCCGCTTGCGCTAATAATGATCGCGGGTCCTTTCAGGTCGTTCAACCGCTTGGATTCTTCCACGGTCTGTGTAAAATGCAGCGATGGAAAGGAAAGAGGGTTTTTGTCAGGCTCTTTCAATTCTTCGGAAGAGATCGTGTGTTCATTCGAATATTTTTCGTAGAGCGAAGTTACTTCGGTTGCCATGGGGCTATCGACCCAGGTCGGGACCGCTGGGATTTTTCCATCGCGCATCAGCGCATTAAGGCAAAAGATCAACTCCTGCGCGCGATCGACCGCGAACGCCGGAATGAGCAGCACGGCATTTTTCGCAAGGACCTCCTTGACGATGGCGAAGAGTTCTTCCGTGGGATCGATCTGGGAATGGAACTTGTCGCCATACGTCGATTCGCACACCACAAAATCTGCGGCGGGCGGCGCTTCGCGCGGTTTTAAGTAGATCGGTTTTTCCCGGCCCAGATCGCCCGAAAAAAGGATGGAAATGGTCCTTTTTGCCGGGTTCCCATCTATGCCAAGGCCGGAAGGCATTTCGATTTTTTCGATCCGTGCGGAGCAGGAGCCCAGAATATGTCCGGCGTTCGAGTATTCGAAGCTCATGTCATCCGGGAGCGATTTTTTTGAGTGGCGGTCCTGAACATGGAAAAACCCCAGCGTTTTTTCGACCTCTTCCGAAGTGTAAAGCGGCAACGCCGGCTTATGCCGAGCGTAACTGTGGCGATTCGCGTGCTTGGCGTCTTCTTCCTGCAGGTGGCCACTGTCGCGCAGGATATATTGCGTTACGTCCAGGGTGGCCGGGGTACACCAGACCTGTCCGGAAAAGCCGGATTTCACCAGGCGCGGAAGATAGCCGGTATGATCGAGATGGGCGTGCGTCAGAACGATATTGGCAACGTCCGAAATCTGGATGGGCAGCGGGTTCCAATTCAGATCGTTCAGCGCTCGGCCGCCCTGGAAAAGACCGCAGTCCAAAAGCAGGCCGCGATGCGTCGTCGTGCGTAAAAAATATTTCGAGCCGGTCACCTGGCCGGCCGCTCCTAAAAATTGGATTGTGAACACGTAAATTCCGAATTATGACTGGCGACTTCTGGTTGTTTGTAGTACAAAACTAAGCCTGAAAGGTGGTTGCTACAATGAAACGAATTCGGACCGGCATCGCTCGAGTGTTCTGGACGATTCCCGCCGTGTTGCTTTTTGTCCTTGCATCGAGTTCCTATGCAAAGGACGACACGGTAGCCGTTCGTTTGGAAAAAATTACCGCGCCCGTCCGAGTGATCGAAATTACCGATGAGGTCGACCTCGGAATGGCCTCGTATGTCGAAAGCGCGGTCAAGGAAGCCGAAAAAGAACATGCAGTCATTCTGCTGCATGTCAATACGCTTGGCGGCCGTCTGGACGCTGCGATCCGCATTCGCGATGCGATCCTGAATGCAAACGTTCCCCGTACGATCGCCTTCATCGATAAACGAGCGATCTCGGCCGGCTCCCTGATTTCGCTGGCCGCGCAGACCATCGTGATGTCCAGCGGTTCCACGATCGGTGCGGCCACGCCGATCTATGAAACGGGCGAGAAGGCCTCTGAAAAAGTGAATTCGTATATGCGCGCCGAAATGCGTGCGACCGCCGAACGGAACCACCGCGACCCTAAAATAGCCGAAGCGATGGTCGATGAATCGGTCGGTCTCGATTCGAGCTACGGAATTACGTTGCCGGCCGGCAAACTGCTTACGCTTACCACAGAAGACGCGCGGAAGGTCCACTATGCCGATACCACTGCCGAGTCGATCCACGATGCGATTGCGGCGGCAAATATTCAACCGGCGGAGGTCCAGACGTCCGAGGAGGGGATTGGCGATAAATTGATCCGGTTCCTGACTTCGGGAATCGTTAGTGCATTGCTGATCATGATTGGAATGGCGGGCGCCTTTTATACGATCAAGACGGGTCACTTTGGAACTATCACGATCATTGCCGTTGCCGCCTTCGTGCTATTCTTTGCCGGCCAGTATATCACGAGTGTCGCTCCGTTTATCGCAATTGTTCTCTTCCTTGCCGGGATCGTGCTCTTACTCATCGAAGTTTCCCCGGTTCCCACGTTCGGTCTGGCCGGGGTCCTTGGGATCACGGGCGTAGCGATCGGGCTTTTCCTTGCCCTCGCCGGGGACCTTCGCACGCTAACGCCGGAGCGAATGGTACAAACGTTCGTTACGCTTGCGATTGCGCTGGTCGGAGTGCTTGTCCTCGGAATTGTCATCGTCCGGTATGCGCCTAAAGCCGCATGGCTGCAAAAATTCCGTAATCTCGCGACCACCGCCGACACCGCGTTTTATGCAACCGAAGGAGCACTCCTCGTCGGAAAGCATGGGATCGCTCAAACGATGCTCCGCCCAGCGGGAATCGTTCTTCTCGATAATCGCAAGATCGATGCCGTGACCAACGGCGAATTTATTTCTCCGGGCACCGCCGTCTCCGTGACACAGATGCGGGGCAACCGCGCCGTCGTCAAAGCGATCGAAGAAGAGACCGTGATCCAGCATGACGATCGAACGCCAGAGCCCGGCGATGCCTTTGGCGGACGCTTGCCAAGAAATCTGTAAGAGTACCTTATTTATTCATGAGGAATATTTGCGTCGCACTTTTCCGTATATTTGCATTCGGTTCATTCCTACCTCGACACTGTTAATTTGAAACGCACTCCATTCTACGAGCACCACATCGCCCTTGGCGGAAAGATGGTCGAATTTGCCGGCTATGAAATGCCGGTACAGTACCCAAAAGGCATTATCTTCGAACACAAAGCCGTGCGGGAAGGCCCTGGCGGCGTCTTCGACGTTTCTCACATGGGTGAGTTCGAAGTTCGGGGTCCGGACGCCCTCCGATTTTTGCAAACGATCACCTCGAACGATGTTGCAGCGCTCGTTCCCGGACAGGCGCAGTATAGTTGCCTTCCGAACGAGCGCGCCGGCATTGTCGACGATCTCATCGTCTATTTCGTCGCGCCGGAACACTATATCATCGTCGTCAATGCGAGCACGATGGAAAAAGACTGGGCGTGGTTCTCGAAATGGGCGAAGGGGTTCGATGTAAAACTTCGGAATTTTTCAGACGAGACCGCACTGCTCGCCGTGCAGGGAAAAAAGGCGAAAGAAATTTTGCAAACGCTTACGTCGGTCGATCTGGACAAGATCGAGTATTACCATTTCGCGAACGGTGAACTCGCCGGGGTTCCGATGATGATTTCGAGAACGGGGTACACGGGCGAGCCCGGCTTCGAAATTATGTTTCCCCATGCGGGGAATGCGGATAACGTCTGGAATGCGGTCTTCGACGCCGGGAAGAAGTTCGGTGGCCTGGAACCGATCGGTCTCGGCGCGCGGGACACGCTGCGGCTCGAAATGGGATATTGCCTGTATGGTAACGATATTACCGACGACACGAACCCGCTGGAAGCGGGACTCGCCTGGATCACGAAGCTCAATAAAACACCAGAGTGCCAGGCGTTCCCAACATTGCGTGAGATCAAGGAAAAAGGGCTTACGCGAAAACTCGTCGGTCTCGTAACCGAAGAAAAGGGTGCGATCATGCGACACGGACATAAGATCGTCGATAACGAGGGCCGGAACATCGGCGAAATAACGAGCGGGAACCTTTCGCCGATGCTGGGGAAAGCGATCGCGCTCGGATATGTCCCTGTCGCGCAGTCGAAAGAAGGTTCTGAGGTACTCGTGGAAGTTCGACCGGGCAAACGCGCAAAAGCGGTTGTCACCAAGCCGCCGTTCGTTAAACCGGGAGTCAGGTAGTGGAAGGTCTCACACTCGATCGTGTGACGATGCGGTTCGGCGGTCTCGTAGCCGTCGGAGAACTCGAGGCTGAGATCGGGCCGAAGGATCTTGTCGGCCTTATCGGACCGAACGGTGCCGGCAAAACGACCGTCTTCAATGTTATCACCGGCGTGTATGAGCCGACGGTGGGAGACGTGCGCTTTCATGGGGAGCGGCTGAACGGTCTTCGCCCTAATGAAATCAGCCATCGTGGGATCGCGCGGACCTTCCAGAACATTCGGCTTTTTCGCGGACTTTCTGTATTCGATAATATCCGCGTCTCTCTTACGGCGCAAACGAAATTGGGTCTGTTCGGATCCATGCTCCGTTTCCGTGCTTTTTACGATAACGAACGCTCGCTTGCAAAGAAGATCGACTCTCTGCTCGAACTCTTTCATTTGCAGGACATGCGAAACGAACTTGCGACCAGCCTGCCCTATGGCGACCAGCGGCGGCTGGAGATCGTTCGTGCCCTTGCAACCGGGCCGAAACTGCTCCTTTTGGACGAGCCGGCGGCCGGAATGAACCCGACCGAAAAGCAATCCCTCATGCGGCTCATCCGTCAGCTCAGGGAACAGTTCCAAATTGCGATCCTCCTCATCGAACACGATATGTCGCTGGTCATGGGCATTTGCGAGCGTATTTATGTGCTCGATTATGGTCTTAAGATCGCGGAAGGATCGCCACAGGAAATTCGGAACGATCCAAAGGTGATCGAGGCCTATCTCGGAGAGGCATGAACCGCGATCGAGGGGTTGGAAATGCGTTCCGATCGATTCGACACACGCTGACTTCTCCCGGCCCTCGATTTATAAGTGTTATAACATTTATCTTCGCGTGCGGCCTCGCGTACGAACCCCTCTATCATATCGTTCGTGGGTCTCTGGCCTATAGTATCATTCCACAGGACGATTTTTACTATTACTATCTCGTTGCCAAACATCTTGCCCTGGATCGATTTTCTTCCTTCGATGGAATTATTCCCACAAACGGATATCACCCATTATGGATGTTGGCGCTCGCGGGGATGCACTTTATTGCGCGTGGGAATGACCGTCTCTGCTTTATTCTGATCGAAGCCGCTCAGATCCTTTCGGCGGTTATCACGGCCCGGCTCCTGACGAAGCTTTTTGGAGTGTTATATGGGCCTGCGAAGTGGATACCGGCGCTTTCCTTACTCGCTTCGTTACTGCTGACGGTCCTTATATTCCTAAGTATGGAGACCGTTGTCGCCATACCACTCTATGTATTGTTTTTAGTCGTCATTTCACGTGGCTGCGAATTTCGCTCCCGTACAAGGGAAGCATTCCTTTGTGGACTTGTTGGCTCCCTGTTGGTCCTTGCCCGGCTCGATGCGATCCTTGCGGTCGGTCTGACCTTGCTTTTATTTTTATACCTTCGCTCCAGTTTTAAATCGCTCGTCGCGTACGCGATCGGACTTCTTCCGATTGTCGTCTATCTTATTTTGAATAGAGCAATCTTCGGGGCGTGGCTACCTGTCAGCGCAGAGGTCAAGGCATTAGGAAGCGGCATTCACGTTTCGCTGTTGCCTATCGAAGTGATTCGAACACCGCGAGGATTCCTTTATTTTATTCTTATGGTAACGGGGTGTGTCCTGTCGATTCGAGCACTCACGCGATCGGACCCGTCATCCGGGCTTCGGCTTTTGATCTTCCTTTTTCCACTTTTTTACGTACTCCTTCTTATGCTGCGGTTGTCGTGGCCCGTGTATGTTTGGTACTTTTATCCGTTTCCCATTGCCGCGGCCGCGGGACTGCTGGAACTTCGCGCCATGACAAGCACGAAATTTCAATCGCGGCTCGATCGTGCTGCACCCGCGGGACTCCTGCTCATTATGATATGCTCGATAATTATTCTATCTCGGGATATTCCGGGCCTTACGACGAACCTGAATCTCGACGAACGTACGACACGAGCGCAGCCGAATATTTATATCCATGCGTTGGGAATTAAACCGTTCACCGATTCGCATCCCGGTCGCTATGCCATGGGCGACCGTGCCGGATTGACGGCATTTATCACGGGACAGCCCATTTTACAAGTGGAAGGCCTTGCCGCCGACCCGGCAATGGTCGATTCGGTACGAGCCTGCGCCGACCTTCTTGCCGTCTTAAAAAAATATGGCGTTCACTATTACATTGTTTCTTATCCGCTCAAGGAATTTCACGAACAGCAAAACAATTGGGCGCTCTACGAGCCCCATCGGCAACAGGTGCTTCCGTGGATGCCGCTGATGCGTGGCGATTTCTACGCTCCGGAAGTTTTTCGTTTTCCATTGCCCGTCGGGGTACCGTTGTCCAATGAAGATTCAGGGCGATGGGTAACGCGAATTCTCGATATTTCTGAAGCGCACGAGAAATAAGGGGACAAAATAAATTACTTCGTGTTGTATTTCTTTGGATTCTTGCGCCAGTCGTAACTTCACTATCCGAGTAAGTCAGTTCAGCTCGATGCTGTGTATCCGGGATCTTCAGGTTTGCTATGGTGAAATCAAGGCCCTGAAAGGAATTTCTCTGGAAGTTCCCGATGGAAGCATTGTCACGCTCATTGGCGGGAACGGAGCAGGAAAAACGACACTCCTGCGAACGATCTCGGGCCTTTTGAAAGCGCGCTCCGGTTCGATCCAGTGGGACGGAAAGGAACTTACACACGAGCCTCCGCACGAAGTGGTAAAGCTCGGAATCGCACATGCGCCGGAGGGACGAATGATCTTTGCCAATCTTTCGGTCCAGGAAAATCTTCGCATGGGAGCGTATCTACGGAAGGATACGGACGGCATTAAACGCGATCTCGAATTCGCGTTTACGATTTTCCCTCGGCTGAAAGAGCGACTGTCGCAGCCGGGTGGAACGCTTTCCGGAGGCGAGCAGCAAATGCTGGCGATCGCTCGCGCCCTCATGTCGAAACCCAAAATGCTGCTCCTGGACGAGCCTTCGCTCGGCATCGCTCCGAAACTCGTCCGGACGATCTTCGAAAAAATCGTGGAGATCAACCGAGAACTTGGGGTCACGGTGCTCTTAGTGGAACAGAATGCGAATCTCGCGCTGGCGAGCGCGCATTATGGCTACGTCATTGAAACCGGATCGATCGTACTCTCCGGATCCGCAAAAGAACTGGCCCAGAATGAGGATGTGAAGCATGCCTATTTAGGAACGGCGTAGGAAATATGCCTTCGATTGAAAATAAAGGTGTCCTTACGTCTTACGGTCCCGAGGTTCCCGCTGTTGCGGCCGGGGTGGGTTCCCGCGCTGTTCGGGGCGCGGCGTTGCTGACCGGCGCGACCTATATTTCGATGCTGCTCGGTATCGTCGCTCGGAAAGCGCTCGCACTTCTTCTCACTCCCGAGCAGGTCGGCGTGTATCAGGCGGCGCTGAGTTTTGTCGATCTTGTCGTCAGCTTTGCGGCCTTTTCGTTTACCAGTGCAATCATCAACGTCCGCGACAATCTGGTAACCGAACCGCTCCGAAATTTAAAAGAGAATGTCTTCATTCTGACGGTTGTGGTGAACGGGTTTTTCACGCTCCTTGCAATGGGGCTTGGGCTTTTTTCGCTTTCGAAAACGCATGGGACCGTGCTTGCCGCGCTCATCGGCGTCTATTCGGTACAGCGGTTTATCGCTTCGCTCGATACATTCTATACTCAAATCCTGGAGAGGGAACTTTCATATTCCAAGATCTCTCGCGTCACGCTCGTCGCCAATATTTTGCTCCATACGGCCTCGGTCGTGTTTGCATGGTTTGGCGGGGGCGTATGGGCGATCCCTCTTGCGACGGTGCTTTCGACGCTGATCGGATATACGCTCGATCGTTTTTATGTGCGGCGTTCCGGGCTTGCGACGGTACGCCGACGGCCGTGGAGCTATTACGATCGCTCGACCGCTCGTTGGCTCTGGAAATTCGGTACGAAGGTACTCTTTAACCGGGTCTTTGAAAGCTGGCTCTTCAAGATCGATAATGTGCTGGTCGCCTTCTTATTCGGTTCGTTCTACTTAGGGTATTATGCTCAGGCATTTTCGATCGCGTTGCTTCCAGCCACGGCCGTAGCACCGATCGTCGCTCGAGTTTCGATTGCCACCTATGCCGAAATTCAGCACGATCGTGCAACGCTGGAACGCGCGTTTGCCATTACCAATTTTTTTCTTGTACGCTTGCTGGTCCCGGCAACGATCTTTATCGCATTTGAAAGCAAAGATATCGTCCGCGTATTTTTGTCCTCGAACTGGGGTGGGGTCGCCGAACCGCTGACCGCTCTCGCCGGCCTGATACTTACGGTGCCACTGTTTGAAAATGCAAAGATGATTTTAGGAGCGACCTTGCGCCTGACCGAGATCTCCGTCGTGCGAGGCTTGCAGTTGCTTACGCTGGTGCTGTTAATCGCCGCGTTCCAATGGGGAGGCATCCTCTATATCGCGATGGCGGTTTCGTTCGTAAACGTCGCGGGCTATCTTGGACTCCTGATGTACCTGAAACGAATTCTCGATCCTCGTTGGAAAGAAAATTTTTTGTTCCCAGCCGCGATCGGAGCCATCGTGACCTTGCTGATCGGGTTTGCGGTCGAACCCTGGGTTTCCATCCTACTTCCTCCCGCCGTGGGAATCGAAACGCCGCTCGTGCGTCTCGTTCTATTCGGCGTCCTTATTTTAAGCTTATGCGTTGCGGCAGAATATCCTTTTCAAAAAGCGTTATTCCGGGAACGTTTAAATGAGGTCTACGCCAAATTCCGGAAATAAGACGTGAGCACGCATTTATCCGATTACAATTACTCACTTCCGGAGCACCTGATTGCGAAGTTTCCCCCGGCACGCCGAGGCGATTCGCGCCTGCTTGTGGTCCACAGGGAGCGGCAGCAATGGGAGGACCGCATGTTTGCCGATATTACAGAATATCTGAACGCCGGCGATGTGCTGGTGCTCAACAAGACGAAGGTCATTCCAGCCCGCCTCCTCGGTACGCGCGAAACCGGAGGCAAAATAGAACTCCTGCTCCACAAGCGAGTAGAAGGTGAAGAAGAGCGGTGGCGTGTCCTCATGGCCCCCGCGCGAAAAGCCCGCGTGGGCGACCGGCTTTTTTTCGATACGCTAAGTTGCGAAGTCGAGCGCGATCTGGGCGAAGGCGAAAAGATCGTTTGCTTCGACCGGACGGGAACCGATTTTATGGCCGCGATCGAGCAGGTGGGGGAAGTCCCGCTGCCGCCCTATCTGCACCGAGCCGCCGAAGCCTCCGATACCGAGCGATACCAGACCGTGTATGCTTCCGAGCCCGGGGCCGTGGCTGCCCCGACCGCCGGGCTGCACTTCACGCAGGATCTTCTGCGAGGAATCGAGGCCCGCGGCGTTACGCTCGCCTCCCTGACCTTGCATACGGGCCTGGGAACGTTCCGACCGGTGGAGTCCGAAGATATTACCCGCCATCGCATGCACGAGGAGTATTATGCCTTAGATACGGAAAATGCCGAACGGATCAATCGTGCAAAAAGGGAGGGCGGAAGATGTATCGCCGTTGGGACGACCACGGTCCGCACGCTCGAAACGCTGGGCAAGGACGACGGCACGGTCCGTGCCGCCTCCGGCATGAGTGGGATCTTTATTTATCCGCCATACCGCTTTAAGGTTACCGACGCCATCGTCACGAATTTTCATCTTCCGCGCTCGACGCTGCTCATGATGATCTCCGCCTTTATGGGCCGGGAGTTCCTGCTCGCATGCTACCGCCATGCCGTGGAAAGCAACTATCGCTTTTTCAGCTATGGCGATGCGATGCTGATCCTCTGATCACTCGATCTTCGTTACCGGATGGATCTCGCGATAGTTCTTTGCGTGCCCGGTCTGGCCATGGTCGAAGTCCTGAAAGAGCACGCCGGTGATCGTCGCCCGCGCGTTCGTGTGCCGGAAGTCCGTACCAGGAGTTCCCAAATGCTGCGAGACCCATTGGGACGCCGCATCGAATTGGGATGCATACGCCGAGGCCGCCACTTCCGCGCAACTCGTGCTCGGGATTTCGGCGATCATGGAGTCCGCCGAGCTATCGATCAGGACGAGATGAATATCGTGGTCGTCTTCTTTTTTAAACGCTGCGATCGTGCAGGTCAGGGTGACCGCCTGCTCTTCGAAGGCCATACGCCCCGTATCTTCGCTCACCGAAATCTTTGGGAAGGTATTTTGTTCGGCAATGGTCGTACTCATTGCAGACCAGTCGATGTTTTTTGTCTCAGGATCGGTGAGGATCTTCACATGCCAGCGTTCGATGCCGCATTCGGGTTCGGAAGGGGAGTTCGGCTGGTTATTCGAACTGGAGCACCCGATCGCAAAAAGCGCGAAAGAAATGAGGACGAAATATTGTGGACGAAGACTCATCATTCATCAATATGCGATTGTGAACGAACAGTTCTCGATCAGATCTGGGTTCGACTTTTATTTCTAGGAACCAGCAAAACGGCGGGGGAGTTAGAATCGCCGCTGAATTTGGGCATTTAGCTCAGTTGGTCCAGAGCGTTCGCTTCACACGCGAGAGGTCACAGGTTCGAACCCTGTAATGCCCACGATTTTTGTATTGAGCGCTTCTTTTCGGTTCGTGTGATTCCTGCTCCTTCCTATCGGTGACGACAATAGCCAGCGTGTCTCCTATCCTATCGTCACAACGATTATTATCGTACTGAATATTTTCGTCTTTCTGCTGGAGCTTTCGGGCGGTAATGCGTTTGTTCAAAAATATTCGCTCATCCCGGCCGATTTTCTGGCGGGCCGGCAGCCCATTGCAAGCCTTTTTACCTCGATGTTCCTCCACGGGGGCGTTGCACACATCGTGGGCAACATGCTCTATCTCTACGTCTTCGGCGATAATGTAGAGGACAATCTCGGGAAATTTAAATTTATCCTTTTTTATCTCGGCTGCGGCATTGTCGCCATGCTCGCCGAGACGTATGCCATGCCGGACTCACACGTTCCTAATATCGGAGCTTCCGGAGCGATCGCCGGGGTGCTTGCCGCCTATCTCATCCTTTTTCCGCGGAACCGGGTGCGGGTCCTTATTCTTTTTCCATTTTCCATGACCATGAGTGCCTGGTTCGTGCTTGGCCTTTGGATCATTACACAGCTCATTTCCGGGTGGACGTCGCAGTATTATCATGCGGCCGCCGCTCAGGGCGGAATTGCCTACATGGCGCACATTGGCGGTTTTGTCTGCGGAATCGTATTGACCTTTCTCTTCCGCCGCCCGGAAGCGAAGCACGGTGCAATGCACCGTCTGGGAATGACCCCTCGCCGTCCCGATTATTAAGCTTATTTTTCACGGCACTGCCACGGGGCTTTCGGCGTTGACCTTCCACTCATTACGATCACTATGAAAACCTTCCCAGCCTCGGACACGCAGATTAAGATCTTTCAAATTAAAAACTCAACGGACGAAACCACACTCAACGAGTTCCTGGTGGGAAAGCTTGTCCGGCACTGGGAAGCTACCTTCACGCCTTCGGCATCCGTTCCCGGGACGGACGCTCCCTCGGCCCCAATGGGAACATGGAACATTTTCGTAGCCTATGAGATCCGTCAGTCGGATGGGAAGTTCGCCCTGAAAGAGCAACGGATGACGGGTCCCTCGAGCGGGAGAAAAAATGTTCCCTCCGGCCGTGCGGCTCAGGCGTCCGCAATGAAGCAGTCTGAAAAGGCGGCAATTAATGAAGAATACAAGCCGAACGTTGCCGACAGCGATTTTCCTTTGTTCGATGCGGTCCGAAAATGGCGAAATTCGCGTGCCCGAGAAGAGCGTGTAAAGCCGTTCACATTTTTCAATAATCGTCAATTGGAACAGATCGTGACCCTAAAACCAGCGACGATCGAAGCGCTTCGCTCCATTGCTGTCGATATGGAACCCGCGCTGTGGGAAAAATACCAAAACGAGCTGCTCGCCTTTATCGAGACCGCGCGTTCCGCTAATGGATCTGCCGAAGCGATTACCGCAGAACCTGCGGCCACGCTCGAGCCCGTCCAATAGCCGCCTTGGCATATTCGAAGTACACGCTTGCTCTCCTGGAATCCCTGGAAGCCGAGCCAGGGCTTCGGCATGAATTAATTTTTTATTCGACGTTTGCCCATAAAACATACGGCATTTTGCAGCGAAAAGAGCGGCTGGACGAAGGATTTTCAAGGCTGCAACAAACTTTTCAGGACGCCGTAGAGCGAGTACGTGCTATCGTCCGGACAGCAGGCGATCGAGGTTTCCAGGAGGCTAAGGTACTCTTGGAGCTATCGCCAAAGGCATTTTCTGAACTCCTGGGACTAATGCACGACCTTGCGATCATTAAGCAGCAATAACTTCTCGTATCGGTCATGGACCATCTTCTTATTCCTGGCAGGCTCGAAGAACTCGAGCAAGTGCATGAATGGACCCGGCGCCAGCTTGACCGTGCCCATGTGCCGGAGGACCTGCGGCATAATGCCCTGCTGGCGCTTTCCGAGTGTGTGACCAACGCTATTCGCCATGGGTGCAAGGAGTGCCGGTCGAGCAAAGTCAAGCTCGAATGCGAGTTAAGCGACAAGGAGATTACCTTTATTGTTCGGGACCGTGGGGATGGATTTGTTCCCGAGCTCGTGCCCGATCCGACGAACGGCCCGTATCTTCACCGTCCTGGCGGCCGAGGGGTATTCCTGCTTAAAGCACTTACGAGCGAGTCCTCGATCGAATCGTCCCGCGACGGGACCAGCGTCATGTTCCGATTTCGCTGGAAGTAATTAACCTAAGAGAAGTAATTAACCTAAGAATTGCTTTTCCCACAACGTCAGGTTCAGTAACGACCAAAGCAGTTGACCATTGTTCCGCGCACCGGTCGTGTGCTCGAGGAAGAGTTCTCGGACGTACGATAGGTCCATGTGCGATTTCAGGAGCGGGCTCTGGAAAAGATGGTCTTCGAGAAAAATTTTGAGGTCGGACTTCATCCATTCATTGATCGGCGCCGCGAAGCCCATTTTTTTTCGATAAATATGTTCGTTCGGAAGTATGCCTTCCGCCGCCTTCTTCAAAATATATTTGGGAACATAATGAGGGCCGAGCTTTATGCGGCGCGGCAGGCGAAAGGCGAATTCTACCATCCGATGATCCAGGAATGGCACACGCGCCTCGATGCTCGTTGCCATTCCGATCTTGTCCACGCGCATCAGCAATAGTTCTGGCAGGCGCTGCATGAATTCGAGGTACATCATGCGCCGGGTATACTGCGATTTGGGATAGGCTTTACGGACGTCCTTGTGCCAGGCCTCCGCAAAATATGTCGACGACATCTTGGGATCGTAATCCAAGAGCAGTTTTCGTTTATGTTCTTCCGTAAAGGCGAGTGCGCCGCCCCAAAACAGCTCTTCCCCTCGCGAGAAACGGCGCATATATTCGCGGATAAGCGGGTTCTTCACCAGCGGGCTGGTCGCGAGGTACGCTGCACGGCGAACGATTTTCGGAGAGACCGTTCCCGCCGGCCGCCAAAGGCGATCGTATAGTTTGATGTCGCGAACCAGCCACGGATAGCCGGCAAATTCTTCGTCCGATCCTTCGCCGACCTGGACCACGATCGTTCCTGAGTCGCGTGCGAGCTTGCTCACAAAATAGAGCGGAACACAGACCGGGTCGCCGTTCGGCTCGTCTTCGTGGTAAGCAAGATTCGACAATACGGCTTCGGCGTCCCCAGAATCGATCAGGACCTCATGGTGATCGGTCGAGAATTTTTTCGCGATCGACCGTGCATACTGCATCTCATTATATTTCTCGAGGTCCTTAAAGCCGACAGAAAATGTTTGCACGGGCCGGTCCATAAGTTCTGCCATCAGGGCGACGTTCAGGCTCGAATCGATCCCACCCGAAAGAAACACGCCAAAGGGGACGTCGGACATCATACGGTCTTTGATCGACTGGCGCAATAACCGCCGTATTTCTTCGATCGCTTCCTGCTCCGAAATGTTGTCCAGAGGCGCTCCGGCATTAAGGAGCGACCACCACGGCCGTTTTTGGAGATCCCCGTTCGCGGTAATCCGGAGCGAATGCCCGGCTTCGAGTTTGTGAATGCCGTGGAACATCGTTTCCGGGGCCGGGGGCATCATCAGCGAAAGATAGTGCGGTAAGGCATGCTCGTTCAGCCTGGCGCGAATCGAGGGATGCTGTAATAATACCTTAATTTCGCTCCCAAATAGAAAGCGTCCGTTTGGCGTTGCGTAGTACAACGGTTTGATGCCAATGCGATCGCGGGCGCAAAAGAGTTCCTGCCTCGATTCGTCCCAGATCGCAATGGCGAACATTCCAAGGAATCGGTCGAGGCACGCTTCGCCCCATTCCTGGTACGCGTACAGGATCGTCTCCGTATCGCTTTGGGAACGGTATTTATATCCTTTCGCTTCCAACTCCGTTCGGATCGCGCGGTGATTGTAGATCTCGCCATTGAAGACGAGCGTATACCGTCCATCGGGGGTGGACATCGGCTGATGCCCTGCCGGCGAAAGATCGATAATGGCAAGACGACGAAACGTCAGTCCGCAGAGACGGGTGGGAGCGATATAGTAGCCGGCGTCATCGGGACCACGATGGACCATCGCGTCGGACATGCGCGTGAGCAGTTCCGGAGTGATCTCCGGTCGCGCCTGAAATCCGTAATCGAATACGCCGCCAATGCCACACATGGAAGCTGTACTACGAACGATTATGCACTATGATTCGATGGACCCTGATAACCGGAATGAACTTTCTTTTCCCGGCGAGTGCTTTTTGAGCTTCGTATTATGAAACGGCGGATTTTTAGCGGGATTCAACCCTCCGAGGTCATTCACATCGGTAACTATATCGGTGCCGTCCGGCGCTGGGTCGAAATGCAGGACGATCCTGAAAAAGAAAATATCTTTTGTATTGTCGATCTTCATGCGCTGACCGTGCCCCAGGACCCCAACGCCCTGCGCGCGCGTACCCTTGAACTTCTCGCGTTATTTCTGGCCGTCGGGCTGGACCCGAATAAGTCGCTGCTTTTTGTTCAAAGCCATGTCACGGTGCATGCCGAGGGCGCATGGCTTCTGAATTGCGTCACGCCGGAAGGGTGGCTCAAAAAAATGACGCAGTATAAGGACAAATCGCAAAAGCAGGAGACCGTCCTTACCGGACTTCTCGATTATCCGGTCCTGATGGCGGCCGATATTTTATTTTACGACACGCATGAAGTTCCCGTCGGGGAGGACCAGAAGCAACACGTGGAACTTGCTCGGAATATTGCCGAGCGCTTCAATCATCTGTACGGGGAGACCTTTATCGTTCCCGAACCGGCGATCGCGAAAGCGGGCGCTCGAATTATGGGGTTAGACGATCCGAGCGCGAAAATGTCGAAGAGCCTTGCTCATACAAAAGGTCATGCGGTGCGCCTGCTGGACGATCCGAAAGAGATCGAGCGAACGATCATGCGCGCCAAAACCGATTCCGGTTCCGAGATCCGGTTTTCGAAGGATCCGGCAAAGGCCGGTGTCAATAATTTGCTGACGATCTATCAGGCGCTCACCGGCAAAGCTACCGAACACGTGGAAGCCGATTTTACGAATGCGCGCGGTTACGGCGATCTCAAGAAAGCGGTAGCGGAAGTTGTGATCGAAAAAATGGAACCTATTCGCCGTCGCTATTCCGAAATCGTTTCCGACAGCGCTGAACTTCAGCGCATCATGCGCATGGGCGCTGAAAAAGCACGAGCAATTTCGGAACCTCGCTTAGTCGATGTGAAGCAGAAAATGGGATTGATTATGACGGCGTAAGGATGGAAGCAAACGTCCGAAAAAGGTTTTACCTTTTACTTCTTGTATGCGGAAGTATTTTGTCTATTACGTTTCTGTATCCGTATAGCGGGGATAATGCACAGCTACTGTATACAGCCGACCTGATGCTCCGCGGTATGATGCCGTACCGGTCCGTCTTCTATCACGATTTCCCGGGAATTCTATTTATTCATGCCTTTCAATTACTCGTATTGGGTAAATCCTTACAGGCGTTCCATATCCTCGATGTGGCAATCCTTCTGTTCGGTGCTTCGATAGTATTTCGAATGACATCCTATCTTGGCGGCGAGCTGGCCGGTTGGCTTTGTGCAATATTCTGGAGTTTTTATTATGTGCTGGAAGGCGGAAATATGGTCGGTCAGCGCGATGTATATGTTTCAATCTTACTCCTGATTGTAATATATTTCCTTCTTCTGAGGCCGCAAAAATCGCTCGCCTTCACAGGCTTTCTAACCGGACTCATCGTTTTATTTCGGCCCACGTATGGCCTTGTTGCCGTTACGATCTTCTTATGGTTGCTTTGGCGCATGAGAAACGATGTGGATAATTTTCGTCGGGTATGGACTCGATTTTTGCCATGCTGCTGTGCTCCAGTTTTCGTTTTTATTTTTGTTAGCCTGGCAACTGGCACTTTCAGCGATGTGTACAACCAGATCGTACTGTTCAATTTAAAGTCATACAACGTTTATCTCGGCCCGTTTTATCTTGCTCATAAAATCCGGGCGTATGCAGTCTGGATAGCAATCTTTTTTCTTGGACTTGCCGCTCTGTTCCGAAGCGGAAACCGTTCCGCCGCTGGATTACTCGGAGTAATAACCGGAGCACTGTTGCTCGAGGTGCTATTGCTTTCGCAGACGAACTATCAACTCCACCCTCTTTTAACGCTTGTGATTGTAGCATCCAGTGCGGGCTGGGCGTTGCTGTGGAACGAATATACTTCGCGTGCGTGGCGAATAAGTATTGCCGCATTGGCCATTATTGGATTTTTACTTCCGGCGGTTCGCCATAATGCGTTTGGATTCCAGGACATGAGCGAGGAAGACATGCTTGTTCGGTATTTGCGCTCACGCATTCCGCCGGGGAGTATTCTTCAAACGGCCGGTTCGATGCATGCGCCGCTCGCGTTAGCCGTAAATCCCGCGAGCCGTTTCATTATGCTGCATGAACTGGTCCAGCGCGATCGTTTCGGCAACCTGCAGGATTTTCAAATTTCATGGCGGAATGAATATTTACGCGACCTGATAAAAAATCGTCCCCTTTACTTCCTGATGCATGATGGCTATGATGGCGAGCGCCAGTTCCTGAATGGAGAAACTCCGTGGGAAGTGATTGGCAGGGATCTGCCTGCCGTCGGAAACTGGCTCGACAGGACGTGCCACATCGAGACAAGGATCGGTCGATATACGCTCTATCGCCGAAATTCCGAGTAAGATCCTTTTACGAATGCCCGTCCAAATGCTTCTCTAAAAATCCTTCCATCGCTTCATAGACTTCGAAGCGATTTTCTTCGTTGCGGAACCCATGTCCTTCGTTTTCCTTAACGAGATAGGGAACATCGATGCCGCGTTTCCGAAGGGCATCGACGATCTGATTCGATTCTTCGATATTGACGCGCGGATCCTTTGCGCCCTGCACGACCATCAGAGGAGCGCGTATCCGGTCGACATGGAATACCGGGCTTGCACTTCGTAACAGATCTTTGTCCGTTTCCGGATTACCGACCATTTCATACATCGATTCCAGGAACGGTTTCCAGTATGGGGGGATCGTTTGCATGAAAGTGAACAAGTTCGAAACGCCAACATAATCAATCCCGCATGCATACAGCTCGGGAGAAAAAGCGAGTCCGGCCAGCGTGCAATATCCGCCGTAGCTTCCGCCGTAAATTGCTACCCGTTTCGGATCGGCAATTCCTTCCTTGATAAGCCAGAGCACACCATCGCTGACGTCGTCCTGCATTTTACGCCCCCATTGTTTGAAGGAGGCTTCCCAGAATTTTCGTCCATATCCCGTCGAACCGCGATAATTGACTTGCAGGACCGCGTAACCTCGACTCGCAAGAAACTGGACCTCCGGATTATAGGTCCAGCGGTCGCGTACCCACGGCCCGCCATGGGGATTGACGACGACGGGAAGATTTTCCGGGGATTTCCCGAGCGGAAGCGTGAGATAACCGTGGATAATGAGGCCGTCGCGGGATTCATACGAGATCGGCTTCATGGGGGCGAGTTCGCTTTCGTTCAGCCACGGGCTCACGTCGGCCAGTTTTTCGAGCCGGTCTGACGAAAAATCATAGATGTAAAACGCTCCCAGCGATCGATCGCTGTAGGTTCGAACGATGTAGGTATTTTCGTCTTTCGTATAATCGGTGATCGTCACTTCAGACGATGGAAGTTTTTCTGTCAGGCGGTCGAAGAGTTGCCGGATCTGTTCGTCCAGATATTGGCGCTGTTGTTTCCACGTCGTATAGCCGATCATCGTGGCGACTTTCCGTTTCTTCGAGTAGGCCATGCCGTCTAAGTCGACTTCCGGGTGCTCGAAGATCACTTCGAGTTCCCGAGCCGCTGCCATATCGTACTTTACAATGGCGAGGCGGTCTCTTCCGAGATTGCTGAGTGCGTACACCGCCCGATTATCGGGCGTGAAAAAGAGCGGTTCGAGCGATTCTTTAAAATGGATCGTCTTGACTTCACGGAAGGGCTCGCTGTCGACATCGCGATAGAGGAACGTCGTGTTGACGCCATCGGTCGCGATCGCGATCCTTACGGCACCCGTGTGATCGGTGACCCAGCGGGTGATATTACCGGGATTTTCGGCAATCAGTTGTATCTGCCCGGTCGAGATATTCATGCGAAAGACGTCGAAGCATTCGGCGTCGCGCCGGTTCATTCCTATTAATACTTCATCATCGATTTCCTGCAATTCATCGACGACCTCGACCTTTACGTTCGGAAACGGTGTGAGATCGCGAGGATTCGAGCCGCCTTTATCGACCGCAAAAAGATGGTAGTTCTCATCGCCGTCGAAATCTCGTGTATAGATCAGGGTATCGTTGTTTTTCCACCAGTAAGCGCCAATATCGCGCGCCGTTTCTGAGGTCACGCGAATAGCTTTTCCCTGCCCTATGCTGTCGCGCGATTCCACGAAAATATTCATTCGCCGCTTGAAGGGTTCGGTATGCGAGATATAGCGGCCGTCGGGAGAAATACGAAAGGCGGTCTTTTCCGGATTTCGAAAAAAATCACGAAGCGGGATGCGTGTGGCGGAAGTAGAAGCAGTCGAAGTAGAAGGAGTCAAAGTAGGCTTGGTCCCAAAAATGATTGGCTAGGCGAAGCGGTCCAGTAAAATCAATTTCAAATATACAACATTCTCAGAATTCAGGAAGAAATTCGAATTTTTCCAGAATCTAATTGCGCTCATAAACGATTAGAGTGTGTCCATGGAAGCCATTGCCTCGTCGCCACCATCGATGCCGTTTTCCGATGCCCCAGGTCCGGTTTTGCCGTCAACAGCTTCGACATTTTCAAGTTCGGCGATTTCCGCATCGCCGCTTTATAAAGTCCGCCTCTTAAAGGACGACCGTTCCGCCATTTTTGAGGGGCCCCTCGACCTCCTGCTGTTTTTTATTAAGCGTGACGAACTCGATATCTACGATATTCCGATCACCCGCATAACGGAAGAATTCTTCGAATATCTTCGACTCATGACGGCGCTCGATCTCGAGATCGCCGGAGAATTCATTGTCGTTGCCGCGGAACTTTGCCAAATTAAGGCGAAGATGTTATTGCCGCGGGAAGAGCGTACCGATGGAGTCGAAGAAGAAGACCCCCGGACCGACCTCGTTCGACGCCTGCTCGAATACCGAAAGTTCAAGGAGATGGCGGAAGAACTCTTGGTCATGGGCGAAGAGCAGCGAAAAATATTTTATCGGCAATATTTTACAGCGGACGACCGGACCGTTGAACCGCAGGAACAGGAAGAAAACCTTCTTAAGAACGTCTCGATCTTCCATCTTATCAATGCGTTCCGCCGCGCGCTCGAACGAGCTCCCCGGATCAAGCGTACGCACGATGTCGAACTGATCCCCGTCACGGTAGAGGAACAATCGGAAATGATCCTCTCTGCCGTCTCGATGCGGGGAGAAGTAAATTTCGGCGACCTCTTTCTCGATATTTTTGAAATGGGGCCGATCGACGAGTTCTCCCCGGGCGTCCGGCTTCGGATTGCGGTCACATTTATCGCATTGCTCGATCTCGTTCGTAACCGATTCGTGGCCCTTCGACAACATAGTGTTTTCGACGATATTATTTTATTCAAACCATAATTTGCATCCAACAGAAGCGACGAAAATATAACTATGCCCGATTATTCATCCCCCGAATCCCTGGCGCCGATATTGGAAGCGTTGATTTTTGCGAGTGACGAGCCCCTTTCGGCCCAGGAACTTCGATCGCTAATTCTTGGCGAAGAATTTGAGAAAGAAAAAGCTCCTCTGGCGATAGAGCCTTCGATTGGGATCGAAGAACCACCCATCGGATTGAATCCGGAAATTACGGTTGCGGTCGGTCCGGGTATCGAAGGTCATAGCGAGGCACCCACCGAAGCACAGCCGGAAAAGAAGCGGCGAAAAAAAGCGCTCCTGGAGCTTTCCGTTATTCACGACGCGATCGAGCATTTAAACGCGTGTTATGAAGCAGAGGGACGTGCATTTCGATTGATCGAGATTGCCGGTGGCTATCAGTTCTCGACGCGAGGCGAATATGCAGAGTACGTTTCTCGGCTCTTCCGCGAAAAAGCCAGGCGCCGGCTTTCCGGGGCAGCGCTCGAAACGCTGGCGATCGTTGCCTATAAACAACCTGTTTCGAAAATCGATATTGAAAATATCCGTGGCGTTAATTGCGACGAAGTTTTAAAATCGTTGCTCGAAAAGAACCTGGTTACGATCACGGGTCGTGCCGAAACCGTTGGCCGTCCACTACTCTATGGTACCACGGTCGATTTTCTTCGCCATTTTGGATTGCCCCGAATTCAGGACCTCCCACGTCCGCGTGAGATCGAAGAGTTGATGAAAGAGGAATCTGTACGCGCCACGACGCTTGAAGAAGCAGCAAGCGAATTTGTCAGCCCTGAGTTTTCTGCCTCCGCCGACGATGTGACGGTCGATGAAGCAATCGCCGTCGCGAAGGAACTGGCGGAGCGAGAAGAAGCTCCCACGGCCGATGAAGAATTTTCCGGACTGTCGGACGAAGCAGAGGTTTCGATCGATATTGCCGAATTAGACAGGGAAAAAGAATAAGATGCCTATTCCTTCGCGCCGAGGTCCTCGGCGTCCGGTTGGGAAACCGGGAAGAACCTTCGTTCGCACACAGAAGTCCAAGGCTCGTGCCGAAGGGGACCGGCCACGCGCGCATAGCCGAGAACTTTCGGATTCCGACAAAAAACCACGTCGTGTATCGAAAAAAATCGTCGGCGAGCATAGGGTATCGAAAAAAATCGTCGGCGAGCATAGGGTATCGAAAAAAATCGTCGGCGAGCACAGTGTATCGAAAAAAACCGTCGGCGAGCACAGTGTATCGAAAAAAACCGTCGGCGAGCACAGTGTAAGAATAAAACGCAAGCCGGAGAGCAGCCGCACACTGAGTCGCAAGCCGCGATTGGCGAGAAAAACGCTGCCGAGCCGTCCCGCGAAAGAGGTTCCGATCAAACTCAAGCTTGCTCGCAAACCGACCGGTCAAACTCCATCGGAAGTTCCAAAAACCGCCTCCGTTTCGGAATCGGCAAATGGAGTGCGTCTTAATAAATTTATTTCGAATGCCGGCATTACCTCTCGCCGTAAAGCCGACGAGTTGATTACGAGTGGTGCCGTTAATGTAAATGGAAAAGTCGTTACGGAATTGGGCGTTCGCGTTCGACCCTACGACGATCATGTGACCGTTAACGGAGAGACGATATCCCTTCGACCGCGATTTCTCTACCTTCTTCTGAATAAGCCGAAGGACACGATCACAACGACGAGCGATGAAAAAGATCGCTCGACCGTGCTCGATTATATCAATGCTCACGAGCGCGTCTATCCCGTGGGCCGATTGGACCGCAATACCACCGGTGTCTTGTTGCTTACGAACGATGGGGAACTCACAAACCGGCTGACGCACCCACGATTCGAAATTGAGCGGGAATATCATGTCACGCTCGATAAGGCCGTGACGAAAGACGATGCAAAAAAGATTGCCGAAGGAGGGATCGATATCGGCGATGGGGATTTGACGGGGCCTGCCGAAGTATCGTTTCTCGAAAGCGGTGAAGATGTTTTTCTCAAGATCAAGGAAGGAAAAAATCGTGAGGTCCGCCGTTTGTTCGAAACCCTCGGCTATGAAGTGGAGAAACTCGACCGCGTGAGTTTTGCCGGTATTACGCACCGCGGTATGGCCCGAGGAGAATCTCGACCGCTCACGCCGCAGGAGATTCACCGTCTCAAACACTTGGCCGGAATAGAATCGTAAAAAATAGAACAACACGTTTGGGAATGATTGCCATCTACGATGGCTCTCCGGACATGCCATAAGATTTCATTCCTACATCTCGTTTTTTCAACACGCGGTTGGCATTCCATTGCTTCGTATTTTTGCCGCATGCCAGACACGGTTTCTTCCCAACACGCCAACCATCGTGAGCCCAGTCGCTCTGCAGATGAGCTGGACCAGCTTTGTGTTAATACCATTCGGTTTCTTGCGGTCGATGCGGTCGAGAAGGCAAAGAGCGGGCATCCCGGTGCACCGATGGGCCTTGCGCCCATAGCCTATGTTCTTTGGACACACCACCTGCGCTTCGATCCCAAAGACCCGGCATGGCCGGACCGAGACCGTTTTATTCTTTCCAATGGCCATGCCTCGATGCTGCATTATGCCTTGCTTCATCTCACCGGTTACGATCTGTCGATCGAGGACATCAAGGAATTTCGGCAATTCGGCTCGAAAACCCCGGGTCATCCCGAGCGTGGTGCTTCGCCTGGAATTGAGGTAACGACCGGTCCTTTAGGACAAGGATTTGCGAATGCTGTCGGTGAAGCCATCGCCGAGCAATTTTTGGCGAGTACATTCAACCGCGAAGAATATTCGATCGTGGACCATCATACGTATGTCTTTATGGGCGATGGCTGCATGCAGGAAGGCATCACGAGCGAAGCAGCCTCGCTTGCCGGACATCTGGAGCTTGGAAAGCTTATTGCCTTCTACGACGACAATGGCATTTCGATCGACGGCGACACAAACATTACGTTTACGGAAGATGTCGGAAAACGCTATGAGGCGTATCACTGGCATGTCATCCATATAGCGGATCCAAACGATCTGGGAGAGGTCGATCATGCGATCCGAGTGGCAAAATCTGTTCTGGATAAGCCTTCGCTTATCATTTGCCCAACGCACATCGGTTATGGCAGCCCGAACAAACAGGACACGGGAAAAGCCCACGGCAATCCACTGGGAAAAGATGAGGTCCGTCTTACAAAACAGCATTTAGGCTGGCCGTTGGAACCCGATTTTCTGGTTCCGAAAGAGGCGGAAAAAATATTTCGCGAAGCCGGTGCGCGTGGGATCGAGTTACATTCGGATTGGAGTGCAGGCTTCGCGAGCTATAAAAAAGAATATTCGAAGGATGCGAACGCGTTCGAACAGGCATTCGATCGAGTGCTGCCCGAAGGCTGGGATGACGATCTCCCGACATTCCAGCCGTCCGAAGGTCCTGTTGCAACCCGCACCATCGGCGGGAAAGCGATGAACGTCCTCGCAAAGAATGTTCCCACTCTGATGAGCGGCTCCGCGGACCTCAACGAATCGACGTTTACGAAACTCGAAGACTTCGACGACTTCGAGCCGAGTCCGCTGAAGCACGGCTCCTACAAAGGCCGAACGATCAACTACGGCATTCGCGAGCACGCGATGGCAGCGATCATTAATGGCATGGCGGCTCACGGCGGTATCTATCCGAGCGGTTCGACGTTCTTTTGTTTCAGCGATTACATGCGCCCGGCCGTACGCCTGAGTGCCCTCATGCATATTCCTTCCATTTTTGTGTATACGCACGATAGCGTGGCCTTAGGCGAAGATGGTCCGACACACGAGCCGGTCGAGCACCTCGCCTCGCTCCGCGCCATGCCGAACTTCACGGTGATTCGTCCGGCCGATGCGAACGAAACGGTCGAAGCGTGGCGGTGTATCATGAAAATGAAAACGCCGGTCGGGATCGTGCTGACCCGGCAAAAAATTCCTGTTCTCGATCGTACGCAGTATGCGCCGGCACGCCACGTTGCCAAAGGGGCCTATATTATTTCGGACGCGATGAGTGCGCCAGAAATTATCCTGATCGCCACGGGATCGGAAGTGCATCTTGCTCTGGGAGCACAGGTCGAGTTGGAACAGAAAGGACTCATGACCCGTGTCGTGTCGATGCCGTGCTGGGAATTTTTTGAAGACCAGCCGGAACAATATCGCGACCTGGTGTTGCCACCCGAGGTGACGTGCCGGCTTTCGATCGAGCTCGGCTCTTCCTTCGGATGGGATCGGTGGACCGGCTCGATGGGGGCATCCCTTTCGGTCGATCATTTCGGGGTTTCATCGCCCTACGAGAAGATTTTGGAAGCCTTCGATTTTACGGTGCCAAAGATCGTCCATTATGCGGAACGACTTCTGCGGCATCCGGCAGCAGCAAAAGAAGAATTACGTGCACTGCAGCGCCGTTTTACGAACTTCGAAGGTTCCGATCCGCACCACCGTTCGTATGCACCGGCCAAGTGGACGGAGGTCGCCTGATGTTGCGCGAAAGCGTTTATAAGAGAACGCTGGAACTCGTCGGCGAGCAGTACGTCTTTGAGGACAAAGCTCGGGAAGTTGTAGAACGGCTGTGGAAACGCCGCGAACAGTATGCGATCCTAAAGACCGATCGTGAGTTTGCCAATGCCCTCACGGCCGATATGTACGAGGTGACGAAGGACGTCCATCTTCGTCTCGAAGTCCGTCAGAAAAAAAGCTATGACGGCGTCGAATTACCTCCGGTCGCGATCCCACACTTGCTCGAGCACGGGGTGGCACATGTCGAATTAACGCGGTTTCCATCCACCAACGGGAAAAATGGAGAGCGGGCAATCCAGGAGATAGACCGTGCTTTTTTACTCGTGGAACGAGCCCGGGCACTTATTCTGGATGTACGAAAAAATCCCGGAGGCGATGGTTCTTCGGTTGCTTTGGCTACAAGTTATATTCTTCCCCCAACACCGCAGCTCCTGGCTTTATATCATTATCGAGCTGGAATGGCGCCGCTCGAAAGCTGGACGTGGGAAAAACTTCCTCATGAGATCAACGGTCCCTATCGCCCACTGGCCGACAAACCGGTCTGCGTACTTACGAGTACAGAGACATTCTCTGCGGCAGAGGAATTTGCGTACAATCTCCTGCAGATGAAGCGCGCGGTGGTAATAGGGGAACAAACCCGAGGCGGTGCACACCCATCCAGACGTCATGTCATCGACGGTTCGTTCGTGCTTTTGCTGCCCGTTGCCGAAACGATCAATCCCATCACGAAGAGCAATTGGGAAGGAGTCGGGGTTATGCCAGATATTCGCTGCTCGAAACGCGACGCGCTCAAAATCGCAAAGAAGCACGTACTTCAGCAGATACAAGTTCCCGCACATATTCCATTCCGGAAACGACGCGTCCGGCACGTATAAACACGTTCGCTATTTTTCTTCCTTGTTCTCGATGATAATGAATTCGATGCGGCGGTTGACCTCGCGTCCCTGTTCGGTCGAGTTTGTCGTAATGGGCCGCGTCTGGCCATAGCCGTGCGTTTCAAGGCGGGTTGCGCTGATGCCATGGGAAACAAGCCAATCTTTCACCGCATTTGCGCGATTGACGGAAAGCCGTTCATTGAAGAGGGAATCGCCCTGATTATCCGTGTGGCCCTGGATGGAGATCTTCGTTCCAGGATATTTCGTCATCAGGCCGAGTAACTGATTTAAAGGTGCGAAGGATTGCGGAAGAATATCCCACTTTCCCGTTTCGAATTCGATGCGAGGCAGATCGACACGCTGCCCGACGCGGAACGGAACTTCGGGACACCCATTATTCGATTTCGGTCCTGGTTCGAGCGGACAGCCGTCCTGGTCGTCCGGGATGCCATCGCCATCCGTATCCGTACTGAGTGGATTCGTATGCAATACTTTTACTTCCGTTCCATCGTCGATGCCATCGCCATCGGTATCTTTGAGCAACGGATTCGTATGATAAATAAATACTTCTTCGTAATCGGTCAGGCCATCGCCATCCGTATCTTTCTTCAACGGGTCGGTATGATATTTATGGATCTCATCGTAATCCGAGATACCGTCGCCATCGGTATCGCGTGCCAGCGGATCCGTGTGATATTTTAATACCTCTTCGCCATCGGTCAGGCCGTCCCCATCCGTGTCGGCAAGCCGAGGGTTTGTATGATATTTATGGACCTCATCGCCATCGGTCAGGCCGTCCCCATCCGTGTCGGGATTCAGAGGATTCGTTCCATAGATGCGCACCTCATCTCCGTCCGTCAATCCATCGCCATCGGTATCCGGGTTGTTCGGGTCGGTGTGATAGATCATAATTTCTTCGAGATCGGTGAGTCCGTCGCCATCGGAGTCGGCCAACTGATCGAGAATGGCATCGCCATATTCGAAAAAACCGGAATTTTTTCCCAGCCCAATAGCGTATCGAAGCGAAAGATATGCTTCGGGACGGTGCGGGCCGCGGGATGAGCGAGGGAAGATATGCTCGAGGCGAAGAAGCCCGGTCTCGATGTCCAAATGCTTCAAGTTCCGGAGTACAATACCGAAATCGACGTCGTCTCCGGCGACATCGAATTGGGCGATCAAATTTCGCATTCGATACCGAACGAGGGCCAGAGGATTGAACCCTGGGAACCCTTTGTCGGTGAAAGCGCTGTACGTGCTGAAAAAATTGAGATGTCGGGAGATCGGTCCGGAACCGGAATACTTCCCAGACCCGAGGCCAAGCCCAACGCTAAATCCATTGCGCGTGGAATAGCGCACCTCGCCGGCGGATCCAGGCAACACCGGACCGACCGTGACGTCCTCGGCCATATCGTCGGCCGAGGCTTCGCGGACAAATTTTGCATAATCGCTGGAGTCCGGCGGATGTCCCAGCCAATACGTAATGATAAAAGAGAGCGAATTGCGGTCCGGGTATACACTCTTATCGCTCTGGCCATCGCCCAAATACTCGTTTGCATCGCGTTTGGCGAAAAGGTTTTCGCCCCGAATGCTGAGGCCGAGTCGGGACGAGTCCCCACCCACGATGAATCGATCGATCTGGAACTGCGGGTTCCAATAAATGAACGGCAGCATATCGGACGGGAACACGTACGACATCAGTCCAAAGCGGAACTGGCCGTATTCCATGGCGATAAACTGGTTAAAATTAATCTGTTTACTTACAACGGCAGCGGTAGAATGGGTAAACTCGTTCCATTGGGAGTTCGGTGGTGTTGATGCGCCCATTCCGATCGTAAGACGAAAGTCCGTAAATCGCTCGAACGGGGAGCGGAGCGTCATGAACTGCGCACGAGCGGGGGCATAAACGATCAGGACAGCGATGATGGCGCCGGCCGTCGCGCGTAAAAGGGTGCGAGTGTACATGGCGTGGACGTTCCCGAAATTGCCACGTCGGCATTTCGGGGATGGGCAAAATGACCTTTTATTAAGCCATTTTATTCTGTAATTGTTTCCCAATCAGAACATTTTGGAATAAACACCGTATTATGAACGAAACGTGGTCTTCTACGCAATTCTTCGAGATTTCGTTCGTTTTCCGAGATTTTCACAACGATTTCATAATAGACGGTGTTAAAAGCGCCTTTCCATAGAAAAGCACGATTTTTGTAATTAAAAAGGAGAACTACCAAAAGAATGCTTAGCCTCGCTTTTGTCATACTCGGAAGTTATTTAATCGGCTCCATTCCATTCGGAGTGATTCTCTCGAAGAAGTTTGCCGGGTTTGACATCCGCACCAAGGGGTCGGGTAATATCGGTTCCACGAATGCATTTCGTGTTTTAGGATGGAAATTAGGGCTTGCCGTTCAGATATTAGACCTTGCCAAGGGACTCGGCGCTATTTTCCTTGCGACCTACCTGTTTAACGGTCTCCCGTTCCATAATGCAACGCCGTTTCAGGACATTACGGTATTCCGATTGATCGCCGGTTGCTCGGCAGTGTTAGGGCACGTCTTTACGATCTTCGCCGGATTTCGGGGTGGTAAAGGGATCAGCACGGCGGCTGGTATGCTGATCGGTGTAGCCCCGGTGGAAGTGGCCGTAGCAGCAGGTATTTTTCTTCTGGTTGTATTCCTGAGCGGCTACGTCTCTCTGGGATCGATCATAGCAGCGGTCACCTTGCCGACGACGATGTTTCTGCGTGAGAATGCTTTTGGAGTTCAGATCACGGGTTATCGGACCCTTATTTTTTTCGCGATCGGGCTTTCCTCCTTTCTCATCTATATGCACCGTTCGAACATCGCGCGTCTTATCGCGAAGCGAGAGCACCGGTTCGATAAGCTGCGTCTGTTCCGCAACGGAGCGCGATAATTTTTTTATTGACGCGTGAACGCGGCGGTTATTGGGGCCGGTGGCTGGGGCACAACGCTCGCCCGCGTGCTCGATGAACGCGGCCATCATGTAACACTCTGGGCCAGGAGAGAATCGTTTGCCGAGCTCCTGCGGCAACAAAGAGAAAATTCCGAGTATCTTCCGGGAATCTCTATTGCCCCTTCGATCGGAATCACCCACGAAGCTTCAGCCCTCCGGCAAAAAGATCTTTATGTCTTCGCCCTGCCAAGCCAGGAAACACGCCTCGTTGCCTCGGAACTCAGTGCTCATATTTCGAAGGAACGGTCTCTGTATATCAGCGCGTCAAAAGGCATCGAGCGAGGTTCGCTGGCCCGTATGACGCAAATTATTTCCGAGACCCTCAAAGTTCCAATGGCCCGGACCGCTGCGATCTCCGGGCCGAGCCATGCCGAGGAAGTGGCGCGCGGCATTCCGACGGCGATCGTCGTCGCGAGTGAAGACCATGACGTTGCCCGTGACGTCCAGCATGCGTTTTTCCTTCCCTCTTTTAGGGTCTATTCGAGCTCGGATGTCATTGGAGTGGAACTGGCGGGCGCGTTAAAAAATGTGATCGCCATCTGTGCCGGCATTACCGATGGCGCGGGTTTCGGAGATAATACTAAAGCGGCGCTTATTACGCGTGGGCTTGCGGAAATGCGGCGGCTCGGCATCGCTTTAGGCGCGGAAGAACATACGTTTAGCGGACTTGCAGGCCTCGGTGACCTGGTCGTTACCTGTGCGAGTGCGCATTCGCGCAATCGGTATGTGGGGGAGCAGATCGGGCGAGGAAAGAAGCTCGCCGATATTTTAAGCGAGATGAAAATGATCGCGGAAGGCGTTTCGACGACAGAATCTGCTCACAACCTCGCACAATTACATAAGATAGAAATGCCCATTGTCGAAGAAACGTATAAAATTCTTTTCAGCCATAAGGATCCTCGCGAAGCGACGAACGACCTCATGATGCGGGATCCTAAAGCGGAACGGTGGTAACTATGCTGAGAATTGGAATTGCCGGTGTTGGACATTTGGGGAAGATCCATGCCAAGCTTTGGAAGGAAGTCGAAGGCGTCTCTACCGTAGCGATCTACGACGCCAATCCAGCTCAGGCAAGCGCAATCTCAAATGAGACGGGGATCGAGAACGCCGATGACCTCGAGGGTCTGCTCGAAAAAGTCGATGTTCTATCCATCGTTACCCCGACGCCAACGCATTATGAGGTTGCCAAACAAGCCATCCTTGCCGGAAAGCATGTGCTGATCGAAAAACCGATCACGACTACGACCGAACAAGCGCATGACCTTATCGAGCTCGCAAAATCGAAAGATGTGAAGATACAGGTCGGACACATCGAGCGATTCAATCCGGCGTTGTTGGCAGCCGAACGCTATCTCGACGATCCGCGGTTTTTCGAATCCCATCGGATGGCACAATTCCAACCTCGAGGAACGGATGTCGCTGTCGTCCTCGACCTCATGATCCACGATATTGATGTCATCCTTTCCCTGGTAAAGTCGCCGGTCAGATCGATCGACGCCTCTGGTGTGGCCGTTGTCTCTGAAGAATTAGATATAGCGAATGCGCGCATTAAGTTCGAAAACGGTGCTGTTGCGAACGTAACGGCCAGCCGCATTTCTCAAACGCCAATGCGCAAGCTCCGGATCTTTGCAAAAGAAGCTTATCTCTCCCTCGACTTTGGAATGAAATCGGTCGATGTTTTTCGGCTCGAGTCTGCGCTCGATCCCGTGAAGCAACACGCCGGACTTACGATGAAACTCGGCCAGATCGAGAAAGGGAACGTTCCTCGGACCATCATTTATGAAAAGCCGGACGTTCCGGAGCTGAACCCGTTGAAATACGAGCTTGAATTATTCCGCGATGCGATCTTGCAACATTCTCGTCCGGTCGTTTCCGGTGAAGATGGTCTGAAAGCGCTGGAAGTAGCCGAAGAAATACTAAAAACGATCAAAAGCGAAACCATCGTATAAAAACCGCTGAGTTTTTGCTGTAAAGTGTTATATTGCAGAGCGGGCTTTTGGGTGGCCCCTATTCTTGCGAGGTTGCAATGCAATTATTATTCGATGGTTATACCGAAGAAGAGTACGAAGCCGGGACCGTGTTCTGCGTGGGGCGGAATTACGTCGAACATGCCGAGGAACTCGGACAAGAGGTCCCGCAGGACCCGATCGTGTTCGTCAAGCCGGCGAATGCACTTCGGCACGGTTCGTACAACCTGATCGAATACCCTCCGCTTACGCACGAGCTGCATTTCGAAGGGGAACTCGTACTCCTTCTGCGCGGTGGCGGACGAAATATTCACGCGTATGGTCCGGCCGATGTCATCGCCGGTTATGCGGTCGGACTTGACCTTACGATGCGGGACCTTCAATCGGAAGCAAAGCGCAAAGGGCTTCCATGGATGATCTCGAAAGGCTTCGACGGTGCGGCGCAAGTCAGCCATTTTATACCGTTCGAATCTTCACCGCCGTTTGAAGAGCTCGGCTTTTCCCTGTGGGTCAACGATGAACTGCGACAGCGGGCTACCACCAACCAGATGATTTTCTCGCCCGAAATGTTGTTGCCGTATATCTCTCGAGTTTGCTCGGTGCGAGCCGGGGACCTCCTGTTTACAGGAACTCCGCAAGGCGTAGGCCCGCTGCAGGTCGACGATAAGATCGTAATGCAACTCCACACGACGAACCCGGAAGAGGTCCTTCTCGATTTTCATGCACAAGTGACCGAGTGGCAGTGAATTCGTACGAACTTTCAGGTCTGTTTTTTATCGTTGTTCTGCTGTATTTTATCGAACATGCCGTTTACGCGATCGGAGTGTTTCGAGGAACCCGACCTCCCGTAAGCGGGGCTCCTCTCGAGGAAAAAGACCCGCCCCAGAGTGCGTGGGAATCGGAACTCTCCCGCCGCCCGCCCTGCACCGTCCTTGTCTGCGCGCGCGATGAAGAGACGAATATCGAGCGCTGCCTCATTTCGCTTGAAGCGATCAATTATCCTAAAGACCGGCTTGAAGTTCTCATCGTCGACGATAAATCGACCGACCGGACCCCGGAGATTCTCGAGGCGTGGAAAGCACGAATGCCAAACCTGCGGGTACTTCGGACCGGGGAAGAAGTCATGCACTTGCGCGGTAAGGTAAATGCGCTAACGCAGGGAATGGACGCTGCTACGGGGGAGTTCGTAATGATGACCGACGCGGATTCCCATGTGCATCCGAACTGGGTGAGCGAATACCTGAAATATTATAAGCACGATACCGGTATGGTCGCAAGCGTGACGTTGCTCGACCGGAGAAAATTTCTGGACGGGATCCAGTCGATCGACTGGTCCTACTTACTCGGCCTCGCAATGGCGAGCGCGAATATCAATCTGCCACTATCGGTAATTGGGAACAATATTTCCGTGCGACGGGCCGCGTATGAAGATGTGGGCGGGTATCGGAACATTCCGTTCAGCATCACGGAAGATTACGCGCTGTTTCAAGCGATTTGGCGAAAGAAGCGGGCCGATGGAACTCCCTGGAAGGTCCGGTTCCCACTCCACCGCGATCTGCTTGTCATGAGCCAGCCATGCCCCGATTTCAGGACCTGGTGGCGCCAAAAACATCGGTGGGTTAAAGGGGGCGAGGGGTTGCGAGCGGTCGGATACTTAATTTTTATTCTTGGTTTGCTTGCAAACCTTGCGATGGTCACGGCGTTGTTTGTACTGCCGATCCCCGCCGCGCTTGCGGTAATCGCCGTAAAATGGTCTGCCGATTTGCTCATTGTTCTTCCGGTCCTGGCCCGAACGCGGATGCAGGCGCTCTTAAAATACTTCCCAGTCTATCAGGTCTATCTCGCACTTTTCGTTTTTTCGATGCCCGTTATGATTGCCCAGAAAAATGTGAAGTGGAAAGGAAGGGTGTACCGGCATTGACATTCGGAAGACGTAAATCGGTATGGAGACTGGCCATCGTTTTAATATACTTTTTTCTCTTTGTTCGCGCAGGCAGTGCTCAAAATGCAGTTGTTTTAAGCGGTGGATGGTCGTGGTCTTCATGGCATGACAATCCAGGCTTTTTTCTGGAACCGAACCGTTTTAGTATCGCAAAAGAACTTGGAGACCGCTCGCTGTGGCTTCAAATGGGTTTTGGAAAGCCGATCTTCTCATACGGGGGACTACAAATCGGTCTGGAAGGCCTTGCTTGGAGCAGATTGCAGGCTCTGAGCCAATTCCGGTTCCCAGTCGAGACGGTCGATTATTTTTTCGGCGCATTTTTCACCTGGGTGCAGTCTCCCGATGTGGGATGGAAACTTCGTATTAGCCATATTTCTTCCCACCTCGTCGATGGCGCGGACAGCATTACCGGGGGATCGAGTAGTAAATATAGCAGAGAATTTGTAGAGCTTACGCGCACAAACCCGTGGAACGGACACGAAGAATTTCTGTGGTCCGTCGGAGTTCGTGTGTATTTTCATCAGGTGACAAAAATCGAACCATGGATCGCGGTCCCTGCGTGCCTTACTTGGAGATTCGTCTCCGTGCACTCAGAAAATGGAACTTTGTTTAGTGAACCCAGAAAATCCGACAGCTGTAATCCTGGAATAATCGACTATAACTACTATTTATTTGTTTCGAGCGGCGATGGCCCAATTTCAACTTCCATTGCTGGAGGGCTTCGAGCGGAGCGGACGATAGGCGAAATGAGCGCGTTAGATCTCCAACTTTACTATTATTATGGCGCCTCCTGGGCAGGAACGGATGCTGGCACGAAACGGAGCACCATAAATTTACAGATGGACGTCCGTGGATTCTGAACGAACACCGCAGCAAAGGCCGGTGGGGCACCTGCTCGATCGTCTGCTCGGAAAGCAACGGCTCTGGCTTCATATCCTCCTTTTTCTTGCGACGTATTTCACGACGACCGTCGCCGGTGAGCAATGGCGCGGCGTTGCCGATATTAGAAACCTTGCAAATCTTCCGCTCGGCTTTGCCTATGCGTCGCTCGTCATGCTCTTCCTCACGGCGCACGAGTTCGGGCATTTCATTGCGTCGCGGATTCATGGCGTCGATGCGACGCTGCCGTTCTACATTCCCTTTCCGGGGTATCAATATGCCAACGCAAATTTCGGTACGTTTGGCGCGGTCATTCGCACGCGATCCCAGGTCCCTTCGAACAAAGTGATGTTCGATATTGGTGTGGCCGGACCCATTGCCGGCTTCGTCGTCTGCCTCATTGTTCTTGCGATTGGATTTGCGACGCTCCCCGGCATCGAATACCTGCAGCAAATCCATCCCGGTTACCCGAACGAGCTACGCCAACCGGGTATCGAACTCTCGTTTGGGAAGACGATCCTGTTTTCCGTTCTTGAAAAATGGTTTGCGAATCCGCATTCGTATATTCCTCCGATGTCGGAAGTGTATCATTATCCCATGCTCTGCGCAGGATGGTTCGGGATTTTTGTGACGGCGCTTAATTTGCTTCCCATCGGGCAGTTGGATGGCGGGCACCTTACGTACACGCTCCTGGGTCGATCCCTGCACCGCCGGTTAGGGCAATTAACCGCGCTGGTTCTATTCGCGATCAGTATCCCTTCGACCGTTGCCAGTACCATCGCAAATCCGCCGGCGTGGTTACGTTCCATATCGATCCCAGGCGGAGAAACCTGGCTGCTCTGGGCCATCATGACTACTTTTATCATACGATTTCGGCATCCGCCCAGTGCAGACGAGCATCCGCTCGATACTCGGCGTAAAATAATTGGCTATGCGACGATCGCGATTTTTATTCTCTGCTTCACGCCTTCGCCATTATTGAACCAATAAATCTTGATCCAATAAATGGAGCGCCGCCTTTCGCTCGCTATTCTGATTATCGCGTGTGCGTTGCCATTCCTCCGGATCGGAATAGGGGAAATTCAACCGTGGGATGAATCGCTGTATGTGGTTCGGGCACAGGCATGCCTCCAATTTGGGGCATGGCTGGATCAAACACCCTACGCTATTGGCCATTTATATTCGGCAACGCATCCGCCGTTCGGCATCTGGCTCATCGCGATTTCCAAATTAATATTTGGCTCCGGGACATCAGCAGTTCGGTTCCCAATTGCACTGCTCTCCTCCGCTGGGATCTTTGTATTCTGGCTTTTACTCCGAAAATTTACTTCGGGGACTGCGGCGCTGATCGGTGCCGTCTCCGTGGCTTCTTCGGATCTGTTCCTTGCGCTCAGCCATCGCGCGCAGATGGAAATGCCGGTCTTTGCCTTGGGGATCGCTTCGATCTATTTCCTGATTTTATCGATCGAACGCGATCGTCTTTGGCTTTCCCTGCTTGCGGGCTCGATGCTTGGCCTTGGCTTGCTGACGAAGTTCGGGTTTGCGCTTTTTGTGGTCCCCTTCCTATTATTGCTGCCCTGGATTTTTCCCAAAAAGAACGCTTATCTGTATGTCGGATTAGCGGTTGTGCTCGGGGTTGCGATCGCCGCGCCGTGGTTCCTTATGATGTCGGCAAATCATCCCGATTATTGGCCCCACGTTCTTGGCTCCCTTACCATTTTGGAAGAAGGGGCTTATGCGCCGTCGCACCTGGCCTGGTGGTATTATTTCAATCGGTTATTCGTTGCCTTGCCGCTAATTGTTGTTGTCATTGCGATGCGTGACAAGGGCCGCGCGCTCGTTGCATCGGTCGTATGGTTACTCCTTCTTCTTGCGGGCCTGCAATTGATCGGTACAAAGATGGCTCACTTTGCCTTTGTCCTGCTTGCTCCAGGCGGAATGATCGTTGCCCTGGGATGGGAGCACTTAATGGAGCGTCCGAAACCGTGGCGCGCGGCCGTTCTTGTTCTTCTTGGGATCGCTTTCGCATGGTCGATCAGCGAACAGGTCCGCCTGCTTGCGACCGGGCGACTCCGTTGGAACGCAACGGCCGTTTTACCTGAAACGATTATTGTTTTGGTAATAACTATTATTGCCACATCGCTTATTCTTTTTAAGGCGTCCGTCCAAACCCGATACGCACTGGGATTTTGCGTATTGCTGCTGGGAGTTGCCATCGGTCATCTTATTTCCCAGCAGGACGCGGTTTTTATGTTGGGAGCGAGACGTACCGCAGCCGTAGCGTTCTCCGTTCCACAGAAGAATACGATCGTCCTGATCCATCCAGATTTCCCGAACGAAGAATATGCTCCACAACTCGCGTATTATACCGATGGCTGGACACTTGGCTGGCTGCCGGGGAAGTATTCGAACGCGATAACATGGCAACGCGCTGCTGGGTCCTCCTATGTACCCGATCCTTCTACAGAAATTGCAATCGTAAGCCATTTCGAAGACCGCTTCAATCCACGTTCCCTGCAAACAGAGACGTTATGGAATGAACTCATCGGAAAGCTTCGCCAAAAGTTTTCGCAGGAGAAGGATTTTCGGTGCTATACGGTCTTTTATTAAGGACCGGTCTCGTGGAGCAGGTCGCATAACGCCTCAAATACATCGTTTACGGAAATTGCGGCCGCCGTTTGGCCTTCGGGAGCGTAAAGCACCCGGTTTGCCGAGCGATAGGGAAGGAATTCGTTCGGTTCCATATATAGTCCAACGACGGGAACGTTCTGCGCCGTCGCAAAATGAATGACGGAAGTATCGGGGCTAATCACGGCGCGAGCACCGCGAACCGCGACGGCCAGATGAAGAATAGAGGGCGTTTCGAGATAAGTGATCCCGGATTCTACGGGCCGAAGCGCATCCCGAACGGCGGGCGCTCGTTCCGGAGCACTCGAAAGAAAAATATGGCGGCGAGGCCATGCGTTCCGCATTTTCCGGGCAAGTGCCAGTGAATTCCGGATTCCCCATTCTTTGTAGATTTGAGAAGCGTCTGTATTGATAATAAAATAATCAAACGACTCGCTCGATTGAAGGATCGTATCGAGATGTGGCTGGAACGACGCCCGGATCTCAGGATACTCCGGAAGCGATGGCCGCAGATCTTCCGGTTCGATAGGAAGATCGATCGTTTCTTTAAGGACCTGGATGTTTTGCTCGACCATCGGGGCCGGCAACGGCGGGCGGTCTCCCACGACAGAATAAAGGTCGAGATATTTTTCTTTTTTTTCTCGCACGATGGTGACACTTAATCCCTGGGGTGCGACAATCTTTGAGAAAATAGCGGCACGGGTCTTGTCGTGAAAATAAAGATTGAGTACAAAATCCCATTTGATTTTCCGCGCTCGTGACAGCTCTTTCAGGAGCGGGGCCGACAGGTCCTTCGAAAAAATAAAGACATTGTCGATATCGGGATCCGCTTCGAGAAGCATTTTATTTCGACGGCTTCCCGCGACTCCAATTCGAATGTGAGGGGCAAGACGCTTCAGAGTCCGCCACACTGGCGTTGTCAGCACGGCATCCCCCAGGGCATCGTACCGTAAAATGAGAATGCCCGATACCTGTTCAGGAGAAACCGGAGTCTTCCCGCGCCGGGGACGAAGCAACGCTCCGAGGGGGCTCGAAAGAAAAAACTTTATGCGGCGTTCGAGGATTCGGACGAATTTACGCGTCCGCGAATCGAACCGGGAGAGCGTCCGCTGCCGAAAGCGGGAATCTTTAGAGAACAAAATGAATGGCCAATATTACGTTATGATTAACGAATGTTGCGGAAGCATTGTTCAAGTGGGGGTATGTTCTCTTCGTTTTCATCTCTGTCGTCCCTCGACCGGTACGTCCTGCGCACCAGAAAATCGGGGAGGATGGATATTATTCATGATAGTATCCTTGTCCGGGTCCGAAAAAAAATCGAACGGCCGATCCGTACCTTGTTATATGGACTGTTGCGATGGCTCATTTCCAACCAGCCGTTTGAAGGAAAGCTGGAGATTGGAACACTTCAGAGTTTACTGGTTATCCCGATGGGCGATGCGATCGGGGACCTCATTTTTACGACACCCATTTTCCGGGCCATTAAACGCCGGAATCCAGGTTGCAAGATCGGAGTCTTTATTTCTGAGCGTAATGAATCGCTGCTCCAAGGCGACCCCGATGTCGATGTATTATATCGGTTTGCACACCGTCGCGATTTTCGGAATTTTTCGGAGTTAAAACGGGCGAAAAAAGATCGCTACCAGATTATACTCAATCTGCATATCACGAATATTTCCGATTACGGATTTTTTTCGCATTATATAGGGCGCCGGGCAATTAAAATCTTAGGCGACCACCCGCGCCGCGACAAATACCGCCTTTTTTTCAATTATATAGGCCGGCGGCCTCGGAATTCGATCCATCTTTCGATCCAGGGCCTTGACCTGCTCTCCGAAGTGGTCGAATTCGAACCGCCGCTCCAACTATGGGAAACATGGCCGCAAGTTACCGTTCCGTCCGATGTAGCAATGCGCATCCGGGAAGCGGTGCAGGCAAAACTTCATCCGGGTACACGTGGCTATATCATTATCCATTTGCAGGCCGGAACGAAGTTCCGGGAATGGGGCGCAACGAATGCGCTTTCCCTTGCTCGTATGTTGCGGGAACAGTATCCCGATTATACGATTTTCTTGACGTCTGCACCGAATTCGTTCTCTCTTTCGTCCAACGATCTTCCGAAAGCAGATTCCGGAATTCAATTCTACGCAACCTCGCGCGATCTGCGTGAACTGGCCGCTCTCATTCAAGGCGCGGCGCTCATTATTACACCAGAGACCTCCATCACCCATTTTGCATCTGCGACGAAAACGCCGGCGGTGGTCCTGATGTCGAACCGGGACCGTATTCCTTTTGAATGGTTGCCGATCTCGAATCCTGCCCGCATTCTTGCCCCGGAACGTGGGGGAGATCCGGTCGAGACCATTCCCGTTTTAAACGTATTGGAAGCGGCCGCGTCTCTTCTGGAAGAACGATGGAGCCATACCCAGTCGTCGCTCGAACTACAATCGCGTGAAGAGGTCCTGCAGCACGCGAGCGGTCAACGGCTCCTGCGGGACCTGGCCCCGAAGTCCCTTTTTATCCCGACCCTATGAACCTCGTTTTTCTATTCCGACCCTATGAACATCGTTTTTGACGCGACCCAGCTTATCGGGTACACCGGTATCAATGTGTATACCCGAAACCTGGTTGGGAACCTCGCGAGGCTGTACCCGGAAGACCGCTACACGATGCTGACCTCGTACCATAAACTCGACCGCGTCTTTTCGCAATTCGAAGCAGCGACCCGGGAGCAGATCGATTGGCGAAATTCGCTGCCGAATCCCCTCATGTTAGGGCGTACAGCCAAGCCGATTTCGGAACGGATCATTGAGCAAATGTTCCGGCGCCAGGTGAGCAAAGCCGATTTTCTTCATACGACCGATCCCTATCATTTTCAGCCTCGCGTTCCGAACTCGATCGTAACCGTGCATGACATCATCCCGCTCTATGCGGAAGATTGGGTGCATCCGACCACGCGCAAACGGATGGAAGGAAAACTTTCCGCCATTGCCCGATCGCGGTCGACAATTTTCGTTCCTTCGCATTTTGTCAGGAAGGAACTGCTCGAATATTTCGATGGCATTGCCCCCGAACGCGTGCATGTGACCTACGAAGGTTCGGGAAACGCGTTTCGGGTGCTCGATCCCGCGGAGAACGATCTGAGCCGCTTTGGAATCGAACACCACGACCGGTTTTTTTTGTACGTCGGCCGGATCGATCTTCGAAAAAATATCGAGCGCCTCGCGCGCGCCTACCTTTCGCTTCCGCAAGATATCCTGAAGACCGTCAAGCTGGTGCTTATCGCGAATGGCTCTCCGGAGGAAGAAAAAATCTTTCGTGCGAAGTGCGAGTGGCACCAGGGGATTATCCATTTGCGGAATGTCTGTGATGAGGACCTGGTGAAAATGATGAACCGGGCGCTGGGCCTTTCCTTTGTCTCGCTCAACGAAGGCTTTGGTATTCCGATCCTCGAGGCCATGCAGTGCGGATGCCCGGTCCTGACGTCGAATGTGACGTCCATGCCCGAAATTGCGGGAGATGCTGCGCTCTATATCGATCCGTACGATGTGGCCGCAATCGCTGCGGGACTGGAGCGTTTAGCAAGCGACGAAGAACTACGCTCTACCCTCCGAACACGCGGATTTGATCGTGCGAAAGAATTTTCCTGGGAGCGTTGCGCTCGGGAAACGCATGCCGGATATAGAGCGGCGTTGGAACGTCTATAAAACTTACGATTACGATGAGAATGATTCAAAGAGTTGTGAACCACAGAAGAAAAGCCAGAATGAGAGCGCGCGACGTTCATGGGATCGAACGTTTTGTAACGGACTCGCGCGGCGGCCTCGAACGGTACTGTCGCGAACGGTTTCAGGCGGTCGCCTTGAGTCCGCGTGTGTCGATCTGCCGGGTCCTGGGCAAGTATAAAATGTACGTCGACAATCTCGATTTTGGGCTGTCGCCCCATCTGCTGCTCGACGGGTACTGGGAAATTTGGATCACGCAGGCCATGGCCAGAATGCTGCGGCCTGGAATGGTCGCGGTCGATATCGGCGCGAACCTGGGGTATTATACTCATTTGATGGCCGATGCCGTTGGAACGGATGGGCACGTGACCGCTTTCGAACCAAATCCGGAAATCCGCGATCTGATGTCCCGATCGCTCGCGCTGAACGGCTACTCCGGCACGGTCACCCTCTCCGCAGATGCCTGTTCGGACAAAACCGGCGAGCAGCTCATCTTTTTTATTCCCGAACACGAGCCGAAGAACGCTCGGATCGTGACGCCACAGGAATTGGCGGAGATCCGGGAGCCGGGAACGAATGCTCGGGTTTCGACAGTACGCCTCGACGATTATTTCGCTCCGGGTTCACGGGTCGATTTTATAAAGATCGACGCCGAAGGGGCCGAAGAAAAAATCTGGAATGGGATGCAGCGCGTGATGGCCGATAATCCCGGGATTATTATTACGCTCGAATACAACGGGGCGCGCTACCGCGATCCGGAACGCTTTTTACAGGAGATCCAGGCACCCGGCTTTCGCTTGCGTCATATCGAGGGGGACGGGGGAATTCATCCGATTACCATTCAGGAAATTCATTCCAGATTCCCGACGGAAGATGTAATCTTTTATTTGCACAAAGATTGAATTCTATCAGGAACGGAATTCTTGGAAGAACCATCAGCCCAGCGTGACCAGGCCTTCGCTGCCGGCTCTCGACTGGATCGTATAGAGTTTTCGATAGAGTCCGTCTTCGATCGAGAGTAACTCTTCGTGGTTCCCAACTTCGACGATCTGGCCCTGGTCCATCACGACGATGCGGTCGGCCTGCTGGATGGTCGATAGGCGGTGCGCGATGACGACCGCGGTGCGGTGATGAAGTAAATTCTGGATCGCCTCCTGGACGAGCATCTCGCTTTCCGTATCGAGCGCGCTCGTCGCTTCGTCGAAAATAAGGATCGGCGGATCTTTCAGCAGCGCCCGTGCAATGGCTATGCGCTGCCTCTGGCCACCGGAAAGCCGGACGCCACGGTCGCCCGTGATCGTTTCATAACCCTCTGGCATTTGCATGATAAAATCATGCGCATTCGCGGCTTTGGCGGCCGCATAGATCATTTCGGTCGAGGCATCGCGGTTGCCATAGGCAATATTGTTTTGGATGGTGTCGTGGAAAAGGAGTGTGTCCTGCGTCACCACACCGTATAACGCTCGCAGGCTTTCGAAATCGTATTCGCGAATGTCGCGGCCGCCTAAAATAATTCGCCCGCCGGTCGGATCGTAAAATCGAATAAGAAGATCGACGAGCGTCGTCTTCCCCGCGCCGCTGGGTCCGACGAGGGCCAAAATTTCATTCGGATAGATTTCGAGATCGATCCCGTCAATCGCATTCTCGGTGATGGAATTGTACCGGAACGACACATTCTCGAAAACAATCGGCTTGTCGATCGTTCGGGAAGCTTTTTCGAGTCCCGGTTTCACGGTCGGTTCGGCATCCAGGATCGCAAAAAGGTTTTCCGCCGGGGCGGCGCCTTCGTAGAGGCGCGCATTGAGTTCGCTCAGCGTTTTTACCGGCTGCATGAGCGAGATGAGTGACGCCAAAAAATAAAAGAGCTTGCTGCCGTCCATGGTATGGGCAAAGACCTCACTCGCGCCAAACCAGAGAATACCGATGAAGCCGAAGGTCGCCAGCATTTCATTGATCGGGCTTGTCAGGAGCCGGAGCCGGCCTAACCGGCGGCTGCCATGATAATGCTTTTCGGTTTCCGATTTAAAGCGCCGCACTTCGTAGCGTTCCATACCGAACGACTTCACGACCTTGATCCCGGAGATCATTTCCTGCGCAACACTCAGAATATCCCCTTGAAGGTTTTGTAACCGGTGGGACATTTTCTTGATCGTCAGGCTGAAAAATCGGACCATATAAATGGAAAGGCCCGAAATGAATATCGAGACGATCGTCATCTTCACATTGATGATAATCATCGCGGTGAGAAAACTGACGATTTGCACTGGCTGCCCGACAATCGTCATGATGCTGGAGGTCAGCGTGCTATTGACGGCCGCAACGTCATTCGTAAGCCGGCTTAAGAGTTGCCCGGACTTACGGTCATAATAATAATCGAGCGAAAGAGTCGAAAGCTTATCGAACACCTTATCGCGCAGGTCTCTCGCCATTCCATTTTCGACCAGCGTCATGAGATAGCCGCCGAAGTATTGGAAAACATTTTTAACGAGATAGGTGACGAAAATAAAAACGCAAATTCGTTCCAGAGAGCCAATCTGGTCCAGAACGCCATGCGCATCGCGCGCAATAAAAAGAGAACTAAATTTGTCGAGGATGGAAGACGACTTTTTTCCTCCGCCGGCACTCGGAAGAATCGAGTTTTCTCCGAGGACGATACTCACGATCGGCAAAAGTGTCAGCAAATTCACGCTTCCGACGGCGTTGCTGATGACGTTGAATATCGATGAAAGCACCATTTTGCCGCGGTACGGTTTCGCGAACGGAAGGAGGCGGCGATAAAGACGGTAGAGCATTGAACGGAAAATAAGCGCTCAGGAGTGGTCTGCAGGCTGAGCGGCGAACGAGCGTCCTAATCGTGCATCGGCGCTCGTTCGTTCCACGAGCCGCTTGAACAGCGCCAATACCGGCTCCGGTTCGAGTGCCGAAAGCGCTGGATATTGCGTGTGAAATTCGAATGGAACCCCGATCGGACTCCATGGATGCTCGTCGGTCATTGGTTTGAACATGAGGACCATCGGAACCCGGGCCGCCGCAGCAATCTGAATAATGGAAGTATCGACGGTGATCAAATATTCGCATCCGGCGACCTGCTCTGCGAACTCCGCGAACGTTTTTACTTCTGGCGCAAGGCGGATTCGATCGTTATTCGCAAGCCGAACGGTTTCTTCGCCACGAAAACGATCGTGCGGAGCGGCAAAGACTTCGACTTCCCTGAAACCCATGTTCAGAACGCCCTGTGCAATTTCGGCGCTCGCGGCCGGAGGTGCCGAGCGATCGGCCGTGCGCGAAGAGACGTTCAGTCCAACAAGTCCGCCCTTTCTCCTTACATTCAATCTCAACGTTGGAGCTTTATCGATCTTCGAAGGATCGATATCGAATGGCCGGAGCAGTTCCGACACACGCTCGGTAATATGAACTTCCGTTTGGCTCGGGCGGGGGACCGTGATGTCATAGACGACGGAATTCTCTTTCTCAATGCCCACACGCACGGTTGCACCGATGAGCGTCAGGAGCACGGAGGACGTGACGGAAGCCTTGTCGGTCAGGTCGAGTGCGACATCGAATTTAGAACGCCGGACCGAACGCAGCATTTTTAGATCGCGAAAAAAATTCTTGCGGTAAACATATATTTCGATTTCGAACGGTAAAAGGGGAATGACGCCAGTATTATTTTTTCCGAGCAGCAGTGCAATGCGGGAGTTCGGGTATTTCTTTCTCAGCGCTTCGAGGACAAATGTGCTCATGAGTACGTCACCGAGCCGGTCCTGCCGCAAAAGTAAGATCGAGGGGCTTGGTGGAATTTCAAGATTTTTCTTAGACCGCTTTCCACCAAACGTTCGCAGCAAAAACAGAAAAGTCCGTCGAATAAATAATTCGACGGGCTTTAAAGACGAAATTGCCATTGTGAAACGTGTCCTGCGCTGTTGCAGGAGACAGCACCTTATTTCGAACGCATCGCCCGAAGGCCTTTTTTGTCGAGCGTTCGGATGGCGCGCGCCGTTGCGCGGATCGTAACGAATTTACCGCTCTCCTCGTCCCAAATACGTTTGGTTTGGAGGTTCGGTAAAATTCGGCGCTTGGAGCGATTGACCGCATGGGAAACGTGGTTCCCAGCGTGTGGTTTAACTCCGGTCAGTTCGCAAACTCGTGACATGGTCTTTACGAAAATTAATGTGTATTAAATTATTTCATTCCTTCGGCTACGAACGGCAGGAGCGCCAGGTGCCGGGCGTGCTTTACGGCCGCTTCGAGCGTACGCTGTGCTTTTGCGCTCACACCGGTAATACGGTTCGGGAGCAGCTTGCCGCGGTCGTTCAAAAAACGCTCGAGGATGCGGATATCCCTGTAATCGAGATACGTAATGTCCCGAACTTTGAGCGGGTCGGGTTTCTTTTTGAGCGGGTCGCGCTGTTGCTGCTGTTGATTCCGGCCATAGGAATTGCCGTTCTGCCGCTGGTCACGGCCACCGGTCCGTGTTTGGCCGGGGCGATTCCCCGACGGTGATGTACGCTGTTGTGCCATAATCGATATACTCGAAGTCTTTTCCTCGTTGAAATTTTTTTCCGAATTGCTCGCGCAGTTCCGGGTGAAGGATCGCCGCTAACAGCTCGGTGGTATCGACCAGCCGAGGCCCCGGGCGCGAAAAATATTGCGATCCATCGCAAATCCACAGCTTCGGCGCATGGATCGCCTCGCGAGTGAACGCGCTCAACCGAAGTTCGTGCAAGATAATTTCGATTTCCTGCTTTTGACGCTCGATTCCGAATCCGCATGCCGCAATTACGATTACATCGGGGTCGGCTTTGCGTACATCGTCCCACGAAATTTCGCGAGAAGGCGTCCCTTTAAAGGCTATCGTATTGATCCCGCCGGCTTTTTCGACCAATTCCGGGATCCAGTGCCCACTGGCGAAGGGAGGGTCGATCCATTCCAGGACCAGGACTCGCGGATGGTCCAGTTCGCGAGTAAGATATCCGACATTCCGGTATCTCGCCTCGAGCGCAGCAATTTTTTTCGAACATTCGTCCAGGCGGCCCAAAATCTGGGCAATTCGCCGAAAGGTCTGAAAGACCTCTCGCATGGTGCGTGGTTCTAAGCTCTCAACTTGCGGTTTTGAGGGCAATTTCGCCGCTATTTCACGGACCGTATCGATCGTTACGGCGCAGACCGTGCAGAGCCGCTGTGTAATGATCAGCTCGGGGTCGAGCGCTTCCAGAAGCGGAACGTCGAGCGAGTAGAGCGATTCTGAACTCTCTAACTGTGAACGGACGGCACGATCGATTTCTTTGCTGGAAAGGCCATCGTGCGTTTTTGACGCCGTAACTTTTGCTTTTCGGAGCGCCCGGTCGGGATAATCACATTCGTGAGTCACTCCGACCAAAAACCTGCCCAGACCGAGTTCAAAGCAAATTTCTGTTGCGCTCGGCAGGAGAGAAACGATCCTCATACGGTCGGAAATTGCCGTTTCCGCTCAAAACGAGCGGTCTTTAGAGAATGATCGCTTCTCCGCCGCCTTCGGGCTCGGCAATGCGAGTGATCCGGTCCTCAAATTTGAACCCATTAGCACTTTTCTGAACGCCAATAAGCCGAACCGGGCTTAATTTCGCCTTTTTTCCGAGCTGCGGTACGAATTCCACACGTTCGACCGACTGCTTTTTTACTTTATCGCCGAATGTTTGTTGTTTTGCCATAAAAAACCTTCTAAAAACGCCAAAAGCGTTAAAAATCGCTGATCTCAGGATCAGAGCGCGTCAAACGCCGGAAATTTAAAGAGCGTTCGTTTTTAGCCTTTCACACTTCCGCCCAAAGACATCTTCTACTCCCCAAGACACTTCCGGCTTTATTCTTCCCGGTCCCCGACGGCTTTTTGAGACGGCCGGAGCCAACTCCAGGCGTCGGCGATTTGGCGTTCGAAATCGAGGGGAACTTCATGGATCATGCCGGGAACGATGTTCCAATGGAACGGGATTCCGGCTGCGGTGCAGGACGTGTGCATCGAATCGATCTCATGAAAGAACGTTGGGTCCTCGTATTGGCCGGTGATCGCATAGATCCGGCTCCCTTTGCGATGGGCGACCTGGAGGACGGAGTCGGGGATCGGTCGATCGACGAAACCCGACATGGCGATCGCCCCGCGAAAGACATCCGGACGGAAGAGTGCCAGTTCGATCGAAGCCTGCGCGCCCTGGGAAAAACCGGCCACATAAATCTGCGAGGGATCGGCGAGATGCTGTTTCGTAAAGCTCGAAACAAGTTCCAAAATGGAAGGCTCGATGGTGGCGAGGTCCGATCCCCAGGAATTCGTAATCTGCGATTCGCGAAACACTCCGGCTGGAACGGCGATCACAGCATGAAGTTCGTTCGCAGCGTTTTGCCAATGCTCCGAAAAGCTCTGGTAATTCGCGTTTCCGCCATGGAGCGCGACGATCAGCGGCCACCGGGCGGTTGAGTCGTACCCTGCAGGATAAAAAACGATCGGCGGTTGCGATTGCCACTGGGCACGTTCATTTACCAGGACCTGCGACCAAAAATGCGAAAGCGAATCGAACCATGGCCGGCCGCAGGTTGAAAGCAAGCTCGAGTCGGATGCGACAAGATCGAAGTTCCAGAAATGGTGCGAGAAAGCACGTTCGAGCGAACGGCAGACCAGTGTATCGTTATGAATGCGTGCCGCGGAACGAGCGATGCCATAGTAGGCCGTCCCGCGATACCACTCGCGAACATCGAGAGGAAGGATTTCGCTTTCGCGCAGGACATTCCGGTAGTACTCGATCGCCAGGTTCCAATCGGCGCGCGCTTCGGAAATTCCCGCTAAATGCCAATCGGCCCAGACGAACGTGTGTGCGTCTTCGACCTGGGCCGAAGACGAATGAATTTCAATAGAAACCAGCAAAGCGAACGATATGAGGGTCGTTCGAAGAACAAAACGCATTAATGGCGTATCGGCAAAAATGTTGACAGACGCGAATGATGACGGCGCGGCCGGATCTAACCTGACCTTCGAAGACAACAAAAATCCTCGAAAGCAAACTTAAAACCAAAAACGGCATTGGCTCATCTCCGGTTCACTCGGCTTCACGTATAATGAACATTTAACACGGAAAAAATCTGAAAGTCACAGACCGAAATTTCCCTAAAA
>JAJPIQ010000046.1 GCA_021324685.1 Bacteroidota bacterium
AGTTGCATGTCGCCTTCGAGATCGAGATAGGCGACTTCGGGCTCGACCATCCAAAATTCGTTCAGGTGCCGCTTTGTCTTCGACCGTTCGGCGCGAAACGTCGGGCCGAAGACATAGACTTTGCCGAATGCCATGGCGCCGGCTTCGCCATACAGCTGGCCAGACTGCGAAAGGTACGCCATGCCTTCGTCGAAATATTCGGTCTCGAAGAGCGTGCTGGTTCCTTCGGCAGCATTTGGAGTAAGGATCGGGGCGTCGAAGCAGATAAATCCGCGATTGTGGAAAAAATCCCGAATGGCGTGAATGATCGTGTCACGCACGCGCATCGTTGCCCAGGGTCGTGAGGACCGAAGCCAGAGGTGCCGGTGCTCCATGAGGTATTCGACGCCGTGCTCTTTGGGAGTGATCGGATAATCGGTGGCTGTGGAAATGAGTTCGAGCTTCGAAACGAAGACCTCAACATCGCCGGGAGCTTTCCCCTTCGCTTCCTGAACTTTACCGGTAACCGCAAAGGCCGATTCCTGTGGAAGCGAATCGGCAAGTGCGTAGGTCTCCGCGTCCACGGCGTTCTTCATCACGACACACTGGCAGAGACCCGTGCCATCGCGAAGGATCAAAAACTGTATCTTTCCGCTGGAGCGCTTATGGTAGAGCCAGCCGCGAAGCGTCACGTCTTCGCCAATGTGCGATTTTAGCTCCTCGATATAATCTTTTTGAACCATGAGCGCGCTAAACACCAAAAAAGGATAAATATGCGCCGCCGGCGGAAGGAATTAAATGAAGATCGAGGGATTTTTGAGCCCATTTTCGTCGTTTGCGTCCCGCCGAGCAATGAACGCTTCGTTGCCGGTACGATCCCGTAGCTCAGTGGTAGAGCATCTGACTTTTAATCAGAGGGTCGATGGTTCGAGCCCATCCGGGATCACAATATAGGCGCGGGTTATCGATAAATACCCGCACTCTTTACGGCTCAGTATTTGTTCAGCTATTCGATTTTTTAGTTCACCGCAAGGTCTGGCGGTCGCGAACGTTCTGAAGAACGTTCGCTTGAAACGGGTCCTTGTGTATTTCTCACATAATTGACATATCTATGATCACTTTCCACCGATTCTCCCTTTTTGTCGTATTGGCGACGTTCACGATCGGCCTTGCGGCATGCAGCAAAAAGAATCCCGAACTCGAAACGGACTACGCGACAAAGAAAGCGTCAGCCCAGACCCTGATGGACCAGATCGATAAGAGCATGGCCACGATGAAAACCGACCATGACCAATGGATGACGACTCTTAGTCAGGCCTCTGCCAAGCCGGGCGCCGATACTGCGAAGATCAATTCGCTCAAATCGGACATTGCCAAGCACGAGTCCGATATGGCGGCCATCGGCACCCTCGAGGACAGCACGAAGCTCTATATGAATGCCACGCCGGACCAGGGCGACGCATTCAAAAATGCGGACGATCGGCTTGGAACGAATTTTAACGATCTTAACGACAAGTGGAAAAGCTTCCAGGACGCACATACGAATCTGCAACAGCAGGTCCAGCAACTGGCGGTAAATGCCGCGGGCACGGCCGCGGACTCCATGGCAACCAAAGCAAGTCAGCCGGCAAAGCCGGAAGCCAAGAAGGCTCCGGCAGAAAAGAAAGCGGCTCCCGCTCCAGCGCCGGAGAAGCATGAGCACCATGGCGCACCGAGAAATTCCGCGCAGTAAGCTTGAACAATGAAGTAAGCTTCACATAAAAAAGGGCATGCACTGCATGCCCTTTTTATTTGCTTCGAATTGGCTTAATGAGGAACGATCAAGCATTTTAATGCTGAACGATCATCCTGGCTCCAGCCGCTCCGCCTGCCGCATTGCCAATGCGGACGAAATACGTTCCACTCGCCAGACTGCCGACCGAAAGTAAAATGTCGTGGGTACCCTCGGCGAGCGTTCCCAAATCCTGGGTAACGACCGGCTGGCCATCGGCATTGAAAATTTCAATGTGGGTTTCGGAAACCTGCGTGAGCGTGGCATGAAGCACAATCGAATTGTTCGCCGGATTCGGCGATAACGTAAGCGAGAACGGCCAGGATCCGGGAGCGGTCACTCCTGCACCGCTCGAGGCTTGGCCACTCAGTGCGACGCTCATGTTCGTGCCATCGCCCAGGGTGAAGTGTAACATTCCCTGATAACTGCCGGCGGCCGTTGGAGTAAATGTTACGTTAACCGGCGTCGAATCGCCGGCGGTAACGGTTGCCGGTGTGGTGAAGGGGCCATCGCTGAACGCGGAAGCGCCCGGACCGCTGAACGCCGCAGAAGCAATGGATACGCTCGCTTGACCCGTATTTTTAAGCATCAATGTTACGCTCGAATCGTGACCCACGATCAGGGAACCGAAATCGACGGAGGAAGGTACGATGGAAAGCGCTCCTTTTACACCATGTCCTGAAAGAGAGATCGTTCGGGTTGGCGTATTGGCATCGTCGGTGGTGAGCGTGAGCGTTCCGGAATACGAAATCGCAGAGTCCGGTCGAAAGCTTACGCGAATTTTTGCTGTGTTGTTCGCAGATACCTGATGCGATGAAGAATCTACGATGGCAAAGGCACCGCCCGTCGGACTTAACTGATAACGAGCGATATTCAGCAGTGCTCCGCCGGTGTTATTTAACGTGATGGTGTCCGTCACCGTGGTCGTCACGGGGACCGCACCGAAATCGACGTTCGGAGGGGTGATCGTTAGTGAACTATTGATTCCACTGCCTTTAAGATAGATGGTATCGGACGCATTATAAGAGTCGTCGCCAGCGATAACAAGCGTGCCATTGAACGTTCCCGTCGTTACGGGAGCGAACTTAACGGTAATGTATGACGTCGATCCTGCGACAACAACATTCGGGCTGGACTGAACGCTAAAGGGCGAAGGCGAGGCCGTAACATTACTTAAAGTCAGGTCCGCACCACCGTTATCCGTTACAGCGAACTCCTGGGTCGAGCTTGAATTCACTTTGACTTGTCCAAGATCGACCGTATCTCCTTTTTGGGCGACGGACATGTGCGGAAGAACGCCCGTACCGGTGATCGTTACGGTTACGCTGGAATCGTTCGGGTCGTCCGAAATAAAATGGAGTGTGGCGCTGTCGGTTTTTTCGCCGTTTGGATTATAGGAAATGTGAAATGTTCCGGTCGCTCCGGGAAGGATCGTCTGATCGTAGTTTACCAGGTTGAAAATCGACGATGGCTGTGTGAGGGAAGCATTCGATAGGTGCAATGTATCGTTCCCCCCGTTTTTGAACGTCGCCATGCCCTGCAGGATCTGACCGACACGTTCCGGCCCGAGGCCGATCAGGTTCGAAATCTGAAGCTGTGGCTGGACTCCATTACCGGTGAGCGAAACCGTTGGAGTCGAGACGCTATTCGAAGCTGAAAAATTAAGGGTCGCACTGTAGGACTGCTTTGCCGTCGGCATGAAAGCTACGACCATCGAAGCCGATTGTGACGGTGCCAGCGTTTTGCTGGTTGGTCCCGAAACGATTGCAAAACCATTTCCGGAAATCGTCGGTGTTTGTAAGAAGAGCGTATCGTCACCGGAGTTCGAGAAACTGAAAGTCTGCTGCGAAGTACGATTGACGCGTACGTTACCGAATGCCATGGTGGTTCCACTGGTGGCGTTGAAAATGGCCTGAATGCCCTGGCCGCTCACGTAGACGCCAACATGTTGGTTGGGCACGGTATCGGAATTGGTCAAATAAATGAGCGAGTCATTGAACGTGCCGCGGCCATTGGGCGAAAAGATAACGCTATCCATTTCTGTCGAGCCGGTGCTGATCGATCGGTTCGAAGTCGTCGGATAATTCGAGAATTCGACTCCCGATTTCATGCTGCTGGAACTGATCGTGATCGCCTGGTCGCCGTTGGAAGTAACGAGCAACGAATCGGCCACGCGGCGACCCACACGAATTTGGCCGAAGGAAACAGCATTCCGGCTCACCGCCATGCGTTTCGTTGGAACGACGACATGAATAATAAATTTCGGTGCGTTATTCCATTTGTCTGTACAGTTGCCGAAGTCATTAGATCCATCTCCATTGACGGCATTGCCGGTTGCATAGATGGTATCCCATCCGGCGGATGATCCGCTGGTGTAAGTAAAAGTCCAGGTACAGGAATTCCCAGAAAAAGCTTTTGGGGCCGTATGGGTCAACTCATTCGTATTGGGGCTAATCCCATTTTGAAGTCCATCGCTGCCAGGGGTAAGGCCCGATCCGCTATACGTTGCGATATCGATCCCTCCATCGTTTTCGCTGCTGTTGGAGACCGTAGCCGTAAATGTGATCGTCTGATTTGCGGTCAGGGTAATCGGCGAAGTTCCACTGCCGGTCGAGAGAGAAACGGTGGTACCCGAGTTCGAGGAAGTGCAATGGCACGAGCACCCGGCGCTCGTCGATTTTTGCGTTTGCCCGGTAATGCCGCCGGAATGCGCCTGCGTAGTCATGATGGCATAGGTTCCAAGTCCGGCAAACAGCACGGTCATAAATACAGAACCGGTTCTCACATGAGAGAGCATGGAACGGAGTGTACGTCCCTTAAAATGTAAAAAGGTCATAGTGTATGGATCGACAACTTGAAAAGCGCCCATAGCACGGATCGTCCGCGCTTATAGTATCAGGACACAATACAAACGCGTGATGTTACACAAGAATTGAGAAAATTCCTCAAAACGCTTCTAAAATCGCGAGATAGAGACCGTGCGAGTCGCTGCCCAAGCCATAGTCGAGCCGGCCGGTGAGATGTTCGGCTGGAATAATAAGGAGCCTCAGGCCCACACCGTAGGAGGGGTGAATTCCACGGAACGTGAAGTCTGAAATTGTATGGCCAACTTCTCCTGCGCCCGCAAAAAGATCGCCGGAAAAACGCCACCAGATTGGGAAACGATATTCCGCCTGAAGGAGCCCGAGATCGTTCTCGCGAAATCGGCCCAGATAATATCCGCGAAGTTTGGAATCGCCGCCTAATTCCGCCATTTCATAAAAGGGGACCAGGCCATTGGCGATGACGCCATAGAATTGCGCCGCAAATGTTTGGTCCTCTGCGATGGGAATGAATTTGCGCGCATCGAGCGTATACCGGCTGAAGGTGTAATCGCTCCCCAGCATTCTACCGTAATATTTTGCATCGAACGAACCATATTCGCCTTCATGGGTCGAATAAATGTTGTCTCGCGTGTCATAGATGACGATCGCTCCCAGACCGCTTGAAAATCCTCCGGCGGCTCCGGGAACCTGGCCTCTCGAAATGAGGCCCGTATCGTTTATCGTCGATAAGACTTTATCGTACCGGAACTCTGCCTCGATCCCGGCATTCAGTCCATCGCCTATGGGGGTGCGGACAAATTTTCGCGTCGCGTAAAACTCCAGTCCGCGGTACAGCGGAGTATAATTATCGATGCGGTCCGGCGGGCTATAATTCCCGACCCCATAAAAGTCGATCGGAATTTGCTGGTAATGGAATCCGCCATTGATGAGGTATTGGTCCCGCGAAAAATAGAGATTATAGTCGATACCGATCGAATACTGGTGGTTCTGAGTATACATTGCCCCACCCGACACATCGGAGGGCCGGGTGAGCTGCTCGTTCGTGTCCGAACCCAGGTGAAAATAATAGATTCCCGTCACCCCGCCGACCCAACGCGTTTCCGGCGCATATTTGACGTATGGCGCCCCCGCAAAACCCCGTTTCGAAAACGGGCTGGTGCTCGCGGTTTTCGTGACAGAATCGTGACGAACGGTATCCCCTTGTGCACGAGCGGTACTTGAAATACCCAAAACTACAAAAAAAATAAGCGTTGCTATGCGAACGGTACGATTTATGTTGAGCTCCATGCAAAACACTGCTCTAAGAAATTAATTATGAACTCTACTCTAATATCATGCCGTCGCTATTTCTCTAAATTCATAGCTATGATCGCCATGGCGTTTTTTTTAAGCCCGTCTATAGCTCAGGCGCAGGGACCGGAAGGGAAAAGCTTCGGCTTTGGAATTTTGCTCGGGACTCCTCTGGGAGCTACTGTAAAGTTGTGGACGGCGCCCGATCAGGCATTTGTGGGCGATATTGGTGCCTCGTATTTCGGACCGTTACGCATCCAGGCCGATTATCTCTGGCATTTCAGTCCATTCCATAGCTATATCGTAAAAATGTATGCCGGGCCTGGGCTTGC